>NZ_JANZMJ010000033.1:0-64611 GCF_025175645.1 Peribacillus aracenensis
CTCCAGATGCTCGCTTTCCGCGGGGCGGGCGGTGAGCCTCCTCGGCGTAAACGCCTATGGGGTCTCACCTGTCCCGCTGCTCCCGCAAGAGTCTCGCACTTGCGCTCCATTCAACCTTAAATCGTTTCGTTTTAAAAATGACAATCTTTACGAAAAGAGCCATTTTTTAAAGATTTTAACAATGATTTGTGAAAAAAGTATGAAGCTGAAAAGAATATTTGCTAACAAGCATCCGTAACACACCCGGAATCATAATCTTTCCAATTCAGTGATATAGGCCATGACGATCGCATTTTTCATTTCTTCTGAAAGCGAGGATTCCATCACGCGTTTAATACAGAGGTAAAATTTCTCCAATACTGGTTTTCGGGCACGGGGATGGGCATTTTCATCCAAAAGCTCACGACGGATGAGTTCCGCCAACACTTCCCTTCCACCTCCATCGATCACCTTACGATTGTTCCATATGCTTAAATAAGCCATCAGTAATTCTTCTTGCCTGACATTTTCTTTCATGTTATCCCTTCCATCCATTACTAATTTATACATATTAATGTTCAAGTTTGTAAAGACTATCTTAATAATACGATCACGCTTTTAAAAATTCAAAAAAGGAGTGAGTACAATGTCTCAAGTATACCGCTGCCCGAATTGCCGGACAAATAAATCTCGCTTCAATCTCATTCAGCAAGTAGCAACCCCCATTAAAAAGGATCCGCAGTCAGGTGAGATCATTGAACAATATTCGAACGATGACCTTCAGCCATTCCATCTAGCCTATAATGGTCCTGAAGTTCGGGTTCAATGTGCTGCTTGCGGATTGATAGAAGACGAAAAGACATTTGCCGCCTTTGGAATGCAACAATAAAAATGGTCAGACCCATTTGTGGGTCTGACCATTTTTTCAATCTTTTCCTACCGACATCTTAGCTCGGTCTATGGCGATTGGAATGGCTTTTCCATCCTCATATCCTTCATCCAATAATGCATTGGCGATTTCTATAGCCTTTTCCCTTACATCTTTATCTAGATTCTTCATCGAGTTTGGGTAATCGTCCTTATTCCATGGCACTAAAACCGCCTCCTTGATAAGAATGTCTCCTTTTTATGTTTCCCTTCTTTAATGGGCGGTAAACTTTTATCGGGCAGCTTTCAATTCCAAAGCTTTCAACTGACCGATCAACATTTCCTTATCCAACTTTTCCCCGATCATGACGATATTCAATGGCATTTTCATCATTTCATTCATATACATTGGCATTCCGTATGAGTATTGGAATAAATGGGGGTATTGTGAATGTGTAAAGGAAATGTATCCTTTCATCCGATAGACCGTTTCCGGCAGAGCCCTAAGCCACTCTTCAAAGTCGGTTTGTGCCACGGCACCTTCGAATGTATGAACGACTGCAGTTAAATGCAAATGGTCCTGTACATCAAGCTTTTGATGGCCATTATGCCGTTTTCTTTGCATTTGCTGCAATGATGCCAAGGATACGGCTGCATACTCCGTCAATAAACATACAGCATCCGGATTCAGCGCTTGTATCGTATATATCAGCTGTGCGGCATCCATCTCACTTACCAAATCCACTTTATTCAATAATATGAAATCGGCATGGTGGATTTGCTCGGCAAGCAACTGCCGAAGCTGTGGAGACAGTTCCTCCCGATCGCGCCACCTTAATAAATCGACGACAGTGATAATCCCTTTATACTCCAGCCTTTTGGCGAAGATCGGCGACATGATGCCATCCAATACTTCAACTGGATGAGCTGCGCCCGTCGTTTCAATATAAACCGCATCCAGTTCATTTTCCGTTAGCAATTCATGAAGCTGAACCTCCAGTTTATCTTGAATTGTGCAGCAAATGCACCCGTCAAACAGCTCCTTAAGAGGCACTCCATCACCAATGAGTCCGCTGTCAACCGATACACTGCCGAGCTCATTTAACAGCACGGCCACTTTTCTACCCGCTTCACTTTCCTGTTTTAAAATATTTCGAAGAAGCGTCGTTTTCCCGCTGCCGAGAAAGCCGCCCAATATGTACACTTCGGTTGTTTTCATTCTTATCTGCTCCTATGATCCGGGTAAATTCGATTCCATTAAATTTTATCATACTTATCTTACTAAAGCACTTGCCGGATCGACATAAAAAAAACAGCCCGTAAGCTGGTTTCAAACATAGACAAATTCGAAGAAAAGCGAGTTCGACTGTAGTTTTTTATTTAAAAACGTCCAGTCGATTTCAGAAATCCGCTCTCTTTCCGCCGACTGTCTGACAGGCCTCATCGGCGCAAGCATCTGTGGAATCTCGGCTAGCCAGCTATTCGGCTGGAGTGTCGCAAATTTCTTCAATCTTGCGAGATTTCTTTCCTGAAAAATAGAAAAACCATAAAGGATTAATCATGTTTTTTTAAAAAATCAAGGTTAGGTGAGACCTTTCCGTCTTCCCTTTTGTCTGCAAACAGAAACCAGCCCGTAAGCTGGTTTTGCAACAATGATTATGCTTGAACTTCGTCTTTTTCGTAAATCGGCACCCATCCTGCCGCTGTAACGAAAATACGGACAGCAACAGTTTTCCGATCTTCTGCGAGTGTGAAATAATGTCTTGTTGATTCTGGTACACTAATAAGATCTCCTGGATTAAGACGTACATCAAACCACTGTTTATCATTGCCTTCTATGGCGAAGATACTAGTACCACCTGCTATGAAACGCACTTCATCATCTTCATGGTGATGTTCCTGCTTAAAGTTTTCAAGCATTTGATCCAAGTTCGGATTTGCATCTGATAATGTGATGATATCATGCGCTTTATAACCTCTTCTTTCAGAGATTTCCGCTATCTCTGATTGGAATGTTACAAGGATTTCCTCCTTGTCAGCATCTGTTAGATCGTATTTTTCCACAAGATGGGCCGGTAATTTAGAAATGTCCCATTGTTCATAAATAACCCCTTGTGTTTCTAAAAATCCTTTTACCTGTTCACCGTTTTCAAGAACCTCGTTTGTTTCATGGAATCTGATCGTCGCCATCATTCATTCCTCCTCTATGAGTGTTTATCTTAAAGAAACTGCAAACGCCTTTTGTTGATTAAGCAATAGTTGGTATTGAAATAAAAATTCGCAAGCTTCAAGTATTCTTTTTGCTTCGAGTCCGCTTTTACCCCAAACCGTAATGCCATGATTGCGAATCAGCACGGCGCCAGAGTCTGCTTCGACATGTAGCTTAAACTTATCAGATAACAACGGAATGTCAGCGTGATTATATATGATTGGAATCCGAAGCTCCGAATCCTCCTCCCATCGATCGGTCGCTTTAATGATTTCATGGTTACGGAAGGAAACCTGGCCTTCATCTCCGTACAATTCTGATATCACATTATTTTCAACAGTATGGACATGGAGTACACAGTTCGCATTGGTTTTCCGGTAAATGACTGTATGAAGTAAAGTTTCGGCCGATGGTCTTAGGTTCGTTTCTTCAACTGGTTTTCCTTTTAAATCCACCAGTAAAAAGTCCGAATCCGTTTGCTTCCTTTTATCCTTACCGCTTGCCGTAATATAGAAGAAAGCGCTTTTGGGCTCGCGGATGGACAAGTTCCCGCTCGTTCCCATAAACCAATCCCTTTCGGCCAGTTCAGCTTTAATATCTGCCAACTCCCGCCATTCTTTAGAATGATTGTTCACGCTTTAACCGCCTCCTGCCGCTTTAAAATGTCAATTACATCAAAAAATGTTTCAAATCCTTGATGTGGAATTCCTTCCCTTTCGCATTTTTCAAGCAGTATGTCACGGGCTATGACAAAATCGGCCTGTTTGGCCGCTTCAAAATCCGTTACTGAATCTCCAATAACGAATTTAAAACTTTCCGCACCCGCTATTTCCCTCATAATGGATGGCTTGCAGCAACCGCAATCATTATTACATTGATCATCACAATCATGCGGCCACTCAATATAAATCTTTTCCTTATCAAAAAATGCATGGTTGCAATAAACGGACTCTGTTGGCAAGATATCATTTAAAAGCGGTGCAATGAAAAAATCCATTCCCCCGCTTACTATATATAAAGGGATGTTGGCTTGTTTCGTATACTCAACGAATTCATAAAACCCAGGACGAATGCCGGCCGTATTTCTTACATATTGGATGATATCATCCTTCAAGCCACTATCAAGCAGTGAAAACATCTCCCCAACTCCTGAAGATATACTGATTTTTTGCTGAAGGACATCGTCTTTCAACGCTTCCCATTCCGGAGGAGCAAATTTTTTCATGATGGAAATGATATTATCCGTGTTGGTGATCGTTCCGTCAAAGTCACAAAAGATGATCGGTTTCATTATTCTTATAGGCCTCCCCATAACACAAGAGCTTTTTTTAGCGTTTCTTCCTCAGCAGCCGCTTCAGATAGATCCTTTCCTGCTAGAACGGCTTCCACAGCAGAACGGAAAGCCTTGGCCCCGCCTTCTGCTCCGTCGGGGTGCCCGTGAACTCCCCCTCCAGCATTAATCACGCTATCGAGCCCAAAATCCTTGATCAGGTCCGGAACCATGCCCGGATGAATGCCTGCAGAAGGAACAGGGAAGGCTTTTTTCCATGAAAGTTCATCCTTTGTCAGAGCTTCAGCAATCGCCAAGGTCTCCTTTTTTTCCAGTGCGACATTTCCATAAGGGGATGGGAACAAAGATAAATCCGCACCTGATAACCTTACTAATTTACCAAGTAATAATGGATAGCCGATCCCGTAAAATGATGAAGCTGCCAATGCCCCGCTATAGGCGGGGTGCGCCATGATCGGCAACTTGATACGATCATGTTCACTCAAGGCCTGCAATACATCCAAACCATATGTATGAACGTTGAACAATAAAGCATCTGCCCCTGCTTCAGCCGCCTGCTCTGCCTTATCCAGTAATTCAAATGTTTTCCCTGATAGATTGACAGCATATAAAGTACGGTGGCCAGTGGTTTCATGGACTTCATTCAATATTCTTTTTCCCGTTTTTATTCTATCGAAAAATGGAGTCAGTTCCTGGTCGAAGAGGATCTCATCATCTTTAACTAGGTCGACGCCCCCTAATGCTTGTTGCCTCAGTTGCTCATTATGGAATGCCAGGTCTCTTCCTAATACACCTTTAAAGATGCTCATCACCAGAGGACGGTTAAATACGCCAATCTTTTCCCTTATGCCTCCAATGCCAAATTGCGGTCCGGGAAAAGCGTTTTGAATATCACCGACAAAATCCAGGTCTATGAGTTTTATTTCTCCGTCCAATGAAAGTTTGCCGAAGACAGTCGTGAGGATTGCAGGTAAATCAAGGGAAAAATTCCCTGCCGGATAGGCAATTTTAATAAGCGAACGGTATACTTTACGATTAAAGTAGCTGTTTGCCCTCTCTTCTTCCAAAAGTGGTGTCACCGATACAACGCGCCCCTTATGTTTTTCCAGTTGTTTCTGGACTAAATGTGGCAGGTCCGTCCATGTCCCGACAGTCAAACCTAGGGCAATGCTCTCTGCTTTTTTCTCATGATTTCCAGTGAAGTCATGAATTAAATAAGTAGCGACTATCTCGCTCATCTGATCACTCCTATAACACGTTAGTAAACTCTCGATGTCATTAAACTGAAATGGTCTCAAAATGGCAAAAGCCCCTTCATAAAGAAGAGGCTTTAAAAAGCCATCTTCTTATCTCCCAGCCATTGGCTGCAAGAATTAGCACCGTGCCTTGTGGATTTCAGGAAATCCGGCGAAGAATTCCGCCCCATTTTACAATGGAATTACGGTCGGTTGCTGGGCTTCATAGGGCTAGTCCCTCCACCTGCTCAAAATAAGAAAACGCTGATATATAAATTGCATTCAAGTATCGAAAGATTAAGAATTTATTTTGTATTCTGACAGGTAATCCCTACTTTGTCAATAAGTTTTAACTATTTTAACGGTGAATAAGTCGGATACCTCAATCCATCGTTAAAATAAGTTTAATGTACGTATTCGTTCCACAGCCTCTTCAAGCCGTTCTTCCGAGGTCAGCAGCCCTACCCTGACGTAACCTTCGCCAAATTCACCGAATCCATTCCCTGCGGCAACAGCTACGTGGGCATGCGCTAATAAATAGTCTGCAAAACTCTCTGACGTAAAACCTTTAGGTACCTTGAGCCAGGCAAAAAACGATGCCGCAGGCGCTTTGACATCCCAGCCGATTGCCCTCAATCCCTCAATGAAAACATTCCTTCGACCTTCGTACATCTGCACTAACTGCTCTACACAGCTCTGCGAATCAAGCAAAGCACTTGCCGCAGCTTCTTGTATCGCCGGGAAAAGACTCACATAAAGATGGTCTTGTAATAGTTCAAGAGCTTCTATTACACTCTTATTCCCCACTGCGAAGCCTACTCTCCATCCTGCCATATTGTATGTTTTCGATAGTGTGTATATTTCTATTCCTACATCCTTCGCTCCCTCCGATTGGAGAAAGCTTATCGGTTTTTTTCCGTCGAATCCGATCGCGCCATAAGCGAAATCGTGGACCACACAAATGGAATGCTCTTTTGCGAAGGAGACGGTTTCATCAAAGAAACTATCAGTTGCAGAAGCACCTGTGGGATTATTCGGATAGTTCAAGAACATCATTTTGGCTTTATCAAGTACTTCTTTATGTATGTCATCATATTTCGGAAGAAAATCATTTTCTTCTGTCAGAGGCATGAGTTCGGTCTTTGCCCGGGCTAAAACAACTCCGGAAAGATAATCGGGATAGCCGGGATCTGGAACAAGGATTGTATCACCTGGATTCAATAAACACTGCGGCAGTTCGACAAGACCTGCCTTCCCCCCGAAGAGAATCGCCACTTCGCTATTCGGATCCAGCTTGACACCGTATTCTCGTTCATAAAAGACGGCGGCAGCATCTTTCAAATATTGATGTCCCCGGAATGGCGAATATTTATGATTAATCGTTTTTTCAGCAGCCGACTGCAAACTTTTCACGATATGTTCTGGCGTCGGCTGATCAGGGTTTCCCTGGCCTAAATTAATGACATCATGTCCTTGCTCCGTGATTGCATTGACTTTTGCGACTAGTGAAGCAAAAAACTGCTTGGGCAGGTCCTGAAGCTGGCCGGATTTTTCGAATTGCAACATTTATACACCTTCTCTGAAATTTCTTGAAATTCTAGTCACAAATGATATATGTTTATCATAGTCTTGTAAAGCATTTTTTACATGTGGAGGTTTTAATCGATGAAATGGAAAATAGCTTGTATTCAAATGGATATAGCCTTTGGTCAACCGGATATCAATTTTCAGGTTGCAGAACAATGGTTGGAAAAAGCAACACGGTCAGAACCCGATATCGTCATTTTACCGGAGCTTTGGACAACAGGATACGACTTGACCAGGTTAAATGAGATTGCTGATCAGGAGGCAGAAAAAACGATTGAATTTTTAAAAACACAGGCACAAAAACACCAGATTCACATCATAGGCGGTTCCATCGCGAAAAAGACAAGCAAGGGAATCTATAACACGATGATCATCATCGATAAACATGGGAATCTCATTAAAGAATATGATAAGCTTCACTTATTTCAGTTAATGGATGAACATCATTTCCTGCAGCCAGGAGAAAAAGATGGTTTATTTACTCTTGATGAAAAAATATGTGCTGGATTCATTTGTTATGACATCCGTTTCCCTGAATGGCAGCGTGCCCATACCGCTCAAGGCGCCGAAGTTCTATTCGTAACGGCGGAATGGCCAAAGCCGAGACTCGATCACTGGAGAGCCTTATTGATTAGCCGTGCCATCGAGAACCAAGCCTATGTTGTAGCCGTTAATCGTTCAGGTTCGGATGTCAATAATACATTTGCTGGTCATTCCTTGATTATTGATCCATGGGGGAATCTCATTAGTGAAGCCGGAGAAGGAAACGAACTCTTGACAGGCACCTTGGATTTCAATAAAGTTACGGAAGCCCGAAACAAAATACCTGTATTTGAAGATCGCCGCCCTGATTTTTATTAATTTACCCATTGACAAACTATTCAAAAGGTTGTTATTATTTTCCCGAAGATTAAAATTTCAGAAAACATTCACTCTTATCAAGAGCAGGCTGAGGGATAAAGGCCCTATGAAGCCCAGCAACCGACTGTAATACCATTGTGAAATGGGGCGGATTCACCGCCGGATTATAAAATCCACAGAGCACGGTGCTAATTCCACCAGAATTCATTTTCTGGAAGATAAGAGGTCCGAAGCCAAAACTTCTGCCTCTTTCTATATGAAAGAGGCTTTTTTATTCTTATTTTGATTCTGGAGGGAAAAAAATGACTCAAAACCATTCAAATTTTAAGAGATTGACAAACGAAACAGCTATAACCCTTGCAAAAAAACTTGGGTTGGTCAATGCGGATGCAAGTTTAAAGTGTAAAGAAATCGGCGATGGAAACTTAAATTATGTTTTTCATGTTACAGACATGCACACAAATACAGGAATAATCATCAAACAAGCGGTCCCTTATGCCAAGGTACTTGGTGAAAGCTGGCCGCTGACATTGAAAAGGGCTTCCATTGAAGCGAATGCGCTGATTCATTTCAGAAGTTATTGCCCTGAATTCGTACCGCAAGTCTATTATTCGGATGAACAGCTTGCCATCACGGTCATGGAGGATTTATCTCACTTGAAAATCGTTAGAACAGGATTGATCGATGGCGATTCATATCCATTGCTTTCACAGCATATTGGTGAGTTTGTTGCGAAGACGGCATTTTATACATCCGATTATCATCTAGAACCATCTGCGAAAAAGGAAGTGGCCCGACATTTCACGAATCCAGAACTCTGCAAAATCACTGAGGTCTTCATTTTCACGGATCCATTTTTTGAGGAACTCCCAGGAGACTTCGAGGTGGAATTGACTGATGCCGCCAAAATTATCTGGAATGATCAAGAAGTGATACTTGAGGTCGCTAAGCTGAAACAAAGCTTTGAAACCGAGCAGGAAGCCTTACTTCATGGAGATTTACATACTGGAAGTATATTTGCAAGTGAAACTGAAACAAAGGTTATTGATCCGGAATTTGCTTTTTATGGACCCGTTGGTTTTGACCTTGGTCAATACACAGCCAACATTCTTTTCCAGGCAGTCACACGCAATGGCGCTGGAAAGGAAGAGATTTTCACACACCTTCATGAATTTTGGAATGCCTTTGAAGAAACTTATACCGACTTATGGGAAGGTCAAAATAAAAGCCCATTCCGCCATGTGAAAGGTTATCTGCCTTACTTACTGACAAAATTCAAAAAAGATGCCTTCGGTTTTGCCGGCTGTGAACTGATTCGGCGAACCATTGGCCTTTCCCATGTTGCCGATTTAAACGTCATTGAAAATAAAGAGATAAGGATTGCTGCCAAAACGGCAACGTTGGAAATTGGTGCATTTTTAATTAAAAAACGGGATGAATTAGATGTTCCAGCTGTCATTGAAGCGTTGAAGCAACGTACACTGCCATCTTATTCAACCATTTAAAAGGAGCCCTGCACATGACTACACTAGCACCCTTACCCTATTCGGTACACTGGGATGATACCCATATTACATTATTAAATCAACAAGCCCTACCTTCCATAACTGAATTTATTGAACTTCATTCAGTTAATGATGTATATGACAGCATTTTGACATTAAAAGTTCGCGGTGCGCCAGCAATTGGACTGACGGCAGCATTTGGTGTTGCACTTGGTGCCAAACAGGAAACAACCGCTGAATTAGGGGATTTCAAGAGAAATGTAACGAGGCATATTGAAAAACTCGCCTCTTCAAGGCCAACTGCAGTAAACCTTTTTTGGGCGTTAAGGAGGATGGAGAACACCTTGCATGCTGCGCAAAGCATTTCAGCTGCAAAGGAAGCACTTGTATCGGAGGCTAAAGCCATCTTTGCTGAAGATGAAGAAATGTGCAGGAAAATCGGGGAACATGGTTTATCCTTATTCACTAGAGGAGATTCCATACTAACCCATTGCAATGCTGGGGGAATTGCCACAGCTCGGTATGGCACAGCCTTGGCTCCTTTCCACCTGGCTAAAGAAAGGGACTTTCCGTTAAAAGTATACGCATGTGAAACCAGGCCTGTCCTGCAAGGTGCGCGTTTGACGGCTTGGGAATTGATGCAAGCGGGGGTTGATGTCACCTTAATTTCAGATAACATGGCTGCACATACGATTCACCAGAAACGAATAAATGGAATTATCGTCGGGGCCGACAGGATTGCGGCTAATGGAGATACAGCCAATAAAATCGGGACATTGGGATTGGCCATATTAGCCAAGCACTTTGGCATCCCCTTTTATGTGGCCGCACCATCAAGCACATTCGACCTTTCCATCGAATCAGGCACATCCATCCCGATCGAAGAACGGAATGAAGCGGAAATCACCTCCATTCAAGGTGTAAGGATCGCTCCGGAAAACGTGAAGACTTTCAATCCAGCCTTTGACGTTACACCAAATCATCTTATTACGAGCATCATTACCGAAAACGGCATCATAACACCGGATTTCAATAAAAACATTCCGCATTTTGTTAATTGATCCAGGTTCCTTTATTGGTGAAAAAAACGAGAAGGATTTTTATCCCTCTCGTTTTTTATAGATGATTACAAATATTCTTACGAGGTCTATTATACAATAATTCAAGTGAATTCGAACATATTCACTTAATATAAGGTTGTTTCCATAATAGTTCTTATTATTTTGAAAAGAACTCCTGAAGTGCCTTTTTATTTTTAGTGAAATCTATTTGCAAAACCGCTCCGGACTGGGGATATATTTCATCTTTAAAGCTCCCTTCCACTGGAACCCTTAAGGTTTCGACGGTGTCCGGTGTATGGAAGAAGGCTTTTGGACCCATTTCCATTAATGTTTTCAGACCAATATCTGTATCCAGGTACGAGAGTCCTTGTTCGATGATACTAGGAAGGGCTGCCATCCCTTCGAAGGATGAGATTTGATTTACGAAAGCTGTTTTTAATTGAACCATGACTTCTTGTTGACGCTCCACCCTTCCAAAATCACTTTCATCGTCATGCCTAAAACGGACATATTTCAATATTTCCTCACCATGTAAAACATTTTTGCCAACACTTGCTTGAATGCTCATATCATCAATGATTTCCTGATCTACATTCACCGCTACCCCCTCAGGGGCAAGTAAATCGACCATTTTCACAAATCCCTGGAAGTCGATTACCGCTACATGATCGACCTTGATATCGAAGTTCTCCTGTATGGTTTTCTTAAGCAGTTCCCTTCCACCATAATAATAAGCTGCATTTATTTTGTTATATCCTGACTTATTCCCGGGCATTTTCACATAACTATCACGCATGATGGAAGCCAGCTTCAGTTTCTCCTGCTCAGGAAAGTATTTTGCCAGGATAAGCGCATCTGATCGAGATTTTTGCTCTCCCCTTGTATCAACACCAATTAACAGAAATGTTTTCACGCTTTCCTGGTCGTCTTCTTTGGTTAGTTTTTTATCCGTACCTGCATTTCCATTTTGTTTGGGTAAAGGGGCATAGGTGCAGCCTGCCAGAATCAAGATCAATAGATATATGAAGAATACCTTTTCTTTCATTGCCTCACCTCATCGGAAAATTATCCCTATTATCTGTACAATAATGGAATTTTATGCATTTAACGACAAAAAAGCCTGCCAACGATAATCGCTGACAGGCTTTTCGGGCATAATCATTTATTTAATTTCTTTCTTTAATACTTCGACTGCCTTTTTCACTTGTGTGTCGTTTTTAAGGATCTTCTCGCGGATGACCTGCATTAATTTCACGGTAGTATCATCTTTAATTGTCCCAGTTTCTTTAATTTTTTGTTCCTTCTGGAACGCTATGACCGCATTCGTGGTTGCTTCATCAAAAAATCCATCTATCTTTCCTGGATCATGGCCTGCTACCTTCAGCATCTCTTCAGCCGCTTTCACTTCACTCGAAGAATCGGATGCTTTCAATTCCTTATCAGGTGAAATGTACGGAAGGCTGGCATAATCAGGAAGCTTCACATTAATATCCGGCTTGATCCCTTTTTTATGAATCCAATTGCCTTCAGGAGTCAACCATTTAGCTGCCGTATATTTAAAGTTAGATCCATCCTCAAAGTCTTGGGCAGTCTGAACTGTCCCTTTCCCAAATGACTTGACACCGATCAATGGAATGTCCGCAGACTCACTGACAGCCGCTGCAACGATTTCAGAAGCACTGGCACTTCCGTCATCAATCAACACGACTACCGGGATTTTCAGTTCCCCTTCATTCTTCGATTTATAGACATCTTTTTTCCCGCTGCGCTCCTCAACTTGAAGGACCACTTTCCCATTAGGTATGAACAGGCTCGCCATTTCTATTGCTTGGTCAAGAAGTCCCCCTGGGTTTCCGCGCAAATCCAATACGAGACCCTTCATATCCTTCTTCGACATTTCTTCAAGCGCCGTTTTCAGCTCTTGGACTGTATGTTCGGAAAAACTGGTCACTTGAATTTTTGCAACTCCATCATCAAGCATTTCCGCATATACCGTTTCAATCGGAATTGTATCCCGTTTAATGGTGAGCTCCATCGGTTCCGGCTCACCAGCTCTTGAGATGGATAAATTCACTTTCGTTCCCTTTTTGCCCCTGATTTTCAAGACAGCTTCAGAAGAGCTTAGTCCTTCAACGCTTTTACCGTTCACACTTAAAATGATATCATTCGGTTTTACCCCTGCTTTTTCTGCTGGGGACCCTTTTATCGGTGAGACGACCATGATTTGTCCATCCTGCTCCTGAATCTCGGCACCGATTCCTTCAAAAGATGAAGAGATGCTCTCATGGAAACTCGATGCTTCCTTTTTATCCATATAAGCAGAATAGGGATCATCCAATGCTTTGATCATTCCATTAATTGCCCCATCAACCAGCTTATCTTGATCAATCTCTTCATAATAGTTGTCTTTTATCGTATCGTATGTAGAATACAGCTTTTCAAATTCCGAATGTTTATCCGGTGCTAATGACTCTACTTTTTCATCTCCAAAGGTCAAGGCTATTGTAGTAATCCCTGCAGTTAGAAATATGACTAAGAAAATCCCCATAATGAATGTAAACTTCTTTATTTTAATGAATTTCCCTGCCTCTTTTGGCTGTTTTTGATTTTCTTCTTCCACTGAAGCCTCACCACTTTCATTCTTCATGACGATATAAACGATTTCATTCCTATTTTATCAGCTTTCATGCCAATCGAAAAATAATAGTTATCAAAAATAACAATTTATGACCATATGTATTTTTTTACCACTTCGCAAACGTTAATATAGTGAAAGCTCCAAGGGCAACAGCCAGCTCCCGACATAATAAAAATACGGATACCAAGGAATAATTGAGCCTTATTACAACCGTCATTATACGGCATCGCTTATTCCTGGTAACCCGCCTGACTTATCAATCCTTGATAGCTGCTTCCAATGCCACCTCAACCATTTCGTTAAAAGTTGACTGGCGCTCATCCGACGTCGTTTCCTCACCGGTTAAAATGTGATCGGAAATGGTTAATACAGATAAAGCTTGGCGGCCAAATTTAGCGGCAAGCGTGTATAGGGCAGCTGATTCCATTTCTATTGCAAGTATTTGGTATTTTGCCCATTTTTCCAATTCACTATTATCGTTATAAAACTGATCGGCCGTAAAAACATTACCGACCTTCAATTGCAAGCCCTTAGCCGTCCCGGCGTCATAAGCTTTTCTTAATAATTCGAAATCTGCGGTTGGGGCAAAGTCCACTCCGCCGAAAGTCATGCGGTTCATTTGGGAATCAGTCGAAGCACTCATGGCAAGGATCACATCCCTGACTTTTACATCTTTTTGAATCGCTCCTGCAGTTCCCACACGAATCAGCTTCTGGACATTATAGCTATTCATCAATTCATTCACGTAAATGGAAATGGATGGAACACCCATGCCAGTACCTTGTACTGAAATTCGTTTCCCTTTATATGTCCCTGTATATCCAAACATGTTTCGAACTTCATTATAAAGTTTAGCATCCTCTAAAAATGTTTCAGCAATATATTTTGCACGCAATGGGTCCCCTGGCAGTAAGACCGTTTCCGCAATTTCATTTTCTTTTGCACCAATATGTACGCTCATACGACTATGTCCTCCTTAACTTGTGGTTGAAATGATATTCAAAAACTACTATACCATATCAACCACAAGTTAGGAAAATTGAACCTTATCCTAGAACTTGAAAAACTGGAAATCACGAAATGACTTATGGCACCCTTACTCTAAACCGCAAACAAAACGGCGGAGGTCCGCCGTCTTTTTTTAATCGTTAATAAAATTAAGGGAAAGGAAGCTGCTAACCGTCTTATGACCGGTTACTCATCGACTTCTTCATCAATTATGCATTTTTCTAGAAGATATTCGAATGTGATGTCAGCAAGATCTTCAACTTCAGCTTCTGATGGAAGATAGCCCCGTCTTATCAATTCTTGAAAAAAGAATTCCGCTATCTCTTCTGTATCAATAAAAACCTCAATTTCTCGCAAATCATCGCCCCCTTATTTAAAGGTCTATGAATGTGTAGAGACAAATATACCAATAAGGCAACCCATAATGGAAAATCATATGAAGTGCCTAAAAATATCATCCATTTCTGTTCAATTTGAATGGAAGCTTCTATAGGGAATTTGGAATTTGCCCTTTAAAAGTTTGGGATACCTTTCACTTCGTTTGCTTCTTTTTATGATCTGGATAAATTTCCTCTGCCGCTTTTTCAATTTTCGCAAGGGCAATCTTCATGATATGGCGGTATTCATCATCGCCAAAATGTTCGTAGAGCTTACAATAATCATTATATAAATCCAACAGTCCATCAATCATTTCCTTTTTTTCATTTTTTGTCATTGTCATATCTCGCTCACCTTTACCAGGGTTGTTTTGTTTAGCAATGATAGCAAGCTCATTTTTCTTTATAGGAAGTAACAGACCCAACTTTTTTATAATTCCATCTGCACGTTTAGCATCGGCTATCAAAGTCAGTTCTTCTTCATGCGCTTCAAGCCATTCACCATCTGAGATTCTTGATAACTCATAGATTACATCCTCCCAGGCATTTTCCTTATAGCGCCAAATTTCCGTTCGATAGCCGATAATCTTGAAATAATCCTGTTCATATCCATCCACTTGGACCAAGTCACCTAATAAAAATTTATATTCAATATCGATCTGTTCTTTTGGATAAAGGATTTCTCCTTCATATTCATTTATCGATTGCAATGTTTTTTCGATATATAGGCCTTCACTATAGTTCACTTCATACACATAAGCACCATCGAGAAATTTCACATCGGTTATATTCCCGACTGTCCCATACATTGTTATTACGACTGTATCGCCTAATTTAAATTTCGGCTGTTTTTTTTTGCCCATAAGAGACATCCCCCAATATGGTCCTTATCGTTTGATTAGTAAATTATATGCACAAACAAACATGGAGGTTAATGGAAATGCGAGGGCATTTTGCTCAATTAGCTTAAAGGGCACTGCAACCAACCAAAAACCGCCTCATTTAATGAGACGGTTCGTAGTGGGGATGATGAGGGTCACTTTCGTTCCTTCGTCGCGAACGCTCTCCATTTGGAATTTACCTTTTAATTCCTCCATTATCTGAATACACGTCGCCACACCTAATCCGTTACCATCCGGTTTGGTGGTGTAAAAGGGCATACCGATATTTTTTAAATCCTCGGGACTGATGCCTTTTCCATCATCGCTGATCACTAATTTCATATATTGGGACACGGAAGTCTGTTGCAGTTCAATCTGCCCCCTTGCTTCGATGGCTTCACAAGAATTATTCAAGACATTCAAGAGAACCTGCCTTAACCGGTTTCTGTCCGAATAAACAAAGATGGATTGTGTCACTTCATTAATTATTCTTACATGATAACTCGGATTTGAGGGGGTATATGTATCTAAAATTTCTTCAAGGAAATCCTTTAAATCGAATTTCTCCCATTCCAGTTGATGCGGTTTTGCCAAATCAAGAAGTTGTGTCACGAATACATTGACCCGATCCACTTCATGAAGCATGACATCACTATATTTTTCTATTAATGTTGTATCATGATCCTGGCTCTTTAATAATTGGAAAAAGCCCTTTATTGTCGTCAACGGGTTCCTGATTTCATGGGCGACACCGGCAGCAAGCTGGCCAACATATTTCAATTTTTCCGTTCGGACGATTTCCTTCTCACGATCTTCTATCGTTTCCATCATTCTTAGAAAGGCAAGGTTCAATTTTTCCATTTCCTCGAAGCTTCTTTTGTCGGAAATGATGAATTCCTTTCCTCCAACGAAATCCTCTGTCGCTTCTACAAGTTCTTGAACTGGCCGTACAATGGTCTTTGTTAGTAAATAGACAGCCAGAATGATAGAAACTAAAACAATGCTGTAGATTGTCAGGTACCGTGTTAATAGGTCATTCAAAGGTTGAAACACCTGTTTCTTATCAGCACCCACAACAACAAACCATTCATTCTCCGTTTCTGCAATCGAATGGACAGGCTGGATGGAATATATTTTTTCACCATTCTCTGAACTGTACAAATCATCCGATAACGAAGCTTCCATCAGCTTCCCTTTCGTTAATCCCAATTCTTTCAAGGCAGAACCCTGCATGAGGCCATGCGGGTCTTTTTTCGAAATCAAGATGCCTTCTTGATTGATCATGAAAAAGTTCACTGGGTATTTATCGCTAATTTCATTAGCCTTTTTCTCCATCATCTCCCAAAGCCCTTTTAATCGGAAAGCTGGAGATACGACTCCGATCATTTTCCCTGCATCATCATATACTGGCGCACTTAGAACCATTATGGGTTCTGAGAATGCCCTGGTTTTATAAACGTCTGAAAGGAATTCATGACCTTCTATGGCCTCTTTGAACCATATTCTCTTCGCGAGGTTGTCCCCGATCATTTTATTTGATGTATCTGCAATGACATTGCCTTCCATATCCAAATGCAAAACACCATAATAATTTCCTTTTGCATCAATAAACTTTCTTAGTTCATCTGACTTCTCTTCTCTTGAATGGCCAGGATTGATGATTACCGAATTTGCACTCATAAACTTCACATCACTGACCCGTTCGTTCAAATAGCTATATGTTTCATTTACCATATTCAGTGAACCTGCATTCAGGGCATTTCTTGCTTCCTTCTCCAGAAGGGAACGTTGTGATCCATAGGATATGATTCCCAATATCAGAAGAGGCACACTTGCAATAAGTAAAGAAAAAAGCAAAATTCGGGTTTGAAGGCTTTTAAACATCCTTCCGATCCTCCCTATTCCTGATCTCCCAATAAGAGCCCTTCTTCTATTTGGACATACTGTTCCCACGCTTGATCGAATACAGACATACTTTCGAGATAGTCTGCATTCAATTCTAAATAACTGCTCAGTTCATTATAATCTGTCGATTGTTTTGGGAAACCATGATCCTCATAGGCATGATTGGCAAATTTAGTGATAGCATCCATTTCCTTCGGTTGTCGAAATTTCATTAAATATAAATAAAATGGTCTCATGATGTCGAGCCCCCCTAAAATAACTATGATTTCTGCTTTAATATATCGGAAACTTTCGCTTCCGTCCACTTTTTTAAAAATCAATTTGGTTTTTTCTTCCTCATTTTAAGAAGTTCATGATTTTTCAACACAAAATGCAATCGGTATATTACGGAATTACACTTAGATATCGTACTCATTCCATATTGATTACATCCTTTTAAAGAATTTTTTTACTTTAAGGACTTTAGTTCTTCATGATTCGATAAAGGAAACGAAGTGCTTCAATCTTGTTTAACCTAATGCCCAGTCCCTTAACAAATACGCTAAGCATGTACTGTCATGCCGCTTGAAGGATGGTGGAATTTCTCCAAAACCTCATTATCCAATTTACCAGCAGGCTTTTTTTTGCAAAAGGGAAAAATCTCCTTCAACTAAGAAAGAAATAGTGGTTTTCACTGTCTAAAATGAGGGGAATGCACCCTGCCGCTAAAAATTAAAGTAATTACGTTTCAACAGTCTTTTCATGTTCATTAGCTCACTTTACAAAGGTAGGACGTCGTTTTTATTGTAGTCGTTTCTATAGAAAACATTCGAAAAGAAGCCAGTGGACACATGGTTGTTCCACTGACTACTTAGTTATTTTGCTAGCTCACTTTAATAATCAAAAAATAAATGAAAAAGCAAGTAAAGAATAATCATCTCTACTTCCTTTCAATTGAACTCTATTGTTAGTTTTATTATTTTTTGCTTTTATTTGCATGTAAAAAATCCGGTCTTTTCACTATCGACTTACACCTATCCATATTTTCAATGATATTGGGGTTCTTACGATTAATATGAAGAACACGAGTAGGATTTTCACGATGAAGCTCTTAATAAGCTTTCATTGCATCAGGAGAAATAGGAAATTTCTTTTTGGTACTCTTCCCACCCATCAAACACCCTGCCATTACTTTTCCTTAATGGTTTATTAAACATTTTTTCACTTAGATGGCCATCTGAATCCGCACTATCAGTGGCTATTTCCCCCAGCAATTCGCTTGTATCTGTCACTAAAGAATCGATTTCTCCGTTAGAAAATGAATGAATCATTTTACTTTTACCACTCATTAGTTAGATTTATAAGAGGTACTTCTGACAAAACAATAAATCCATTAGAGTAAAGTATATTATTTAATATGAATAGTGAGAATGTTAAAACGTGGAGATCCAATAGCTAAGACTGAATTCTCATTGGGTTGGAATTAATCTTAAAAGGGAATGACAAAATCCGTACCCCTTAAATGTAGGTCGCTTTTTAAAATTGGAATTTATCAGCAGTTATATTGCGATAGAGCATTATAAGCTTTTCCCTATTCATAGTTCATTGTCCCTACTTCAACTTCAATTACTCATCATACGCCTACTGATTCCCGAGCTGTTTCATATCAATAAAAACCCCAGACCATACATAGTATTGTACCGAAGACAGTTATTAGAGCCAGTAATATAGCGCAATATAGTGTCATAAAAATTGATTTGCTATCATCAGTTTCACGAGCATGCATAAATACAACAAGTTGAACAGCTGCTTGTATGAATGCTGTCAATATAAAAATCGTCATGCCTGTTGCTTTTGACATATTGAAGAAGTAAACCAAAAGAGCTACAAATGTCAAAATCAATGAAAATACAAAACCCCATATTTGTTTAGCCGGGAATAATTCCTTCATGTTTATGTCATTCCTTTCATGTAGATAAAGGTGAAGATGAAGATCCAAACGATATCTAAGAAATGCCAGTAAAGAGAGAAAATGAAGGATTTATTGGCTGTTTCAGGTGTCAACCCGCGTTTTTTCACTTGAAGGATAATAAATAACCCCCAGAAAAGCCCTAATGTAACATGTGCTCCATGTGTCCCTAATGTTGTAAATAGCATCGATGTAAATGCACTAGTTTGCAGTGTAGCTCCTTCGCGATAATAGGTAATGAACTCAGTAATTTCAAATCCTAAGAATCCTAATCCAAGAAGAAGAGTGATTACGAAGAATGTCAACATGGCTTTCTTGTTGCCAAGTCGCATGGCATGAATTCCAAGCCCGATGACAAAACTGCTTGTTAAGAGCAAGAATGTTTCAGCAAGTACTGGAGTGATTTCAAAAATTTCTGCTCCAGTAGGACCGTTACCCGTACGATCAACTAATGTAAAATATGATGCAAAGAGTGTTGCAAAAAGCATTATTTCGGCTCCAAGGAAAATCCAGAAGCCTAAAATATTCAGACGATTTTGTTCCGTACTATATTCAAGAGGTTGCGAGTGATCTATTTCCATTTATTAACACCCCTAAATTTTGCTTCTGTCTCTTTAATTTCTTCTACAGAAATGTAATGACCATGATCTATTTCGAATGAACGATGAGCCATGCAAACAAAGATACCGATTAACCCAATAATCGCAAGAAACCATATGCTGAATACTAACGCAAATCCAAAGACAAAGAAGATACAGGACATGATAAACGGTACGCCGCTGTTATTGGGCATATGAATTTTTTCATACTCACCCTTGAATAATTCATGACCTTTATATTTAGCATCCCAAAACGTTTCCCTTGAATTCACTTGTGGAATAATAGCAAAGTTATATTCTGGTACTGGATTATGAGTAGCCCATTCAAGGGAACGTGCATCCCACGGATCATCACCAACTTCTTTTGAAGCATGGCGAATGCTATAGTAAATCGTATATACGATTAATACAAAGCTGATTGCCATAAAAGCTGCCCCGATAAACGAAATCATATTCAATGGTCCAAATCCAGTCGATTCAGAGTATGTGTATATACGACGTGCTTGACCATCTAAACCAGTGATATACATAGGGAAGAATGCTAAGCAAAAACCAATGGTTAGAAACCAGAACGCCCATTTCCCAATCCTTTCATTCAACATGAAACCAAACATTTTCGGCCAGTAGTAAGTTCCGGCACCAAGCACAGCAAATACTACACCCGGAATAATGACATTGTGGAAGTGAGCTACTAAAAACATTGTATTATGGTATTGATAATCCGCCGCTGACATTGCAAGCATAACCCCGGTAACTCCACCGATTGTGAAAAGAGGTATGAAACCTATTGAATAAAGCATAGGTACGGTAAATCTGATTCTACCTTTCCACATCGTGAACAACCAGTTAAAGATCTTGATTCCAGTTGGAATAGCAATTACCATCGTTGTAATCGAGAAAATACTATTAACATATGCTGCTTGCCCCATTGTAAAGAAATGGTGCGTCCAAACGAAGAATGAATATATAGAGATAAATACCATTGAAGCAACCATTGATCGATAGCCATATAGGTTTCGTCGTGAAAAGGTTGGGATAATCTCACTAAAAAGACCAAATGCAGGCAAGATTAAGATATATACCTCAGGATGTCCCCAAACCCAGAACAGGTTAGCCCAAAGCATATCCATACCGCCATCAGTCATTGTGAAAAACTTGGTTGCGAATAGTCGATCCATTGTTCCCATGATCAGCGCCACTGTTAATACAGGGAATGCGAAAATGATAATAACGCTTGTGACTAAAGAAGACCATGTAAACATTGGCATTTTCATTAATGTCATACCGGGTGCTCTCATTTTAAGAATAGTCGTCAAAAAGTTAATCCCCGTCATTAATGTACCTATTCCGGCTATCTGAATGCCAATCATATAATAATTCGTTCCAACATGCGGGCTAAATTCATTTCCTGCAAGCGGGAAATAAGATGACCACCCTGCATCAGGCGATCCACCAATTACAAAAGAGATGTTGAATAGCATCGCACCCATAAAAAATAACCAGAAACTTATGGCATTTAGACGTGGGAATGCTACATCACGCGCTCCAATTTGTAATGGCACTACGAAATTCATTAAGGCCATAATGTACGGCATCGCCATAAAGATAATCATCACAACCCCGTGTGTTGAAAAAATTTCATTATAGTGCTGTGAATCTAATAATTTGTTATCCGGTACGGCAAGTTGCGCACGCATCATCACAGCATCTACCCCACCACGAAATAGCATCAACAAAGCAGATATTAGATACATAATACCTATTCTTTTATGGTCGACTGTTGTTAGCCAGCCACTCCATAAATAAAACCATTTTTTAAAGTGGGTTAAACCAACAATGATCAAGAGAACAGTAACACCAATGGCCACCATTGATGAGTAAATGACGGGACTAGGATTAGGTATAAGAAATCTAGAGAAAAAACCCATACTTTTGTGTTTCCTTCCTGAAAATATTTTTCTTGAGATAGACTAAGAAATTATTCATGATTGTGTGCTGATTTTTCTTTACTATTACTTGACTTATGATCATGCTCCATATGTTCACCTTTTGAATCCGCGTTAGAGTCACTTGAACCATGATGATGTCCAGCATTTTCACCTTCTGGAGCTGGTGAGAAGTCTAAATGATTGCCAGTAAACGTTAACTGTCCCTCATGACCCGGTTTTAATAATTCATTGAATCTTACTTCAGTAATAGGTTTCGCAGTTTCTTTAACTTCTTTTACCCATTCATCAAACTTATCTTGAGACATCGCTTCGACGTGGAACGTATTTTCAGCGAATCCTTTCCCACTAAAGTTTGCATTTCGTCCCATCATTTCCCCTGATTCGTCCGCTGCTAAGTGTAATGTGGTCACCATGTTAGACATGGCATATTTTTGACCGCCAAGTTGTGGAATCCAGAAACTCGTGATAGGCCCGAATGAATAAAGTTTAAATTCGAGTGGTCGATTTGTTGGAATATACAAGTAGTTTACTGTCTCGATATCGTTTTCTGGATAACTAAAATGCCACTTCCAGTCAGATGACGAAGCGTAAATAACTAATGGATCTTGTCCTTTGTACCCTTCCGGAGTGGCTTCCACTTTATTGTTGGAAATTACAGTAACTACGGAGAAGAAAATGACGATTAAAATCGGCACCCCAACAATAATCGTTTCAACAACGTGATTCCCTTCAATGTAGGGTGGTTCATATTCTTTAGGTAGTTTAGAATCACGGTATTTCGTTAACACAAAGACTAAAATAGCACAAACAACAATAACAATAACCGCCATGATCGCAATTGATAGCCAAATCACATTGGCTTGCGTTTGGGCTTGAGGTCCTTTAGGATCTAAGACCGCTAATGATTCACAGCCAGAAAGCACATTGACTATGGTAGAAAGAATGGCTAATGAAACCCATTTTGTTTTCATATATTTATCCTTTCTTTTAAGATTTTATTTCTAAGTTATCCCAAATAATGTTTATTAATAGTGGTAATTTCTCACAATCACTTTTTAGAGGGGGGATGAATATGTATGAATTCATTTGGGGAATGTTCAGAGAAACAGGTTATCTAAATACCTACTTGCTTTGAAAAGGAATTTGAATATGTGAGGATATACTCCATGGATTTTTTTAATCCTAGTAGTCTAAGAAAGGGTAGTGAAGATGAAAATTTAACATGGCGGACCTCACCTCCGGGCGCACAGAAAAACCTCACCAAAAAAGTTGATGAGGCAACTTCTAATCATTTTGTTATTTCCCAAAATCAAAATAATTCCGCTTTAACACCCGCTTCATCTTCAATAACTCGTCATACGTCGTCTGTTTCCCTAGCTGTTTCGAATCAATTAAAAATAGTTGATTTTCAATTTCCTTCACTATTTCATCACTTTGAAAAAAGGCATCGCAACTCTCACAATGGGATGAAGGGGTTTCCGTAATTTCAACTGCCCTCGTACCATCCGGCAATTCCCAATACACAGTCCCCTTTACTGATGCAAGCTTCCCTTTCTCACACCATGGACACGTCTCCATGCTATTCATCCCCCTTTTGAGTGCCCTTTTTTTGCTGTGCCTGGAATTTCTTTTCTTTTAACAGATCTCGCTTTTCACGTTGGTTTTTCAATGAAGCATGCTCTGGGTTGGTCACGTAATTTTCCCGTCTATTCATTCGCCTCAGCCCTTCAGGCACTAAATTGAATTGTTTGTCGTTCATTAAACCCGATACACCTATATCTGACGGTTTTCCTTCCATATCAGGATATACCCCTTTGAAATAATCATCGGCAAGTCCTGGTGTATATTTCTCAGGTTCAGGATATGTGGTTATCACACCTTCAAAATTGCGCAGCACCGTTTTTGTTGGAGATTGTGAAAGGATATAATTCGGCTGCAGTGTGATCTTCCCTCCCCCTCCTGGAGCATCGACGACGAAGGTAGGGACAGCATACCCGGATGTATGGCCTCGGAGCCCCTCGATGATTTCAATCCCTTTTGAAATGGGCGCCCTGAAATGGCCGATGCCCTCCGAGAGATCGCACTGATAAATATAGTAAGGGCGGACACGGATCTTAACAAGATCATGCATCAGCTTTTTCATGATTGCGACACTGTCATTTATCCCCGCTAAAATAACTGCCTGATTGCCCACAGGTACACCTGCATCGGTAAGCATCTCACATGCTTTCTTTGACTCTTCGGTAATTTCTATCGAGGTATTGAAATGAGTATTCAGCCAAACCGGATGATATTTTTTTAAAATGGCACATAAATTTTCAGTGATTCTTTGAGGAAAAACAACCGGAGCCCGCGTACCTATCCTGATTATTTCAACATGGGGAATTTCCCTTAAGTTTTTGAGGATATATTCAAGGATCGTGTCATTGATCAATAATCCGTCCCCGCCGGAAATAAGGACATCCCGAACTGCCGGCGTGTCACGTATATAACCGATTGCAGCGTCCAATTGTTTTTTGGGCACGCCCATGCCAATTTGGCCTGAAAAGCGTCTTCGCGTACAATAACGGCAATACATGGAGCATTGATTCGTCACCAAAAAAAGAACACGATCCGGATATCTATGGGTCAGTCCCGGTACTGGGGAGTCCTCATCCTCATGAAGGGGGTCTTCCATGTCATATTTGGTTTTATGCATTTCTTCCGAGATTGGGACCGATTGCATTCTGATTGGACACCTTGGGTCATCTTTATTCATTAACGAAGCATAGTATGGGGTGATATTCAATGGAATGGTTTTTGTGGAAATCCTCACACCTTCCTCTTCATCCGGAGTCAGGTTTATCACTTTTTTCAAATCATCAACAGTCCGGATCGTATTCGTAAGCTGCCACAGCCAGTTGTTCCATTGTTCTTCGGTTACATCTTTCCAAAGCTCTATATCTTTCCAATTTCGATCTGGCTTATATAAGTCAAATAACATGGTTATACCTCCTGAGTTATGATAGTAGTATTAAATGCAAGAAGGGTGCCAAAATGACCCAAAAATTTGAATGCCCATAAAAAAAACCGGATTGCTGGGTGCATCCGGTTTTTTCCATTCAAATATGCTTTTTTATTTTATATTGCAAGGTCTGTCTTGGAATTTGCAATAGTTTCGATGCCCGGAAAACGTTACCGTTCGTTTGAAGCAGCGCCTCGGTAATCAATTTTGTTTCCATCTCAATCATGGCCTCACGAAGCGGAAGGATTTTTTCTGATGGGGTGGGCTTTTTTAAAAATTGGGGCAAATCTTCAAGATTCAAAACATCATTCTCCGTATGGTTCATCATGAACTCTATCGTATGTTTAAGCTCCCTTACGTTTCCTGGCCAATGATATTTCCGAAAAAAAGCCTTAGTCTTCTCATCCATGCCTTTTATCGACAGTCCTAGTTTACTGTTAAATATGGATATGAAATGTTGAGAAAGAAGCTCTATATCATCAATCCGCTCCCTTAACGGAGGCAACTCGTAGCTCAATACGTTCAATCGGTAAAACAAATCCGGCCTTAGCCTGTTTTCCGATACCTCCTTTTTCGGATCCATATTCATCGCAGCCATGATCCTGACATCCACCTGTACACTCTTTGTGCCGCCTATCCTCCTGATGAACCCATCTTCTAGTACACGCAGAAGCTTTGCCTGCAAGTCAATCGGCATCGATTGCAATTCATCCAAAAACAAAGTTCCGCCGTTGGCTAATTCAAACAATCCCTGACGTTCAACAGCACCAGTGTAGCTTCCTTTTGCCGTACCGAATAGAAGCGATTCCAATAAACTTTCTGGTAGGGCAGCACAATTTTGCGCGATGAACGGTTGTTTACTGCGGCTCGAATCTTGGTGGATGCTTTGAACAAAAAGCTCTTTTCCTACACCGCTTTCCCCATAAACCAATACCGATGAGGAGGAGCGGGCAGCCTTTTTCCCTTGTGATATCAAAGCTTTAAACCCATTATCTTTTGTCAGGATTTCCGCAAAGGAATACAATCCGCCGTTTGCAGGCGTTTTCCTTTCAGGACTTTTGATCGTCTTGAGCGAGCTTTCCAGATCAGCTAACCTTTCAGATAATTGCTTCAAGCTTGAATAATCCTTGGCAATTTCTATTGCACCTATCATAAACCCGTCAACATATATGGGGAGCGTCGTATTTAGCGTCTCTATGATTCGTCCATGTGCATTTACATACGATTGACTATAGTTGTAGATTGGTTTTTCAGATTTAATGACCCGGAGTAAGGTCGATGATTTGTGATTCAACGAAGGAAAGGCTTCAAGCAACGGTTTCCCAACTACCTCACTTCTTTTCATCCCATCATGATTGGCTGCCACTCCGTTATAAAAGATGGTCATTCCTTTTGGATCTATCACATGAATGCCTTCATCAATGGTTTCTAATATCGCTTCCAACACTTCACTTGTATTAAAAAATTCACTTGGCAAAATATCCCCCCTAAAAGCCCTTCTTGCTAAATGTATATGAGGAAATGCCAAAAACTTGTCATCAACCGCCTAAAAATGATCATTCAAGTTAAATTTTTCACCCAAAGGTTCATATCTTCCAGTTTATCGAAGATATAACAATTATTAGCCAAACGTCCGCGGTACGAGTAACCATGCTGATGCAATGCAGCATTCATGCCGAATGAGAGCGACCTGGCAATCGAATAGATACAATAAATGCCATGTGAAATAAGATAGTCTTCAAGCGCGGAAATCAAGTGTTTCATCAAGCCGTACTGCCGATGTTCCGGCAATGTCGCACAATCGGTGATTTCTGCATTATGGTAAAAGGAATTAATTTCTGCGGAAGCAGCACTGACGATCCTCCCTTCATGGACAAAAACATAAAAAACCGTTCCCATTTCCATGCACTTTTTCACATATACCGGATCATTCATCGGTGTGGGATACACTTCGAAAACCTTATCATACAATTGGGCCAGCTGAAGTGCATCGGTAACTTCTGCTTTACGGTCTTGATAGGCTGGCGGCGGATCTTCCAGACCGGGTTTTGTCGGCAGACTCTGAACATCGGTAAGGATTTGATCTTCCTTCTCCCATTCTGCACTGTTGCGCCTTTCATTCCGGTTATATTTAACAAGGAAGAAACAATCGCTTCCCAAGAAGAATTTATCGATGCTTCCTTCATATAGAAAGCCTTGAGCAAGCAATGCCATAACGTTTTCCCTGCGTGATTTGAAGATGATTTTTTCTGCTGATACGCCTTTAGCCACCTTCAAAGATTCCTCCAAACAATCTTGAAAATGACCTAGATAATCATCAACCCTGATTCGCTTATTAAAATGGTCGATCGTAATATGTATGGTGCACCTTGGCTTTTGAATTCTTTTTTCAATGATTTTAGCCTCCATTTGTCCGCTCCTTTCACAGCTTCGAAAATTGTTGCGAAAGGTCTGACCCTTCCTGGAATCAGACCTTGGGAAAAATGATTATTCCTGTTCCACCCCACACCATTCAATAATGGTCAATGCGATGATTTCCGCTACCTCCATCATTTTATCCACCTCTATATATTCGTTCGAATCATGGGCCATCTTTGTTTCCCCTGGTCCAAACACAACTACTGGGGTAGAGCCAACCGATGAAAGATACCCTCCATCCGTCGCCCAAGGGGACGCTTCGACAAGCGGTTCTTCCCCTACCACTTTTTCATAGTATGTGCCAATTGCCTTCATAAGCGGGTGATTTATTTCGAGATTGCCAGGCAGCCATCTGGCCCCAAACCATTCTAATTCAATAGGTTTTTCTTTGAACCATGCATCAGTCCGGTTTAAAGCATCAATCCGCTCCTTCAGCGACTTTTGTGCCTCTTCCATGGTTTCTGTCGGGGCGATGCCGAATCTACCTTCTAGAACGGCTGTATCCGGTACGGAGGAAGGCCAGTTCCCGCTTTGAATGCTACCTATATTGATTGGAATCGGGATAGGGACATTTTTATAGAGTGAATGACGGAGTAACTCATTTCGTTCTTGTTCAAGCAACTTGATTTCATTCATTACACCAACCGCTTTATCTATTGCACTGACTCCTTCATACCTCGTGCCTCCATGTGCAGACTTGCCTTTTATTCTCAGTCGAAACCACATCGAACCTTGTTGTAAAGGGAATAGTTTCATATTTGTAGGCTCTGGAATGATTGCACCATCAGCATTGTACCCCCGTATGACTGCCGCAAGTGTGCCGGCACCACCACTTTCTTCTTCAATCACACTCTGGAATATCACATCTCCCTTCAATTGGATTCCAGATTCGACGATCGCCTCGATTGCGAGCAATAAAGATACATTGCCGCCTTTCATATCCGTCGTTCCCCGCCCGAAAACTTTCCCGTCTATCAACTTGCCGCTATATGGTTCATCGTGCCATGCTGCATGATCTCCTTCAGGAACTACATCAATATGCCCGTTTAAAATAAGGGATTTCCCATTGCCTGTTCCTCTTTTAATAGCCACAAGGTTCGGATTTCCTTTAAAATTCCTGCGGTCGCAATAAAAATGGGGATGTTTTCTTAAGTGTTCATCCCCGATTTCCCAAAGATCAATTTCTAGTCCAAGTTGTCTGCACTTCTCGACCACTATTGCTTGTGCACTTCCTTCTTGCCCCCTTTTGCTCGGTTCCTGAACCAGTTTTTGCAAAAGCTGAACCCCATTCATCCGATGTTCCTTTAACCATGTTCTTATTTTTTCTTCATACATATCCATTCTCCTCTCTCATTCTTTTAAAATATGGATGTTTTCAGAGACGGTAAACGAGGCTTCGGTCCGATTCCTGATTTCCTGAATGCTGGACGTATCAAATACATCAGTTAATAGAAGACCCTCCGAAGTTACGGAAAACACGCCTAATTCGGTGATGATCATATGTACGCATTTCTTGGCAGTTAACGGCAACGTACATTTTTTGACTAATTTAGACATGCCCGCTTTATCGTTATGTTCCATCAAGACAATGACCTTTTTTGCCTTCGCAGCCAGTTCCATTGCACCGCCCATGCCTGGCACCCGCTTTCCCGGGACAATCCAATTAGCGAGGTCCCCCGCTTGACTTACTTGAAGGGCTCCTAGAATCGTGATATCCACCCTGCCTCGCCGTATCATCCCAAATGCAACAGTACTGTCGCAGTAAGAAGCACCGGCTCTAATGGTGATCGGCAATCCCCCGGCATTGCAAAGATGCGGATCTTCCTTCCCCATTTCAGGAGTACTGCCAATTCCCACAAGGCCATTTTCTGCATGAAACATAACTTTATGATCATTCAAAAGATGATTCGGTACAAGTGATGGAATGCCAATTCCCAAATTGACAAGCATCCCATCGCTTATTTCTGCTGCTGCCCGTTTCGCTATTCTGTTTCTATCTCCGGTTGCCAAACCCATTTCCAATCGACTCCTTTTGATGGAATGATATAATCCACAAAGGCACCGGGTACAATGATGTCCTCTGGATCCAAAGTGCCAAGCGGAACGATTTGCATGGCTTCTACTATAGTGATTTGACCGGCCGCAGCAACGATTGGATTCGTGTTCCTGGCACTTTTATCAAATATAAGATTTCCATAAGAATCTGCCATTTCTGCGTAAACAATGGCGATATCCGCAGTTAATGCCGGTTCCACCAGATAATTTGTCTTACCTATCTTTACGGTTTGCTTGCCGTCCCGGACGATATCGGCGTCAATTCCAATATCAGTCAATATCCCGCCGAGTCCCATCCCTCCGGCCCGGATGCGTTCGACAAGTGTCCCTTGCGGAGAGAACTCCACTTCGAGTTCTCCATTGTTCATTAATAGTCCTGCATTTGGATTCGAACCGATATGGGAAACGATGATTTTTTTCGCACGGCGTTGGGTGACCAGTTTTCCGATTCCGATATCGGGGAAACCTGTATCGTTCCCAATCAAGGTTAAATCCTTAATACCTGATTCCAAAATCAGGTTGATCAATCCCGGAGGCGTCCCTATGCCGCCGAACCCCCCAAACAGGATGGACTGTTTATCTTTAAAGTGATGGCGGACATCCTCCAAACGACAAATCTTCTGGAATGTATTTTCCACCACTATGACTCACTTCCTTGTTGTAATTGCCGTTTACCTATCGATTCATTAAATTTCCTAAAAGTTATATCGACCCTCATTAACAGTTCAGCACACTCCTCTTCCGATATCGTTAACGGCGGGGAGATGATGATCGCTGATCCTGTTACACCGTCAAGGCCTGCAGCTGCGGGATAAAGAAGTATTCCATTCCTCATTCCCAATTCAATGATTTCATTAGTCACGTCTGCCTCTTTCGGATATGGGGCCTTCGTTGCTTTATCCTGGACAAATTCGATGCCAATCAATAAACCTCTCCCGCGTATATCACCGATAAAGGAATACTTCCCTGCCAACTTTTTCAGGCCCCTAATCAGGTAATTCCCTCTGTCGGCTGATTTTTCGACAAGTTCATTTCTTTCGACATATTCTAAAACGGCCAAAGACACCGCACACGATAAGGGATTTGCACTTAGAGTATGGCCTCCTATAATTAACTTCGACCCTTTCATTATGGGCTCCATCACGTTTTTGGTCATTACTGCGGCCGCGATCGGTGTATACCCTCCGCTCATACCTTTACCAAATGTTACGATATCAGGCTCCACATTCCAATATTCAGAAGCAAGCATCTTACCGGTGCGTCCAAATCCGGTCATTACTTCATCCGCAATGAATAAAATATCATTCTCTTCGCAGATTTTCTTTAGTTTTCGAAAATAACCATCAGGAGGAACAATGGCCCCTCCGGCTGCGCCGATAACAGGTTCTGCAATGAAAGCCGCTATATTTTCACTGCCAATACGCCGGATTGATGCTTCCAATTCCGAAGCACAGGACATTCCACACGTATGTGGATCAAGTTGAAGTGGACATCGGTAACAATATGGAGGAGATACAGAAGGATATGATTCAAGCATAGGAGTAAATCTTTCCCGGCGAATCGGATGTCCAGACATTGAAAGAGCTCCCATCGTGATGCCATGGTAGCTCATCCATCTCGATATGATTTTTTGTTTTTTGGGCTTCCCTTTTTCCTGCCAATGCTGGATGGCAATTTTCAATGCCGTTTCAGTCGCTTCGGAGCCGCTGTTTACAAAAAAGCTGTATGTCAGTTCCCCTTTGGTCAATTCCGCAATTTTTCCGGCAAGTTTCTCTGCAGCATCGCTGGTAAATTGGGAACGATACACAAATGAAACCTGTTTGGCCTGTTTTATCATCGCTTCAATGATTTCCTGGACTCCATGGCCAATATTGGCTGTAACTGCACCGGAAGAAGCATCAAGGTATTCCTTTCCATCTTTGTCGTATAAAAACACTCCCTGACCATGACTGATAGTCGGGTAGGCTCCTCCCAGGACCGGTTTGATCAATGAAGACTGCTCCATAAGCCCACACACTCCTTCTCATTAAAAACAAATGCAATATAGTAAAGTGTATGTCCAGATGAAAGCAATCTTGCTAAAGAAATTGGCCTAAGCATGTTAACGGATAAATTTCTTGCTTTCATGGGTGATCGTCCAAAAATGGCGACAAAAAAAGTGTATCCGCGAGAGATACACTTTTTTCTTACAATGCGCTATTTAGTTTTTCTTCACGAATTGACTCCAAAAAACTTTCATCCTTTAAAACAGCCAGCACATTTTTATAAAAAGCAGTTTTATCGATAACTGAAGTATGCACATATTCATACTCTTTTAAAGACGGATGACGTAAAACATTTTTCATGCAGGAATGACAAACTTTTTTAGTTCCTAACTTATAATAGTTCAAGTTACTTGCATCCCCATTTGAAGTATCTTCGTTACAAACGAAACATGTATGGCTCACACGGCCTTTTTTATTATACTCGGCCAAAGCCCCCTCTAAACGAATGGATGCTGGAATTGTTAATAACACATAATCACCTTTTCTATTTTAAATCTCTTAGTATTATATCAGAAAAATATAGAATTTGAACTATTAGACTCATATTCCCTAATAATGCTTGTAAAATAGGACTATTTCCAGGGCTGACAAGAGGAAAGACTCCTAAAATACACCCTAATGCAAAATATTTTCATGCATATCCCGAACAGATTAAAACACCGTCCACTTTTGAACGGCGTCTTCACACTGTGTCATGGATGGATTTGGATCGTCGCTTTTCCGTTCTTCACCTTCATTACTGCCCCTGAACCAACCGGCACCGTTACAAATGGATGAACATGACCAAAGTTGGCATTAGCGATCACGGGAATGCCATTTATCTCCTTTTTGGCGGCGATGATTTCTTGCAACGCATATTCCGTCATTCCTGAATCCTTTTGGAAACGGCCGATGACGATTCCTTTAATCCCACTTGCACCTGGCTGATGGAGCAAGGATTGTAAATCCCGGTCAAAACTGAATGGGTGGCTTTCTTCGTCATCTTCTATGAAAAGAATACTGTCCTTTAAAGATGGCATGTACTCTGTACCTTGTAATAGATTGAGTGTACAAAGATTTCCCCCAATTATTGTCCCAGCAGCTTCACCTTCTTGAATGACCATGTATCCAGCATTCGGGTGGAAGGTGCGCTCATCCTGTTCTAAATGCCATGAATCATCACTCCACGTTTCACTTGGATCAAGATAAAAGCCATCACTTTCAATTACAGCCTTTTTAAAATATTCCATCGTATATTCCAGACCAGCCTTCATCCCGAACGTCGAGAAATGAGGACCTGAATATGTAGTTAAGCCTGTTTTATTATATATGGCCAATAAAATTGCGGTTATATCACTATACCCCATCAACACTTTTGGGTTTTCCTTAATCAAATCATAGTCGATATACCGTAACAATTGGTTAGCATTATATCCCCCGATGGCTGTAAAAATCCCCTTCACATTCGGATCCCTGAACGCATCATGCAAATCCTCGATCCGGTCTTCGATCGAATTCGAGAAAAAGTCATCATGGAACAAAGCCGTTTCACCATATGTCACTTTAAAACCAAGTTCAGTCAACCTTTCTTCTGCCAATCTGCGTTGTTCCCCTTTGACAATCGCCAAGCTTCTTGAAGGAGCGATTACGCGTATTTCATCCCCTGCTTTTAAACGGGAAGGTTTCATATCTTTATCCCCCTAAATTAATTACATTCTGTCGTTATTTTAGCAGAAATGGTGGACAAAGAAAAACCATGACCCTTAATGGCATTCACACAACTCATTTTACTTCCTGGTTGGCCTGATTTCCCTCCTCAATGAGATTCTCTCGTCATTCCCGACGTGCCATTATCAGGATTGGAAAAAGGAATGGTTATGCATCCCCTGTCTCATTTGGATTACATGTTTTTTCAGTCAGAGACCTTGAATCTAAAAGACCCACCGTCCCCCACCAATTTCCTTACATAAAGAAAAGACCAGCTATCAACTGGTCTTTGGGTTATTGTCTTAGCAGCAGAATGAAGCGCCGATGATGATCAATAGAATGAACAAGACAACGATTAATGCGAAGCCTGATCCAAATCCGCAGCAACCGCCGCCATATCCGTATCCACCGCCGCCGTAGCCACCTCCACCATAACCGTACCCTGGTCCTGCAACATTTCCACCATATCCGTACATAAAGTTTCACTCCTTTTAGAATTCTGATTTCTCTTTACACCTTACCATATGTCAATACGCCCGCCTCGGTCTGTGCATTTGCCTATTTTTCTGGATTTTAGAAAAAACTTCAATCAGCACCATCTTCACCGCTAATCATTCAATGTCTGAAATACCACGATTAACCATGAAAAATGTCAAAAAAACGTTTTATATTTATTGTGTTACTTCAAAATTGGGATATAATAAGAAAAAAAACAATTCTTAGCCTTTTTAAGCTATCACCATACCTACATGGATACATAAAAGGCAATACGGGGGAACATAATTGAAAACGAACGCAAAACCCTTCATCCCTTTCGCTGCAATTGCCACGATCCTTCTACTCAGCTATATCCTTCAAAAAGTCCCTAAAACATATGGATCAGATGATTCGATAAATGTTTATCAAAAATTCCAATCAGGCCAGACCATTCAGTATCTTGTCATTGGTGACAGTATCGGAAGAGGGTCCGGAGCTGAAAATCCTAATCTAACATGGTTCAAACAGTTGGAAAATAAGATGAATGATGCCGATGATATACCTTTACACGGTGACTATGTGGTCCAAAGCGGATCCACTGCTTTTGAAGGGCTATTCAAGCTCTCCCAAAGAAGGGAGCATGATCATAAAGATCTGATTTTCTTCGTTTTTGGTGAAAATGACCGCAAATATATGAATGTCGATGATTTTACCATGACATATGAAGCGTTAATGAGGAAGGCAAAACGCCTCCACCCTAATGCTGAATTATTCACAATAACAGAGAGTTCCTTGAAATATGAGGAATTTGCTTCAGCCATCGGACTTTTATCCAAACACTACGGTGCAACGAATGTGGATATGCGACCAATATTCAAAAATTCAGGATATACGGAAAAACAGCTGACCAGAGATTTGATTCATCCAAATGGGCTTGGTTATAAATTATATGCTGATGCAATTTATGAACGGTTCCTTGATAACATCAAACGGGAAAAGGCTGTAGCAGGCCTTCCATCTAAGCTGCATGCCCGTTCTGAATTTGAATTATCGGAAATTGACCACTATGAAAAAATGAGCGGGTTCCGTCCAAGGGGAGGCTATTTCACTAGCAGTGAAAAGGGCAGTGTGATTGAATATACCTTCAAAGGGAGTATGCTTGGTGTGAAACTGCTTAGAAGTCCTGATGGTGGGGAAGTGAATGTATGGATCGATGGAAATGAAATCACGACTTTGAATACGTGGTGGCCATTTGCCCGTGAAAGATATTTATTTGTCACGAATGGGCTCCGTCCCGGTTCACATACTGTCCGGTTTGAGGTGACTGGCAGGACTAAGGCAATGGAACTTACCACCATTCCATTTGTCCGGATCGCATCAATCATCACCGATTGAATCCCACCCAATATTAAAATAACCCCCTATCCATTTCTGATAGGGGGTTTTCCAATCAATCAAAAAGCTTTTTGTATTCTCCGTATCCTTCTCTTTCAAGATCTTGGAGCGGTATGAACCTTAATGAAGCAGAATTGATGCAATAACGTAATCCCGACGGTCCCGGCCCATCATTGAAAACATGACCCAGATGGGAATCAGCCGTTTTTGATCGAACTTCGATCCTTCTCATACCATAACTCGTATCGAGGTTTTCCACCACTTCCTCTTCTTTAAGCGGTTTAGTGAAGCTTGGCCAACCGCAGCCTGAATCGAACTTTTCCTTTGAAGTGAAAAGAGGATTACCTGAAACGATATCGACATATAATCCTTCCTCCTTCATATTCCAATATTCATTGTTAAAGGCGGGTTCCGTTCCAGAATTTTGTGTAACTTCATATTGAATCGGAGTGAGTTTCTTTTTTAATTCTTCTTTACTTTTCATTTTTTCCCCCCCAGTGATGTTGTATGAATGCTTTGCGTCCTGAGCCGATCGAATATCTTTCATAATGCTCAGGTTGCTTTTTATAATAATGCTGGTGGTATGTCTCAGCTGGATAGAATGTTTTGGCTGGTATTATCGGAGTTACGATCGGTCCAGAAAATTTCCCGCTCTCCTGCAGCTTGGCTTTGGATGCTTCTGCAATTTCACGTTGGTTTTCGTCATGATAAAAGATCGCCGTTTGATAGGAACTTCCCCGGTCATAAAATTGCCCGCCAGCATCTGTCGGGTCAATTTGCTGCCAAAACAACTCGATAATCTTCTCATATGGATATACGCTTGGATCAAAGGTGATCTGAACGGCTTCATAATGTCCCGTGGTTTCAGAACAAACTTCTTTGTATGTGGGATTTTTCGTAGTCCCGCCTGTATAGCCAGAGATAACGGATTCGATGCCAGGCTGTTCATCGAACGGCTTCACCATGCACCAGAAACATCCACCTGCGAATGTTGCTTTCTCTAATTGCTTTGTCAAATGAAAATCCTCCTTTTTTACAAACCATCCATTGAATGCATTTTAACGCTTTTATTTTACCCTGTAAAATAATATGCCGATCGAACCTTTTTACGAAAATGGTCCATTCCCTTTGAAAAAGGAGACACATGCCCAAGCATAATTACATATGTTAAAAACATAATGGAAAAATGAGAGGTGTTGGAAATGAGCGATAAACAATCATATTCACAAAAATCGGTAACATATGATTTACTATCGTCTTATAATAAAAACAGCGATCCGCAATTCCAAGATTATTATTACCATAAGCATTTGAAAAATCCCGAAAAAGCAACACAACAATTGGGATTTGAACAACTGGATATCACACTGCCGGCACAAGTTCGCTTTTTACATGCCGTCCCGACAGCTCCCTCATTTGATGTTTATGCAAATGAAATGCTTATCCTCAAAAGTTTCTCATATAAAGAGAACAATGGTTATTTACCACTGCCTCCTGGCAAGCACCAATTGGATATATACCGCAGCGGCCAAAGCACCTTACCTCTTTTAAGCCGTAAATTGACTTTCGAAAGCGGGAGCTCCTATACCATTGCTCTAGCGCCTCCACAGGCTAATGAATCGTTGAAAATGTTACCTTTCGAGGATAATCCATTTGTTCCCCCGAATGAAGCGAAGGTTCGATTCATCCAGCTTTCACATGATTTACTCTCGGTGGATATTGCCGTCAAAGATGGAGATGTCGTTTTTGATCAACTCCATTTCAGGAAAGCAAGCGAATATCTTAATATTCATCCAATGATAATAGACTTCGAAGTGAGGATATCTGGAACAAAAGAGATCGCACTCCCTTTGCCAAACAAGGCTTTCCAAGATAATACACCCTCCACCATTTATATAATCGGATCGAGTCGGGAATCATCTTCACTAGAATCCCTAATGCTCTCTCCATAAATGGATAGAAAAACAGGGTGCATCGAAATACTTAGATAACAAAACATAGGATAGTTAGTCTATAAGGGCTAATCATCCTTTTTTCATATTCCACCAAATAATATTGCTAATCAATATGGATAAAAAGAATTGATATGGAAGGCTCTTTTCTTAAAGATTGTTTTTTTAAAACTAAACGATTTAAGGTTGATTGGAGCGCAAGTGCGAGACTCCTGCGTTTACGCCGAGGAGGCTCACCGCCCGCCCCGCGGAAAGCGAGCATCCGGAGGGGAAATCAACCACACCGCTTTACTTGGTAAATAGCAACAAAGTATGCGTAAACAGCCTTTCGTAAAGATTGTTGTTTTAAATAAACGATTTAAGGTTGATTGGAGCGCAAGTGCGAGACTCCTGCGGGAGCGGCGGGACAGGTGAGACCCCACAGGCGTTTACGCCGAGGAGGCTCACCGCCCGCCCCGCGGAAAGCGAGCATCTGGAGGGAAAATCAACCACACCGCTTTACTTGGTAAATAGCAACAAAGTATGCGAAAACAGCCATATGGAAATAGTAAGGTAACTCACCATTTGTCCACAACCAATATTTAGCATTTTAATCGAATCCCCAAGTCCCCTGTATTTAATGTACATGATGATTCATAAGAACAGATACGCGTTCCTTCTAGGAGAGGGCTGTTATTTAATTTCACTAATAAGTTTTTTATACTGTAAATCACCATATCCTATTGTTGGGAAGTGGATAAATAACCTGTTAATCAATTGTGGTTCTGGCATGCCTTTATTTTTAGATATATAATTTGTAACTGGATTATCTTCATTTAACATTTCTAAATATATGTCTATTGCCTGATACATTACTGGCAATACTTCAATTGATGTTTTTGTATGATTTAATAATACATCTTCATATACCGTTAAATAGTTGCCTAATCTAAGTTCAGTTTGCCTTACTTTAAATTCATCCTCTCTAAAACTGTTCAAGAACACTCTACCGCTATAATCGGCCTGTTCAAGGTAAGCAAGGATTGTAAGAAGATTCATTTGGCAAAACATATCTTCACCAAACCACAAAACGATGCATTCATAATCTTTGTTAAATAGATTATTTAATGGATTAATTACCTTGTCGATATAATTTTCAACTAGTTCATGGTGTCCTATCGCCCTTGTTTTTATGAATTCCTCATTAAAAATGTTCTTAGTAGTTGTATTTACACACATAGCTTCGTTAAATGGAGCATAGTCTGTATTCCTCATTAGTTTTTTATCTTTAAACTCATCATACATAGCTTGGCCATTCAATATATTGAGTACATATTCGTCAAACAACTCTCTTTGTTGGCCGTGTATTTGATCAACCTCGATTTTTCTCGGAAAATCCATTCTGCACCACCCTTTATTTTTATGAATAGTGAGCTTATTGAATGATTGAAACGGCATCCTGTTAAGTTGAAATTCTCTAGGACTAATGCCAAAAACAGTATTAAACGCCCTACTGTATGCTTCTTGCGAAGAATAATCATAATCAAAAGCAGTATCAATTATTCTCTTACCAATTATAAATCATTTGTTGATAAGTAAAGCCTTCTAAGGAGCACATAGCGCCTAATACTTATACCTGTAATTTGGTGGAATTTAAACGAGCAATAATAAGGCGGGTATCCCAGATCATCGGCAAGTTCATCTAAAGAAAATTTATATTTTATATGGTTTTCAATCCATTCAATCATAATTTGTATATTCATATAATTCACCTCTACCTGTAATTATAAGTGGGATCCGATATTTCTTGTGATTTAAATAAACTTTACAAGTCTTCTCTTATCTCTTACTTTATCTCAGAAATTGATAAGTCATCTAAATAATCAAGGTTTAAGGTTTTTTCAACCAAAGGGGGCGTAAAAAAAAACCACACATTTTAGACATATCTAAAATGCGTGGTCCTTTTATCATCAAATACTTAATACATTAACCTGGTCTTTCTTCCATTTAGTCGCTATCACTGTAAAGATGATGGGATGGTCAATAAAAATGAAATGTCATCATTTTTAAGGTCGAATTCTTTCGCCTTCACCCTAATATCACTTTTCAGTTCCATATCCTGTAATGACACATAAATACTTTTGTCATTGGGACTGATGCTAACCCAATCCGGCATGTTATAACGCTCATTTATTAAATTCATTACATATGAAACAGGAAGGTTCATTTTTCCGACTGCAATTGATTTTTGCTTTAAGATCAAATCCCCATTTTTTTGGGCAATTGGTTCAAAAGTCAATTTCATTTCCACTTCACGGTTGAAAAATGGCATCGTTCCATATAACTCGACTTCATCCGTCAAATACACTTCATAGTGAATGGATCCCGTCAGCCCCTCTTTATCCAAATACTGGTTGATTAATCTTGTCAAATCTTCCCGATTCGTGTGAACTTGAAATTGGATATCTTCTTCATGGCTTACTTTCGGTATCAGCTGTTTATCTTTAGTCGGCAGATTAACTAAAATCGTTACAAACAGGATGACCAGGATGTTTAGGGCTAATAGGGAAATAAACAAAGTCTTCCATTTGACATTTGTCATTCTTGGTCATCATCTCCTTTGGCACTCGCTTCCAATGTGTCCTTTCCGATAGTGGTAATATCCATATCATTATAGATTCTTGTCGCGATTAATTCATAGCCGCGGTCATTTGGGTGAAAATAATCCTCGGCATACAGCAAATCTTCTTCGGAATTCTCGAAAATGTCTGCTATATCAATAAAATAGGCTGAATCATATTCTTCGATAATCTCTTTCCCGCTTTCATTCCAATCATTCATGATCATATCAAGTTCATAAAAATCTGCGAACCATTTGGAAAATGGATTATAGACGCCCACAAGATAAATTTGCGCATGATCATTTTCGGAACGAACCTTATCAAGTATCTGCCTTAATCTTTTTTCATACCCTATTTTTGCAGAATCAAACTGATTCAGTTCCAAGTCCGAGAAATTCTGCTTAAAAACCTTCATGATATCATTTCCACCGATTGTGACGACAACCGAATCAGCTTGCTTTATGTCTTCTTTAATCCCAGCTTTATCCAGTCTTTTCAATAGTTGGTCGGTCCTATTTCCACGTATGCCATGATTAATCATCTCAACGGAAGTAATCGATGGTTCTTTTTCCAGCTTATTTTGTAAATAAGGCAGATACCCGCCATTATCTTTACTATCGCCGACACCTTGAGTCAAGGAATCGCCAATCGATACGATTTTCACAGGGTCCGGAAAAAAGCTGGCAGGAATGGTTTCCTTTTTACTCAGCTCAACTATGCTTTTCTGCTGAACAGATGGCTGATGTGACGCTGTTTCACTTTGGCCGCAGCCCGAGATCCAAACTAGGCATATGAAAAGACAGGTGATTCTGTACCTCATGACCCTCACCTTCCTACCCATATATTATATCATGCAGAAAACGAATGATTGCAAACAATATATACCTTCTTTTTCATTGTACTTTTAGCTTGAGCCTTCCTTACTATACCATATGAAAAATGCAGTGAATTAAAGCTAGTCCTATAAAAATTAGCATGTACTGAGCATGCAAAATCATTCTTCACTTCCGCTGTTTCTTCAAAAACAAATTCCCATATTTTCACCATCGCTTAAGCCCTAATGAAGCCATTGTAAAATGATGGATGAAAACAGAAAGAACAGGTCATTTAACCTGTTCAATAATTCTGTAAAATTTTAATATGCTTAATGATTTCATCAAAGGGAATATCTTGCAGACCCGTATAATCCATGATGATCTTTCCTTCTTGATCAATTAGAAAAAAGCTGGTCCCATGAATCACCTGATCTTCTGCTTCTGGTTTTTTGACGATCGTTTTAAAGTTATCCAATGCAAACTGCTCGATTTCTTCCTGACCATAACCGGTCAGAAAGTGCCAATTTCCGTAATCCACATTAAATTGGTCGCCATACCTTTTTAAAACATCAGGTTTGTCAATTTCCGGGTCCACGGAAAATGAAACGAACTCAACATCCGTAATACCTTCATCCTTCAATTGCTGCTGCAGCTTCGTCATATTAGAAGTCATGGGGAGGCAGACAGTCTCGCAGTTTGTGAATATAAAATCCGCTACCCAAACCTCTCCTTTTAGATCGCTTTTTGAGAAAGGTTTACCCTCCTGATCAATGTAACTGAAATCTTCAAGGTCCCAATTTTTAGCATCAGGTACACCATTGGAACCGCATGCTGCCAACAGCAAAAGAATTGATGCTCCCATAGCTGCCATAAGCAAATGCAGCTTTCTCATCCCTACCCCGTCCTTTATGTATAAAATATTCTGTTACTTCATTTATTCTAACAGACCAATCGTAATGAGAACAGCAACTATTTCTACGAATTAAAGACAATTGTAAAGTGACAAAACCTCCGCCATACGCAGTTTCATATGTTTCATCCATATCAGTCCCAATAATACATGATTGCCATGGCGCCTTCACCTGTATGAGTACTGACGACGGCCGTTGTTGCTTCTATCTTTATATCCTGATATCCTGTTAAGTCTGCAATGGCCTGTCGAACCTTATCCGCTATTTCAAGTCCATTCGCATGTACAAAACCAATGCCACTAATTTTTTTTCCTTGTGTATCTTCTTTGAATTTCTTGATGATGAACTTCACGACCTGTGACTGGCTCCTTGCTTTGGATACAGGATTCAGTACACCATCATCCAGAAGTGCAATCGGCTTTATGTGCAGCAATGAACCGATAAAAGCAGAAACTTTGCCAATCCTTCCACCCTTAACGAGGTTATCAAGAGTTTCTATGACAATGATTAAACTTGACTGTTTTTTAATATGTTCCAATCGTTCAATTATCTCGGCTACGGATTTCCCTTCCTTCGCCATCTTCGCTGCCTCTATCACCTGAAATGACATCGCTTTAGAAATGAATTTCGAGTCAAGAACGGTAACTTTCGCTTCAGACATGCTAGCTGCGCTTTCCGCTGAGCGAACTGTGCCGCTCATGCCGCCTGTCATATGTATGGAAATAATCTCGCTGCCGTCTTTTCCGAGTTCATCATATACCTCCACAAATTTACCTACGGCTGGTTGTGAGCTTTTTGGCAGTTCTTTTGACTGGTTCATCCTTTTCAGGAATTCTTCTTGTTCAATTTCAACCTTATCCAAAAAGGTCTCCCCATCTATAAAGATGGATAATGGGACCATTGTTATATCATAAAAGTTCAGTTCCTCAGGTGTCATATCTACTGTCGAATCTGTTACTATCTTTACTTTATTCATCATTACACATCCCTAAATTAACATATCTATTGTATTATACCTATTCAAGGTACGCATTCAAACCAAAGGTCATCCTTTTCAAATGAAGTGATACTTTTCTATTGAAATGAATACACAAAAAAAGACCGTTCCATGAGCTAACCTGAACACATGCCGATTTATTCGATATTGCATGGCATTGTGTCATCTCTTTTAACAGAGAAGTTAGCTATGGAATAGTCCGCATTAAGCATTATTAAGTAAACTTCCAAAAAAAAGCTTGTTATAGACGGGCCATTTGAGTACGGATGCTAAATAATGCTTAAATGAGTAATTTTCTTTATGATCTTTATTGGCAAAAACCTTTTTAACAAACACTTCCAAACGCACGGTCAACATAAAAAAATTCGGATCACTAGGCAGTAAGACAGGTATTTCTGAAATTGTGACCTTATGTCCAAAACAATCTTTGAATTCCAAGCATTTGAACATCAAAATATCAATCCTCATTTTTAACCGATTGCTTACATTATACACAATAAATCCAAAAGTATAAATATTCAAATGTGTAAAAAAAAAGAGAATTCAGATTGACTTTCATAAAAAAAGGCTCTTTTCGTAAAGATTGTTGTTTTTAAAATGAAACGATTTAAGGTTGATTGGAGCGGAAGTGCGAGACTCCTGCGGGAGCAGCGGGACAGGTGAGACCCCACAGGCGTTTACGCCGAGGAGGCTCACCGCCCGCCCCGCGGTAAGCGAGCATCTGGAGGGGAAATCAACCACACCGCACTACTTGGTAAATAGCAACAAAGTATGCGAAAACAGCCTGAAAAAAGACCCATAAGGGCAAAATGCCATTATGGGCCTCTTCTTATAAAACTTCCTCATTGGTGTCTTCCCGCAAGCTTTCGCGTTTCACCCTTCGTTTATAGACGAGTTTTGATAACGAAATACTGATTTCGTATAATAACAGCAATGGAATCATCACCATAAAGTCTGACATAAAGTCAGGCGGCGTAATCGATATCGCTATGACAACCAGTACAAAGTATGCATACTTCCTTAACTTTTGAAGCACATAAGGATTTATTATGCCAAGGGAAGTCAAAAACATGGTAACGACAGGAAGCTCGAATAAAACAGCAAAAGGTATCGTCATATTAAATACGAACGAAAAGTACTTATCCGCTGTAAAACTGGTTATGAACATCCCATCGCCCAGTTCAATCAAAAATTGAAGAATGGTCGGGAAGATGACAAAATACCCGAAAGCCAGCCCTCCGATAAAAAGCAGGAAAAGTGCTGGAATATAAGCAAGGGTCGCCCTTACTTCATTTGGCATCAAAGCGGGTTTGATGAATAACCAGATTTGCAGAGCAATTACAGGTATGGTTGCCGCAATGGCTACGACACCTGAGAGCATAAAGTAAACCCAGATAATATCACTCGGTCCCAATACCATCAGGTCAAAATCAAGATCTTTCACGAACCAATTATAGATCTCCTCTACATAAATAAAACTGGCGATAAAAAAGATCAAAAAAGCAACAGCAGTAATGATGAGCCGTTTTCTCAATTCATCGAGATGATCGATGATATTTAATTCTTTATCTTCCAAAGTTGATCACGCCTTCATCTGAAAATCCGTATCTTTGTTCCAGCATAAAGGCGCAAGACGATTGCATCTTACGCCCAGCATTCAATCATTCATGATTTTTTTGTTGTATCTTCTTATCTTCTTCATAATCACCTTTTGTTAAATCACTCGTGGACTTTTTAAACTCACGAAGTGTTTGTCCAAAAGCACGTCCAATTTCCGGAAGTTTCTTCGGACCAAAGATAATTAAAGCCAATATTAAGATGAGAATTAGACCAGGTACTCCAATGTTCGACATGGATACATCCCCTTTGGTGTTGTAATTAGACCTACTCCGATTATAATACCATTTCCAACCAATTGAAAGGGAACTGGCAATTCGTCATAAAATGGTAACAATTATCGACAGTTTGCCCATATACGCCTGAGCCGGCAGAATAAAATGTAAAAAACATAGGTTTTATTCTATCCTAATTTAACATTTAATACATGATTAAATCAATAAGTGAAATAAATTACTGTCTTTATTGACCTCTACGAAAGAGAATCCTTTCTTGTTCATCCTCTGAATGAGCCCTTCATAATCATTTTTATCTTTCAGTTCTACGCCAACCAGGGCCGGACCGCTTTCTTTATTATTTTTCTTCGTATATTCAAAACGGCTTATATCGTCATTCGGTCCTAACACTTCATCAAGGAATTCCCTTAAAGCTCCAGCACGTTGTGGAAAATTCACGATAAAATAATAAAGCAGCCCTTCATATAATAAGGATTTCTCCTTAATTTCCTGCATACGCCCAATGTCGTTATTCCCTCCGCTGACCATGCATACAACCGTTTTGCCTTTGATTTGTTCCTTGTATAAATCCAACGCAGCTACAGATATAGCCCCTGCCGGTTCAGCGACAATCGCATGCTGATTATATAAATCGAGAATCGTCGTACAGATTTGGCCCGAAGGAACGACAACGATATCTTCCAGGTTTTCCTTACAAAGCTGATATGTCAACTGTCCCACACACTTGACCGCTGCCCCGTCAACAAATGTATCTATGTTTTCAAGTTCAGAAACTTTTCCTTCCTTGAAGGAGTACTCCATCGAAGCAGCACCTTGCGGCTCAACACCAATGCATTTCGTATTTGGGGAAACCGATTTGAAATAGCTAGATACTCCGGCCATTAAACCTCCACCGCCCATAGCGGCAAATACATAGTCGATTCCATCTTCACAATCATTCAGGATTTCTACAGCCGTTGTACCCTGCCCGGCGATTACCTTTTCATCGTCAAATGGATGGATAAAGGAACGCTCTTCTTTTTCACAGCATTCCATCGCCATGGCAAATGCATCATCGAAAGTATCCCCGACAAGGATGATTTCCACATTATCCCTGCCGAATAACTGCACTTGATCGACTTTTTGCCTTGGAGTTGTAGCAGGCATATAAATTTTCCCATGGATACCTAATTGGCTGCAGGAAAAAGCTACTCCTTGTGCATGGTTTCCTGCACTGGCACAAACGACTCCATTCTTCGTCTCTTCCTCGGTCAGGCTTTTCATTTTATAGTAAGCCCCTCTTAATTTAAAGGAACGTACGTGTTGTAGGTCCTCACGTTTTAAATAAACATTACAATCATATTTTTCAGAGAGCCTCTGATTTTTTTGTAAAGGAGTATGCAAAACGATTTCTTTCAGTTCTCTATAGGCAATTAGAATATCTTCCAATTGAATCCCCCTATTCTTAGATGCAGTCTGATTCATAACAATCCCTCATTTCCTTCCTTAATGAATTCAATCATTATAGCACTTTACTGTTATTAATGTAATTGATTTTTCTAAAAATTCTTTCTTTTGTTCGTTCCATACCAAAAAAATCCGATTATGGTCATTTCCCCATAATCGGATTAACACTTTATTTTTTTTGTAGAATAATAAAATCATGTGCATAACGATTTTTTTCATCGATGCTGCCTGGATTTGATGAGATTTTATCCCATTGATTTTCATCAATCACGGGAAAGAAAGTATCCCCTTCAAAGGTTTCATGAATTTCCGTTATATACAAGCGATCGGTAACAGGAAGGATTTCTTTGAAGATTTCGGCTCCGCCGATAACGAAAACTTCCTCATCACGGTTATCTGCAAACGTTTTGATTTGTGCAATATCATGTAAAACTACGCAGCCTTCCGCTTTAAAACCCTGATTGCGGGTAACGATGACATTTTCCCGGCCAGGCAGGACCCTGCCGATCGATTCAAATGTTTTTCGGCCCATTACGATCGGATGGCCCATCGTCACTTTTTTAAAATACTGCAAATCTGCCGGTAAATGCCATGGCAGTTCATTGTTTTTACCTATTACACGATTTTGATCCATTGCCACTATCAACGATATCATATGCTAACCTCACCTTTTATATGGGGATGGGCTTCGTAATTTTCCAAAACGAAGTCCTCGAAGCTAAAATCAAAGATATTATTCACATCTGGATTGATTTTCATGATTGGCAATGGTTTGGGATCACGGGTCAACTGCAGTTCCACTTGTTCAAGGTGGTTAGAGTAGATGTGGACATCCCCGAAAGTATGTACAAATTCGCCAACTTCCAGATCACATACCTGGGCGATCATCATCGTTAAGAGCGCATACGAGGCTATATTAAATGGAACACCTAAAAAGACGTCCGCTGAACGTTGGTATAGTTGGCATGAAAGCTTTCCATCAGCGACATAGAATTGAAAGAAAGCATGGCAAGGCGGCAAGGCCATTTCGTCCAGTTCCCCAACATTCCAAGCACTGACTATCAATCTTCTTGAATTTGGATTCGTTTTTATTTGTTCGATCAATTCACTGATTTGGTCGATTTGCCTTCCATCGGCCGTTCCCCAAGAACGCCATTGATGACCATAAATCGGACCTAATTCCCCATTTTCATCAGCCCATTCATTCCAAATCCGCACGCTGTTTTCCTGAAGGTAGCCAACGTTTGTATCACCCTTCAAAAACCATAATAATTCATGGATAATCGCTTTTAAACTAACCTTTTTCGTTGTAAGTACAGGGAATCCATCTTTTAAATTGAATCTCATTTGATATCCAAAGGTGCTGATCGTCCCTGTTCCCGTACGATCGCCTTTTTGCGTTCCATTTTCAAGTACATGCTTACATAAATCTAAATATTGCTTCATGATAAACCACCTTTTCTACTTTCATTCTCCTTATTTTAACGTATTATTGCCCAATGTTTAATCTAATTGTTTAATAAAATTATAAGTCTCGGGCGCTTTTTGTCTAAGCAATTGATTTTGTTCATTGTTCACATAAAACATGGCAAACGTTTCTGCAAAGTATTCCTCAGGATAATTGGAATAATACGTAATCCCCGGAAACAGTCCATCCACTTCCTTACCCCAAATCTTCAAATAATCCATGTCTTTACGGATTCCACCAAACACTATATTATCAATTGAATGCCCTAGCTCATGCAGTTCCAAATTAACGGAGCCATGCCCGTTGCCCTTGTCACTTGCTCCGATTTTAACCAATACCGTATGTGATCCGCCCATACCAGGCACATCATCCCAAGTTGTTTCTTTATTCAAATAACCACGCGGAGTTTTCCCCTTTAATTTGGCCGCGGATTGATTTTCTGTTATATCACCATCAAATAGTTTGATCCTCACACCACTTTCTGCAGTTTTCACCAAAAGGGAATGAGGCAGTTTATTAATGGTTCCAGCAATTTTGAGTGCTTCCTTTTCATCGAACTCCTCTTCCGGAAATAAAAATATCCTTTGTAATTCTTTATTCCCCTTAAAAAGTTCAGCTTGTCTTAAAAGATTATCTTTGTTTAAATTGCGCCATTTTACCCCATCATCCTTCGCTAACGTATAGGAGAGCATGGAGAGTAAAAAGACAAATAATGCAAGTATGGATAACCATTTCTTCCTTTTCACACTCTTCTCCCCTTTTTTCATTTCTCATTATCGTTAAGAAAATATAGGTTATTTACAATCTCTAAACCTTACATACTATTATATTAGTATAGCATATTGACTTAGTGTAAAAAATCTATGTTTTTTTGGTATTTTCGGTTGCACATTCATTCGAAGAAGAACAATCGACCCGGTCTTTTCATATATCAACAATATATAATCGTAAAAGGTTTAAGGTGATCGTATGGAAACCAACAATAAAAAAGCCATTTTGGATGAAAACCGTGAACTTGCAGAAGAAGTCCTTGATATCTATAGTTTAAAAGTATTCATCATTCTCGACCTTTTTCTATTCTCCATTTTCTTTGGCATACTGCTGCATCCGCTAATGTCTTCTCTCTGGCTTAACTTTTTATTGCCTTTGCTTTTCTTCACTACATTTACCGGCCTTCTTCACTTACTTGATATTTTCCTTAAAAAAAGCTGACATCATTTTTGATGTCAGCTTTTTTTTATTGTGCTCAACCATGTTCCTTGAGCTTTTTCCCTTTCTTCAAATGAGATACAATCGTGGTGCCGAAAATCAGCAAAATAAAGGCAAAAAAGATTGCAGCCGGGATTTCGATCCCTGCAACGGCCATTAGCATTTTTATAGCAATGAATTCGATAAGGACATATGCAGCAGTTTCCAATTCAGGAACCTTATCTATTAATTTTAGAAATACCCCCGCCACTCCCCGCATCATCAAGACACCAATCATACCGCCTGTCAAAAGGACCCAGACTTTTTCACTCACCCCGAATGCGGCCAAGACACTATCGACGGAAAATGCTATATCCATTAATTCCACTGCCGCAACCGTTCCCCATAATGTACCAAACATACGAATCAGAATGCTGTTTTTACTCATTCCCTGGATATCTTCGTCAATCCCAGCTTGCTTTTTTTTATTTCTAAAGTATTTAAACGAAAGCCAGCCAAGGTAGGCGGCTCCAATCACCTTCACCCACCAAAGCTTAATGAGGAATACACCGATTCCTATCGCAAAGAATCTAAAAGCGTAAGCACCTAATAAACCATAAAAAAGGGCTTTTTTCCGTTGTTTTTCAGGAAGGTGCCTGACCATTACAGCTAATACAAGAGCGTTATCCGCTGATAGTAATCCTTCCATCAATACGAGCGTTCCAATCAATCCCCAGCTCACCGGGTCGGATAAAACCTCCACCCACATATGCCAATCAAAAAATTGGGCATACGTTTGCGTGATGTTATTTAACAACTCTGACATGATAAAGACTCCTCTGCTACTATAACAGCAAAATTAGAAAACCTTCTAAAAATAACATTGTTCCCCGTTATGATAAAAACTCTACTTTTATTTAAACACAAAATAAATACGTTGCATTTACAACGTATCATTTCGATGATTATTAGTAATCCATTTACAATTCATCATACTCTTCCAATTAAATAAAATCAACGAAACCAACCACTATGAGAGCCTTTGTTTACTCGTCCACTCTGGCGGCGTATTTTTATCCCAATATATTTTCCCGATATTATAATGGGTGGCAAATGAATCATGATGGGTATGATAGTGAAAATCAAACCAATATCCTTCCAGTGGAGGATTTTCCTGCCTGACATGGAATCTGATGATATCCTTCCCGCTGATTGAATCATAAATATGAAATATCTTTTCGGCCCTGCCAGCACTCGGCTGCTCAGTGATGGTTAATTGCTGTAATTTTTCATCTGGAAATTGTTCAGCCATTTCTGTAATGGCTTCTTCCATTTTTGGTAAGATGGCCATTTTGAACTCATCGCCAATTTTAGGATTGATCTTTTCGCCAAACTTCATAAATGCATTTTCCTCTGCCTTATTCAGAATCCCCGATAAAAATTCTTCCCGGTTGAATTCTTCCTTAAGTTCAGTTGAATTCTGCGAAGGAAGATAGGCTAATCCCTCTTCTTCCACTAATCCCTTTTTAGTATCCTTTAACGAATCGGCTTCCGCTAGCCACGACAGATCTGAAGGAGTGACAAGACCAAACGTCAAAACGGATACTAAAATGACGAGACTTTTCCTGAACCAAACCGCTGCTTTCAAATCACACTCCCCCTCCTTTTTTTGTATTGTCTTTATATTTAGTATACTTTTATTTTTTGGTAATTACGAATATATAGTTACCTATGTTTTGAAAATCAAAAAAAAGGATAAATACCTATATAAACTTCATGAACCCGAACTTTTTTAGTAAATTTAAACAATTTTACTTTTTAATGAAGGATTTTGACGATTATTGGAGAAATTAATTAGATTCAAGTCTTTTTAAGGAGGGGTCTTATATGGCTTCGACTGCCATGTTGGCTTTATGTCTTGTCACATTAGCATTTTTCGTATATTTATCATTTGCTGATTAAGAATAAATGAATACCTACGAAAAATCTCCTTGTCATTTTTCTTCAATGACAAGGTTTTCTTTTCAATCAAACATAAGCCTAACCTTTTGGCAGATAAAAGGACTGAATAATGGAGGAATCATTTTGGAAAACAACAATGAAATCATTAAAGATAAGGATTACAAAAGGGAAACAGATAAAGGGAACGCTGGAATGGTCGTTACAGCCCATCCTGTAGCCACTTCCATCGGGGAAAAAATATTACGTGAAGGTGGAAATGCTGTCGATGCGGCTGTTGCCATCCAATTTGCCTTAAATATTGTGGAACCCATGATGACTGGTATCGGCGGAAGTGGTTTCCTTATGGTATATAACGCTAAACATAAAGAAACGAAAATATACGATGGCCATGTAAGGGCACCTAAAGCCGCACATCGAGACATGTTTCTTGATGATAAAGGGGAAGTCATCCCTTTTAAAGAAAGGTCAATCAAAGCTACAGCGGTTGGCATTCCCGGAATCCTGAAAGCTATGGATGAAGCACTCGCCGAAAATGGCAGCAAGCCATTAGCGGACCTCATCGAGCCATCCATTGAATTTGCTGAAAAAGGAGTTCCCGTCAATTGGGTTCTTTGCGATGCACTTAAAAATTTTGAATATCGATTGGGTGATGAAGCGCGTAAGTTCTTTATGCCAAACGGAAAAGCGTATCAAGATGGCGATCTGCTCAAAAAAGAAAAACTGGCGAATACCTATCGGATATTACAGCGTGAAGGCATTTCCGCTTTTTATGAAGGTGAAATCGGAGAAGGCATCATTTCCTGCATACAGGAACTTGGAGGGTTCATGGAGCTTTCTGATTTAAAGGACTATAAAGCTACCATCGATGTTCCCATATATGGGACTTATAAGGATTATCAAATTGCATCATCGAATGCCCCAAGTGCTGGCGGATTCACTGTCATCCAAATCCTGAAAATATTGGAGAGCTTCCATATAGAACAATATGATGTCCGTTCTTGGGAAAAATATTATTTAATAGCAGAAGCGATGCGGCTGGCATTTACAGATAAAAAGGCATTCCTCGCTGATCCTGAATTTGCCGAATTGCCATTGGCGGGTCTCATGCATGATGAGTATATAGCTAAACGCCGCTCATTCATTAATTTCAAAACAAGAAATAATTCCATTGACTTTGGAAACCCTTGGATTTATGATTCCGTAAAACAAAGGGAAGTCGTTCCGCAGCCTAATGAAGAAGATATCAGTGAAACGACACACTTCACTGTCCGTGACAGATGGGGGAATATCGCAGCATGCACTTCTACAGTGGAACATCCATTCGGATCAGGGATCATGGTTTCCGATTATGGTTTCATGCTGAATAACGAACTGACTGATTTCGATTCCATTCCAGGCGGCATGAATGAAGTGCAGCCCAATAAACGCCCCGTCAGCTGTAAAAGCCCGACCATCATCTTTAAAGATGGCGAGCCGATCTTGACGTTAGGTTCACCAGGTGGACCGACCATCATCAGTTCAGTCGTACAAACGATCATTAATGTACTCGATTTAAAAATGGATTTGAAAGCAGCCATCGAGGAACCTAGAATTTTCACTCCAATGGGCCCTCATATTGAATGGGAGCCTGGAATGGATATTACTAGCAAAGGCCACTTGGAAGCGATGGGCTTCGCCTTTAATGAAGTTCCCCACTCTATAGGGAATGTCCAAGCGATTCAAATCAACCCTGATGGCTCGAACTATGGTGCTGCCGATTCAAGCCGAGAAGGCTGTGCCATTGGTCTTGATGAAACAGATTATAAATCGTAATCACTGGATTGAATGAAGCCAAAATGGAATTTGGATGTTTTTCTCTTTATTACCTCAAATCCAAATTCCTCAAAGCGGGAGCTGCGAAAATGGTCTTTCAACACGACTCTCTTGCGTGCAACCCGCTTGGCTTCATCCATTATTTCCACAGATAACTCCTTACCTACCGCAAAATGAGTAAGTCCCCTGATTCCATTCGATTCCTGAATCGTTTCTTCAAACATGGGATCGAAATATACGACATCAAAATGATTATCCGGCAATGTTTTCAATATTTCGTAATGATCACCGTGCATGACCTCAACTCTTCGCATCGCAGAAACCATCTTTTCTTCTGCATTCTCCCATGTCTTCATCCCATGTCCCACGAGCAATGCCAAATATTGATTTCCTTCCAATGCGACAACCTGTCCATGTTCACCCACTGCGAAACTTGAGACTATCGCATCCGAGCCCAAGCCCATTGTACAATCAAGCACAGCGTTCCCTTCATTTATATCTCCGGCAACGAGAAATGGGTCACTCTCGCCGCGCATTATTCTTTTTATACGGATCATCGCCAGGTTCGGATGAAAAAAGAATGGTTCTTTTTCCTGGTATCGATATAACTCCATCCGCTTATTCCCAAAAACAAGGCAATCATCTTCATTCTGTTCCGCTTGGATATCTCTGACCGATCTTTTTCTTCTGGCTATAAAGGGGATTTTTAATTCTTCAGCTAAACTTTTGGCTAATATCATCGTTTCTTTACCGGCTCTTCCTACTGTTGTGACAAACATGTATCCTACCCCTTCATACTCTCTAAAATTTGAAAAGAATGCCCTGTTTCCAGGGCATTCCGCTTCATCACTTATTTATTTGCTGAACGCTGCCAATAAATTTTCCATGATAGCTTCCATTGGCTGTCCTTCTATATCATGGCGTGGAATGAAATGTACGACCTCTTTGCCCTTTAAAAGAGCCATGGATGGTGAAGAAGGTTCTATTCCATCGAAGTATTCCCGCATTTTAGCTGTCGCTTCCTTATCTTGACCGGCAAAAACAGTTACCAAATGATCTGGCTTATTCTCTGCTTGGAGTACGGCTTGAGTAGCAGCTGGACGAGCTAACCCGGCTGCACAGCCGCACACTGAATTCACGACCACAAGTGTCGTACCATCTACCGATTCCATAAAGCTTTCAACCGCTTCAGCGGATTCCAGCTCATCAAAACCTGCTTGCACCAGTTCCGCGCGCATTGGTTTCACCATTTGTTTCATATATTCATCATATGCCATCGACATAAAAAAACCTCCTTGGTTACAATTCTTCAATTAGTATAATCATACTATATTCTTGAGCGCATATGCAAAAATGACGCTTAAAGCTTTGTAAAATTTCATTGTTCTTCAAAAAAACAACATGGTGACAGAATCCACTTTCATTCTGCCTCCATGTTGTTTTAATCTTCCTTTTAACTTAAACTTTCATCACGCCGCCTGAGCTGGCATTCGTCACAAGCTTGGAATAACGTGCTAAATAGCCTGTCCTGACTTTTGATTCGAAGCCTTTCCATTTGGCTTTGCGTTTTTCGAATTCTTCATCGGAAATTTCCAATTCTATTTTACGATTATTCAAATCCAATTCGATGATATCTCCATCTTCAACAAAGGCAATCGGGCCTCCCTCAGCTGCTTCGGGGGATATATGACCAATGCTGATGCCTCGAGATGCGCCTGAAAAACGGCCGTCGGTAATCAAACCGACTTTCGCTCCAAGTCCCCTCCCGACGATTTGAGAAGTAGGTGCCAACATTTCCGGCATACCCGGCCCTCCTTTAGGTCCTTCGTAACGAATGACCACTACATTCCCCTCTTTTACTTTTCCAGTAATGATTCCTGAAAGTGCATCTTCCTGGGAATCGAAACAAATGGCAGGTCCCCTGTGGTAGCCACCAACTGATTCGTCAACCGCCCCTACTTTTACGATGGAGCCTTGTGGAGCAAGGTTACCAAATAATACCGCAAGCCCGCCACGCTCAGAATGCGGATTATCTAACGGATGGATAACGTCCTTGTCCAATATTTCACAACCGGCAACATTTTCACGGAGCGTTTTGCCTGAGACAGAAAGGCAGTCCCCATTAAAGGCACCTGGTTTTTTGAGTAACTCATTAATGACGGCACTTACACCACCGGCATTATGTACATCTTCAATATGATAATCGGATGCCGGTGCGATTTTCGCTAGATGCGGTACTCGGTTAGCTATTTCATTTATGCGTTCCATTGGATATTCAAAACCTGCTTCATGTGCCAATGCAAGTGTATGAAGAACGGTGTTGGTCGAACCGCCCATCGCCATATCCAAGGCAAAGGCATTATCAATAGCATCAATCGTTACGATATCACGAGGCTTGATATCCTGTTTGATTAACTCCATCAACTGTTTAGCGGATTTCTTAACGAATTCCTTACGTTCTTCGGCTACCGCCAAAATCGTTCCATTTCCCGGAAGTGCAAGTCCTAAGCCTTCCGCCAGGCAGTTCATGGAGTTCGCCGTGAACATTCCTGAACAAGAACCGCAAGTAGGGCAAGCAACTTGCTCGATTTCCTGCAAATCTTCTTCATTGATATTACCTGCTTGATAAGCGCCCACACCTTCAAACACGGATGTTAGTGAAAGAGATTTACCGTTTTTGTCTTTACCTGCTTTCATGGGTCCGCCACTTACGAATATTGTTGGAATATTGACACGAAGTGCTGCCATCATCATTCCCGGCGTTATCTTGTCACAGTTTGGAATGCAAACCATCCCGTCAAACCAATGTGCTGATACAACAGTTTCCACGGAATCCGCGATGATTTCACGACTTGGCAAAGAATAGCGCATACCAATATGACCCATTGCAATTCCATCATCCACCCCAATCGTATTAAATTCGAAAGGAACACCGCCAGCCTCGCGAATCGCTTCCTTCACTATTTTTCCGAATTCCTGAAGGTGGACATGACCTGGAACGATGTCGATGTAAGAATTACAAACCGCGATGAACGGTTTACCGAAATCTTCTTCTTTAACCCCTGCTGCCCGCAGCAGACTTCTATGTGGAGCTCGATCGACCCCTTTTGTAATCATGTCACTTCTCATATTTGATGTAGACATTTGTTGTACCCCCAATTTCCACTAAATGTTTAATGATTCAATATAATATAATTTTTAGTATACTCTAAAAATTCTAACATATTTACATCCAAATGCAACCATTCAATACAAAAAATCTACAAAAATCATTTTTCTAAAATAATAGCGATCAAATTTATATCAGAAAAACTTCTGTATAACGAGATATTAGCCATTTTGAATGCTTTGGATTTCGACCTAGGGGAACGATTGTCAAGTGACTTGAAGATCCGCTTCAATAATAAAAAGGCATACGGATTAAATCATCCGCATGCCTTTTGCCTGTAACCTTTACAGGTTCCATTAAGTTATTCCCCATTAAATCTCACTTGTCATTCACTTGTCTTGATTCTGTCATTTGCTTCCAAACCGAACCTTTTGCTTCTTCCCCATTTTCTATACGGTCAATGGCCATCTTGACCTGCAGGGCCACTTCGAATTCAGGGTCCTGTTCCGCTTGCTTAAGATAAGGGAGGGTCGTTTCATTTCCCACTTCATATAAAAACATCGCCGCCCTCCATCTAACCAATTTATTTTTATCCGAAAGTGATTGAGACATTTCTCCCATCGCTTCTTCAAAGCCAAGATCGGATAAACAATCCCCAGCCGTACGTCTTACGGCTGCACTTTTATCTTTCAAGGCTTTATACAAGCTCGGAAGCACTTTTCTATCTTCAATCATACCCAAGTATACTACCGCGAGCCGTCGAATCGAGACCTTACCATCGGAGAGTGCCATGTCCAATACGGGTATATCATCAACCGTTGGATCTTCCATTTGTTCTAAAGCCTGGTATCGCTTTTCCCAGCTTTCGTCATTCAGCATTTCTGCAGTCAGTTTAATTTTTGGTCGTTTCAAAATTGCTTCCTTCGCATCCACCATTTCTTTTGCAGCGGCTACCAGCCGATTAATTCGTTCTTCCGGGTAAGCTGCAATCAACTCATCGGATACTTCCTTCACGATATCTTCCATATCACCATATCTTACGCCATAATCCTTCCATTTTCGAAGCAGGACTACATTGTCATCTTCTTTTTGGGCCGCTGAAATGCCCTTTAAGAAATAATCCGGTAAGGCAAAACGTTTTTCGTGTTGGCTATCACTTGCTTTAATTTGCATCGGAATGCCCTTGAATTGTTGAATGGCAACTGTTACTTCACCGTAATGTTCATTTAATGCCGTTTGTTGATTTTGTTCTTCGGTTTTTTCCCCGAAAACCTGACGGATTTGGACCAAGATATCTTTCCAATCATATTTCGCATTTCGCTCAACGGCTAAGAAGTCCGCAACATGATATACCCCTTTCACTCCCTCGATCGTAAATAAATCTCTAATCAGCTGGGGTGCTTGGTCAGCTTGATCTTTCTTATAATTATTGCTTTTACCAGCTAATAGCTCTTCAGTTAAATTGATTTTCATTGTATTCGGACTTGGTGTAGGTTCTATCGACTTAATTTTCAATGCATTTCTCTCCTTTAACAAGACGTTTCCATGTACTAGATATTATCACATCGGGAACAGATTCTCATGCAATTGAGATTGGCAAAAAAAAGACCGGTCCAGGTTTGTTCCCTTGGACCGGTCATCCCGCTCATTCCTCTTCCAATTTTTCCGCTAAATACGTCCATCTTTCCATCAAATGGTCTAATTTATCCGTTAGTTCCTTTTCTTCTTCAAGCAGCAGGCGGACTTTTTCAAAGTCGCTTCCCGCTGCAGACATTTCTGATGTTATGTCTTTCAGGCGCAACTCGACCCTTTCCATGTTCCCTTCTATCTCTTCCCATTCCTTACTTTCCGCATAAGTTAGTTTTTTCTTTTTCTTTTCGGTCCGGTTCATCTGAGGTTCTGGTGCTTTTACTGTCACGGACTCTTCAGTCTTTTCTTCCAAGAACTCTGAATAACTGCCGTAATAGAAATCAATTTCAGCTTTATTCTTGAAAACAAGAAGCTGATGGCACGTCTTATCCAGGAAATACCTATCATGTGAAACAGTAATGACTACACCTGAAAACGTTTCTAAATAATCCTCCAGAACGGTCAAGGTTTGCGTGTCCAGATCATTCGTCGGTTCATCCAAAAGCAGGACATTAGGTGCCGACATCAAAATGTTAAGAAGATATAAACGCCTTTTCTCCCCACCGGAAAGCTTGCGAATAGGCGTCCCATGAGAACCCATTGGAAACAAGAACCTTTCAAGCATCTGTGCAGCCGATATGAAACTACCATCTTTAAGGGCGATTGAATCCGCCGTTTCCCGAATATACTCGATCATGCGCAAATTCTCATCCATATCGACGCTTTCTTGCGTATAGTACCCTATTTTCACGGTTTGCCCTTTTTCCAGGTTTCCTTCATCAATCGATTCCCGTCCGGCCAGGATATTTAACAAGGTTGATTTTCCACTGCCATTATTACCGACGATCCCAATTCGATCACCCGGTTTGAAGAGGAAGGAAAAATGGTTGATGATGGTTTTATCACCGAAGGATTTAGAAACATCCTGCATCTCGAGGACCTTTTTCCCAAGGCGGGCACCGCTTAATTCCATTTCCAGGTTCTCGGTTTTCTGCTTATCCTTTACACCTGATTCCAATGTTTCGAAGCGTTGGATCCTGGCCTTTTGTTTCGTTGTACGTGCCTTTGCGCCTTTACGGATCCAGGCCAGTTCTTTTTTGAATAGACTTTCCTTTTTCGATCTTTCAGCCGTTTCGTTCTCTTCACGAATGGCCTTTGATTCTAAATAATCCGCATAATTTCCTTTGTATTCGAAAAGCTGTGTTTGGGCAATTTCCCAAATCTTATTGGACACGCGATCAAGGAAATATCGATCATGGGTCACAAATAAAACGGACTTTTGATATTTCCCCAAATATTCTTCAAGCCAAGTGATGCTTTCAAAATCGAGATGGTTCGTCGGCTCATCCAAAATCAGTAAATCAGGGGTCTCAATCAAGGTTTTTGCCAGGGCCGCACGTTTTTTTTGGCCACCTGACAGTTCCCCCAATTTCCTTGAGTGATCAGGAAGACCAAGTTTGGTAAGTATCGTTCTGGCATTGGCACTTGTATCCCAGGCACCAAGCGTGTCCATATCCTGTTGCTGCTTTAACAAACGGTCCTGAATTACGCTATTCTGTGGATCTACCTGTAGTTGAACGAGCGTCTTTTCATACTCCTTAATCAACGAAAATACAGGAGTTGAACTTTCATACATATATTCCATGATCGTCAATTTCTCATCAAAATGCGGATCTTGGGATAGATAGGAAATCGTGTAATCATTCGGATGATCCTTCGTTCCTAAATCACTGTCTTCCAAGCCTGCGATGATATTCAATAATGTCGATTTGCCGGTGCCGTTTATGCCAACGATCCCGATTTTTTCCCCTTCGGTAATGGAAAAAGAGACATCTTTAAAAAGCAGCTTTTCCCCTTGGGTTTTCATTACATGTTCCATGCTAAAAACTTTCATAATCGTACATCCCATTCCTTATTAAATTCCTCTAAAAACCCAACCATATATTCATGCCTTTCACTTGCAATCTTCTTGGCTGTACAAGTATTGAGCATACCTTGCAAACGCAATAATTTTTCATGAAAATGATGAATGGATGAGCTTTTGCCACTCCTGTATTCCTTCTTGGTCATGTTTTCCCTTATCGGCAATGAAGGATCATACATAAGTTGTCCCTTTTTTCCGCCATATGCAAATGTCCTGGCTATGCCAATGGCACCAATTGCATCCAAGCGGTCAGCATCCTGAACAATTTCAGCCTCAATCGAAGGAAGCTTCAACTGCCCTGCACTATATGAAATAGTATTGATGATCTGTTTGACGGCATCAACACTATCAATATCCAACTTAATTTCATCAAACCAAACGTCAAGCTTTTTCCAGCCTTCATCGGCTTCATGGTTTAGTTTATCATCCGGGATATCATGAAGCAAAGCCGCCATTTCAATGATAAACTCATTTCCTTTTCGTTCTTCTTTTGCAATATGTAAGGCCAGCTTACGAACACGATCGATATGGAACCAATCATGGCCGCTGGCATCGGAATTCAATTGGTCATATACATACTTCTCCGTCAGTTCAATCATCGTTTGTTTCATATCACCACTCCATGTCCCTTCTATTTTACCATGGTTCTCAAAAAATGGTGTGCTTTAATCTTCATTGAACCAACTGATCCCAATCGTCTGTTCACCGGTATGCACCCCGATGGCACTGCCCAGTGGGGATACATGGATCGATACATGAGGAAATTCTTGTGTAATCATCTTTTTCCATCTTTGTGCCTGCTCAGACACTGCACCATATAATATGGTGCATTCTTTTACTTTTCCTGCTTCGACTGATCTGCGAAAATCAGTGAAGATCTGTTTTTCCGCTTTTTTAAGGTTCCGAGGTTTAGATTTAGTATGAAGCACACCATTTTCGATTGAAATGATGGGCTTAAAGCTCAAAAGGTTTCCAAGAATATACTGTGCGTTCGTTAACCTGCCGCTGCGATGCAGCTGATCTAAAGAACCAATTAATACATAGGTTTCATGGTTATCCGCATACATTCTCGTTTTGACGAAAGCCTCATTGATGGAATCTCCATTATCCATATAATGCATGAGCCTTTTCAAGATTAATAGCATTGGAAAGGAAATAAGTAAAGTATCAAAAACGTCAACAGGGATCGAAACCATTTGTGCAGCTTGCCTGCTCGCGGAAACGGTCCCGCTCAATTCACTTGAAAGATGTACGGCTATGATTCGATCATAGCGTTTTTCAAGCTCCATATATAACTCTTGGAATCTGCCGACCGAAGGCTGTGACGTAGTGGCTGTTATTTTTTCCTCACTCATCCGCCGGTATAATTCCTCAGGTAATAGGTCGACACCATCTTCATATTCCTTCCCATCAATGATGACGACCATCGGAACGACGTATACATGTTCATTCAATGATAATTCTTCGTCCAAAGTTCCCGTACTATCTGTTACCCATGCAATTCGTTCCATGGTTTCCCCCCTCGTTGTGTCTTCTATTATATTCAACATCCCAACCATCTGTCCCCAATTGAGATGCATATAAATATCTTACTTCATAAAAAGAGCCCAACTGGAACTTCCGTTGGACTCAATTTCATTCTTCATAATAATTTTTTTATATCCTCTTCCATGTCCAGAGGCTTTGTTTTAGGTGCATACCGGCTCACTATATTTCCATTACGATCAATCAAGAACTTTGTAAAATTCCATTTTATTGATTTGGACCCCATCACTCCAGGAGCATTTTCAGTCAGGTAGCTGAATAAAGGATGGGCTTCCTTGCCATTGACATTCACTTTTGCAAACATCGGGAATGTTATGCCACGATTCAATTTGCAGTATGAATCGATTTCCAGATCATCACCAGGCTCCTGATTCAAAAACTGATTACAAGGAAAACCAAGCACGACAACCCCATCCTCTTTATATTGCACATACAGGCTTTGCAAATCATCATACTGTGGCGAAAAACCGCATTTGCTTGCGGTATTCACTATAATCATCACTTTCCCTCTATATTCCTTAAGCGAGATGGTTTCGCCATTGATTTTATTGACTTCAAATTCGTAAATGGACATGTATGATCACTCCCTATAGTATGATGATTCATTTTACCGTATTTAAAGGTAGGTTTACCAACTTTTATCCTTTCCTTTCATCCCTGAATCTTCACTGCTTGTATGGATTGAATCAAATACTCTACCATGTCTTCCAAATCATCCATTTGCTCTTCTTTTACAAGCCTTCCAAATGAAACTTTATATATAGAAGAAGTAACGAGCTGCATTTTTTTACGGACCGTATCGCTGGTCGTCACTGTAATGATTCTCTGATCTCCCCAAATTCTTTCCAGGTCATTCAACAATTGTTCAGCATTCACTTCATCGAGTTTTTTCGGAAAAGTAATGAAAATATCGACGGTGCAGCCCGAATGCACATCATCAATAGCTGCATCGAGCAACTCCGAACTTAGGTTCTTGAGTGAAGCCTGTAACTCAATGGCACCGCTAATCGAAATTGGCGCGATTGGCTTTTTCAATTCCATCTCAATCTTATATGATCTGGACATAGTCGAGAGATTCACTATATCATCACGTTTTATGACCAATATATCTCCAATGAAGTCACGGTCGTAAACCGCTCCTTCCAATACCACTTTCATATTCTCAAATGCTGTAGGATCAAACAATCTCCAAACACCTCTCCAACTTCATAGTTTATGTATTCATGATCTTCCCATTTTACCATTCCCAGGCCATTTCCTTTGGGATTTACAAGAAATTATTAAAATAGCTTTTCTATTCAATAATTTTCTATATAATTAAAATATTATGATTTTTGAAGAAGGAGGCTAATCATGCCAATCAGAATTCCGGGGCAACTGCCAGCAAGGGAAATTTTAGAACAGGAAAATATCTTCGTAATGGATGAGGAAAGGGCTACCAATCAGGAAATCCGTCCATTGAATATATTAATTTTAAACCTAATGCCAGAGAAAGAAAAAACGGAGGCCCAGTTACTGCGCTTTCTCGGCAATACTCCGATTCAAGTAAATATATCATTCCTGCGCTTGAGCACACATGAATCAAAAAACACAAGTAAATTTCATTTAGATCAATTTTACAAATCATTTAATGATATCCGCACGAAGAAATATGACGGCTTGATCATTACAGGCGCTCCAGTAGAAAAGCTGGAATTTTCAGACGTTAATTATTGGGAAGAACTGCAGAGTATCATGGATTGGTCAAGCGAAAATGTCACATCCACCCTACATATTTGTTGGGGGGCACAGGCTGCCCTGTACCATCATTATGGAATAGGCAAATACGAACTTCCAGAGAAATGCTTCGGGATATACACCCATGAGGTCCTTGAACCGAATGAAAATCTAGTCCGCGGATTCGATGATTATTTTATGGCCCCTCATTCTCGCCATACGGATATTGACTATCAAAAATTAGTTAACCATCCGGAACTGAAGGTTCTTGCACAGTCCGATCAAGCCGGTGTATTGATTGCTGCTTCAGTTGATGCAAAAAGAATTATGGTCACCGGCCATTTCGAGTATGATGCCGATACCCTTGGTGAAGAATACAAGCGCGATAGGGAGCGTGGAATCAATACACAACTCCCTGAAAATTACTTTCCTGATAACGATCCGACCAAGGTTCCTCTTCACCGATGGAAAAGCCATTGCAGCCTGATGTTCTCGAATTGGCTGAACTATTATGTCTACCAATCAACCCCTTATGAGTGGGATTGAAAGGGTAAGAAAAAAGAAGCTTTCACTTTTAAGTGAATCGTTTATTGGGCAGTCACTTCCGATTATCATGGGAAACAACCTGAGCTTCTGACTCAGGTTGTTTGTTTCATGATTCCTTATTGCCGAAATAAACCTCTTCAAAAGGTTGGACGACCACAAATCCTTGACCTTCGAATTTCATTTGAACGGATTCACCGCTTCCCCTTCCAAAAAAAGACTTCAGTGAAACATCCGTTACGAATTCAGGCTGCAATTCCCCTGACCAAGCCACTGTGGCATTCGGGTCCGTATAGACCGGATTCCCATGTTCAACCATTAAAGTAAGCGGCTCATAATGGGAAGTGAAGGCAACCATGCCTCTCCCCTCGAGCCTTACGTTGAACAATCCACCCGCCAATAACCCGGCAATGCGCCGCATCATTTTTATATCCCATTGAATCCCCGGCTCAAATGCAAGTAAATCATTTCCGTTAACACAGATCGATTCACCATTTAACTGTAAAATGGAAATCTTCTTTCCTTGATCCGCGACGTACAGCTTGCCGCTTCCAGTCGCCTTCATCAAAGATGCACCCTCACCTGTCAAAGCCTTTTTGAAGAGTTTACCAAGACCATGCTCCAAGATACCTTCCCGCTCGAATTTAATATGGCCGCGATAAGAAATCATCGTCCCCATCTTTGCCCAGATCTGCTGTTCCAAATTAATCTCCAAAATTCGTTCCGTTTCAAGTTCGAATAATCCTTGCCCTTTATCCTGCTGTTTCGTCTTTTCAACGAATTGATCGATTTGATACTTCTCCATCACTGCCCCACCTCTTTTTGAAGGAGGAAAAGCCACATGAACGATACAGCTTGCTTTAACTCCTTTGAAAAATGCCCTAGTTTTGTATAGTCCACCCCTCTCTTTGCAACGCCGGTATCTGCCACTGCCTTCCATCCGGTTTCTAAAGCCATTTTTTCAAATTCCCAAGGCTGCATTGTATTCATGATGACCTTATCTCCTAATAACCGTTGAAAACTGAATTTTTTTCGTGGTTCAGCTGTTGGACCAAGTATTCCAAAACAGACATAACCGCCAGGCTTTATTACCCGTTGAATTTCCTTCATCACCGTTAATGGTTCACCCGTATATTCCAAAGAATTAATGACCATTGCCGCATCCATTTCTTCATCATTGAATGGAAGATTATAAAAATCCCCTTGCAGGAAAGAAAGTTCTGGTTGTTGAGCGGTTTTCCCCTTTGCAAATTCGATCATCACATTGGATAAATCAACTCCGGTTACTTCAAATCCCGCTTCGGCCAATTTCAAGGAACCAACTCCATCTCCACAGCCAATGTCAGCCACCTTCACTCCCGAAGGTACATATTCAGAAAAGAAAGGAATAATGTTTTTCCGGCTCCCCGTTTCCCACATTTCTTGCGAATTCTTCACCCACATCGGTGCAAAAACATCCCATTCCTTTTTCGTTTCATTATGCCATGTATGTAAATTCATCAGAAATTCCACCCTCCTAACTAGGCAAGTTCCTACTATATTAATAACACTCAGTTTCCAGAATCAAATTACCGGGGCTTCTATATAGCTATTCTGCTCAAAATTAAAAAATCCTCTTTTATATAATCCGTTCAGGAATACAGGTGATTTGCAAATACATAAAAAAAACTGCCGACGGCAGCTTATTTCGAATTTTCTTCATTTCTTTTTTGTATCTTTCGTAAATCCTCGACACGGTCAGGGGATTCTTCAAAGAATTCAACCAGGTCTCCAACCCTATCGATGGCATTCCAACTAAGATGGTGTTCGATTCCCTCTACATCATGATAAATATTTTCTTCCTTGACCCCAATCAACCTTAGCATCTGTTCTAAAAGTTCATGACGGTATACGAGCCTTTTACCAACTTTTTTCCCATTTGCAGTTAAAACGAGACCCCGGTACTTTTCATATATCAAATATTTTTCCTGATCAAGTTTTTGAACCATTTTTGTAACAGAAGAAGGGTGGACGGAAAGGTTTTCGGCAATATCGGAAACTCTTGCATATCCTTTTTCTTCGATAAGTAAATAAATTTGTTCTATGTAATCCTCCATGCTTGGTGTAGGCATTCGGAATCCTCCCATTCAAACGCATATCTAAAAATTTTACTATATAAACG
>NZ_JANZMJ010000034.1:0-62894 GCF_025175645.1 Peribacillus aracenensis
CTACGTGCGGACGGGATAAGTGCTGAAAGCATCTAAGCATGAAGCCCCCCTCAAGATGAGATTTCCCATGGCGCAAGCTAGTAAGATCCCTGAAAGATGATCAGGTTGATAGGTCAGAGGTGGAAGCGTGGCGACATGTGGAGCTGACTGATACTAATAGATCGAGGACTTAACCAACGCTTTAAAAAAATGAAATACCTTCTTATTATCTAGTTTTGAAGGAACAACGTTCCTTACATGTTTGGTGGCGATAGCGAAGAGGTCACACCCGTTCCCATTCCGAACACGGCAGTTAAGCTCTTCAGCGCCGATGGTAGTTGGGGGTTTCCCCCTGTGAGAGTAGGACGCCGCCAAGCCATTTAAAAGATCAGCCATCCGGCTGGTCTTTTTTGTTGTTCGTGATTAAAAAAAGGTTTTTTATTTTCAGGGACAGCATAGGGCTGGCCTTATTTGAATTGGGCCGAATTTAAGTGGTGGTAACCTTAGGAGAGAAGAAAATATCAGGTTTTGCATTCATCTTTTAGGGTATTTATGTAAGATATTTCAATTTTAATGTTCAATGGGGTATGTAACTACATATAATTTGGAGAAAATGGATAATACAGAAAGAGAAAGTGCGTTTAAGTTGCAAAATGCATTATTCCTTGTATAATAATAGTCAAATATAGTCAAAGTCAGAATGGAGGAGGCTGAGTGAGAAACATATCTGATGTTATCGAAACTTATTTGAAGCAAGTACTTGAAATAAGTCAAAAAGATATCTTAGAGATTAAAAGAAGTGAAATAGCAGATAAATTTCAGTGTGTTCCTTCTCAAATCAATTACGTAATCAATACCCGGTTTACCATCGAAAGAGGTTATGTTGTGGAGAGTAAGCGTGGAGGCGGCGGTTATATACGCATCATGAAAGTCGAATCACAGGATTCCGTGCAACTTATCAACCAATTATTATCGCTTATTGGTTCAAGGGTAACCCAATCGATGGCTGAAGGAGTAATTTCAAGGCTGATGAATGAAGACGTCATTAATGAAAGAGAAGCAAAGATAATGATGAGCGTCATAGATAGATCGGTGATTTATATCGACCTACCTGACCGCGATGAGCTTAGGGCAAGAATTTTAACTGCGATGCTTACGACTTTAAAATATAAATGAAACTGGCAGAGGTGATGAACGTTGATTTGCCAAGAATGTCATCAAAGGCCTGCTACCCTGCACTTCACCAAAATCATCAATGGAAAAAAGACTGAAGTCATGATTTGTGAGAAATGTGCTCAGGAAAAAGGTGAAATGTTCATGGATGCAGGTGGACCTGGTTTTTCAATAAATAATTTATTAGCAGGATTGTTGAATATGGAGTCGAATATTCAACAGACAAAGGCAAATGCATTTCCCAAAACGGAAGAGAGGCGTTGCCCGCATTGTCATCGATCTTATAAAGAATTTGTCCATATTGGTAAGTTTGGCTGTGCCGAATGTTATAAAACGTTCAATGAACAGTTAAATCCCATTTTAAAGAGGGTTCACAGCGGCAATACAGCACATATAGGGAAAATTCCAAAAAGGATTGGTGGCACTATATATCTTCGAAAGCAAATTTTGGATTTAAAAGAAGTTTTAAAGGTCCACATTGATCAAGAGGAGTTTGAGAAAGCGGCAGAGGTAAGAGATAAGGTTCGTTCCCTTGAGAAAAGGTATGAAGCGCAAGAGGGAGGCGAGGAATTATGAGCTTGGAAAAGTTTGTAGAAAACGCCCTGAGTTCCTGGATGAGTGCCGAAGGGCCGGAAATCGATATTGTATTGAGTTCGCGGATTCGGCTGGCCAGGAATTTTAAAGACTTTACCTTCCCAACCTCCTTTTCTAACGAAGAAGCTAAAAAAATCATTGAATTGGTCAAAAAAAGGATCGAAGAAGAAGTAACCCCGGAGATTGGAAAACTGGAACTTTTAGAAATCGACCAATTGCAGCCACTTGAAAAGCGCGTTCTCGTTGAAAAACATTTAATAAGTCCCCATTTAGTTGAAGATTCAGCGAAAAGCGCATGTCTCCTTTCGGAAAATGAAGAAATAAGTATCATGATAAACGAAGAGGATCATCTCCGTATTCAATGTTTAATGTCGGGGTTGCAGCTAAAGGAAACATTAAAGATTGCAAATGTTCTTGACGATTGGATTGAAGAATCCATAGACTATGCATATGATGAGGAAAGAGGATACCTAACTAGTTGTCCAACTAATGTGGGAACAGGATTAAGGGCTTCAGTCATGATGCATCTGCCAGGCCTTGTCCTTACACAGCAGATGAATAATATCATACCGGCTATCAACCAATTGGGGTTGGTGGTTCGAGGGATTTATGGAGAGGGCAGTCAAGCCTTGGGGAATATTTTTCAAATCTCCAATCAAATTACTCTTGGAAAGTCGGAAAGGGATATCGTTGAAGATCTAACAAGTGTAGTGCAACAAATCATAGCCCAGGAACGGTCAGCGAGGGATGCATTAGCGAGGACTTCCCACATACAATTAGAAGATAGAATTTTCCGTTCATATGGGATTTTGTCCAATGCCCGCATCATCGAGACCAAGGAAGCAGCTACCTGTATCTCCGATGTTAGGTTAGGGATAGATCTTGGGTATATAAAGAATATTTCTAAAAGCATTCTAAATGAGTTGATGATTTTGACGCAGCCGGGATTTTTACAAAAGTACGCAGGTGGCCCTTTAAGACCCCATGAAAGGGATATCCGTAGAGCAGCACTCATTCGGGAACGCTTGAATTTCACGGAATCTTCCTCCTCATAGAGGTCATTGACCTCTTTAGGGAGTATCAAATTTCATGTAATAGATATGGAGCAAGAAGAAGCTTCTGTCATAACTTAGAGAATTGCCAGCAACTTTATTCAAAACGAAAATTCTTAAGGAGGAATTCCCTATGATGTTTGGTCGTTTTACTGAAAGAGCCCAGAAAGTATTAGCATTAGCCCAAGAAGAGGCAATCCGTTTAGGTCATAATAATATTGGCACGGAACATATTTTACTGGGCCTTGTCCGAGAAGGTGATGGTATTGCTGCCAAAGCGTTATATGCTCTTGGATTGGGTCCGGATAAGATTCAGAAAGAAGTGGAAAATTTAATTGGCCGTGGACAGGATACGGCTCAAACGATACATTATACCCCAAGAGCCAAGAAAGTCATTGAGCTTTCCATGGATGAGGCAAGAAAATTAGGTCACTCATATGTTGGGACAGAGCATGTACTTCTAGGTCTTATCCGAGAAGGGGAAGGTGTAGCTGCCCGCGTATTGAATAATCTGGGAGTAAGTTTAAATAAAGCGCGGCAACAAGTATTGCAGCTTCTGGGAAGTAATGAATCTGGTGGTCATCAAGGTTCAGCCGCTTCAAATGCAAGCACGCCGACACTGGATGGCCTTGCCCGTGATTTAACGGCGATTGCCAGGGAAGGAAGTTTGGATCCCGTTATCGGAAGAAGTAAGGAAATACAGCGTGTCATCGAGGTATTGAGCCGTCGTACAAAAAATAACCCAGTATTAATCGGTGAACCTGGTGTTGGTAAAACAGCCATTGCTGAAGGGCTTGCCCAACAGATCATCAATAATGAGGTACCTGAAATTTTACGTGATAAACGCGTAATGACACTTGATATGGGTACTGTTGTGGCCGGTACTAAATACCGGGGTGAATTTGAGGACCGGTTGAAGAAAGTTATGGATGAAATACGTCAGGCGGGTAATATCATCCTATTCATCGATGAATTGCATACATTGATCGGTGCAGGTGGTGCAGAAGGTGCCATTGATGCCTCCAATATCCTTAAACCATCATTGGCGCGAGGTGAATTACAATGTATCGGTGCCACGACTTTGGATGAGTACCGGAAATATATTGAAAAGGATGCTGCGCTTGAACGTCGTTTCCAGCCAATCCAAGTCGATGAGCCGACTATTGAGGAATCCATCCAAATTCTCAAGGGGCTGCGTGACCGTTATGAGGCACATCACCGCGTATCGATCACTGACGAAGCGATTGATGCCGCAGTCAAATTATCCGACCGTTATATTTCCGATCGCTTTTTACCGGATAAAGCGATTGACTTGATTGATGAAGCTGGTTCCAAGGTTAGGCTGCGTTCATACACAACGCCACCTAACTTAAAAGAACTTGAAGTGAAGCTGGATGATGTTCGTAAGGAAAAAGATGCTTCCGTTCAGAGTCAGGAATTTGAAAAAGCTGCTTCACTTCGCGATACAGAACAACGCTTAAGAGAACAATTGGAAGAAACGAAAAAGACTTGGAAAGAAAAACAAGGGCAGGAGAACAGTGAAGTGACTGTGGATGACATTGCACACGTCGTATCCAGTTGGACGGGAGTTCCAGTCACTAAATTGGCGCAAACAGAGTCAGACAAACTGCTTAATATGGAGTCAATCCTCCATGATCGTGTAATTGGTCAGGAAGAGGCTGTCATTGCGGTTTCTAAAGCAGTAAGACGTGCAAGGGCAGGATTGAAAGATCCTAAACGTCCAATTGGTTCATTCATCTTCTTGGGGCCTACAGGGGTCGGTAAAACAGAGCTGGCCCGTGCTTTAGCTGAATCCATTTTTGGTGATGAAGATGCCATGATCCGCATCGATATGTCCGAATATATGGAGAAACATTCGACTTCACGTCTTGTTGGATCCCCTCCAGGATATGTTGGATACGAAGAAGGCGGTCAGTTAACGGAAAAAGTGCGGAGGAAACCATACTCCGTCGTTCTGCTTGATGAAATAGAGAAGGCGCATCCGGATGTTTTCAATATTCTTCTTCAAGTATTGGAAGATGGAAGACTGACAGATTCCAAGGGGCGTACTGTCGATTTCAGGAACACCATTCTGATTATGACATCGAATGTAGGGGCGTCGGCCTTGAAAACTGATAAGTATGTGGGCTTTAACATCCAGGATACTGGTCAGGACTATAAAAATATGAAAGGGAAAGTGATGGAAGAACTCAAACGTGCATTCCGTCCGGAATTCCTGAATCGTATTGATGAAACTATCGTGTTCCACTCATTAGAGAAGGATCATTTGAAACAAATCGTTACATTAATGTCAAATCAGCTTACTACCCGTTTGAAAGAACAGGAGATATACTTGGAGCTGACAGATGCGGCTAGAGATAAAATTGCTACGGAAGGTTTTGATCCGGAATATGGGGCACGTCCAATCCGCAGGGCACTTCAGAAGCATGTAGAAGATTATCTATCCGAAGAGTTGCTTAAGGGTAACGTGAAAAAAGGGCAAACGGTCGTAATGGATGTCGTGAATAATGAGTTTGCAATCCGACAAGGCGAGCCTGTTAATGTAAGTGAATAACCTGATCCTAAACTTCGAGGTACACGCAGATTCTATTGCAGTGTACCTCTGTTTTTTATCTATAGGTAGATTTGAGTATAAATGGGATAAGCAGAATGAATATTTTTTAAAAAAACTTAGCCTTAAGAAGGTTTAAATAAATCAAAGGTATAATATCCTTAATATAGATATTTTTTCCAAAGAAAGAGGAGTAATTTATGGCTGTAAAGAAGAAAACAAAATTTATGTGTCAGTCTTGTGGATACGAGTCACCGAAATGGATGGGGAAATGCCCAGGATGCGGTGAATGGAACAAAATGGTCGAGGAAACTGAAATCGTTAAACCTGCTAGAAAAGGCGCCTTTACCAATTCAGAGGTTAGAGGTTCCGGGGAACGGGAGAAGGCAGCACCGATAACGACTATTCAATCAGAAAAAGAACCCCGGATTAAGACGGATTTAATGGAATTGAATCGTGCTCTTGGGGGCGGGATTGTACAGGGTTCACTTGTATTGATCGGAGGAGACCCGGGTATCGGTAAGTCCACCCTGCTTTTACAGGTATCATCCCAATTGGCGCATAAACAGAAAAAAGTGCTTTATATTTCAGGTGAAGAATCAGTCAAACAGACTAAATTGAGAGCGGATCGGCTTGGGACCATGTCGGAGAATCTATTCGTTTATGCTGAAACCGATATGGATTATATCCAACAGGCAATTACGGATGTAAAACCGGATTTGGTCATTATTGACTCCATTCAAACGGTATATCATTCGGAGGTTACATCCGCCCCGGGAAGCGTTTCACAAGTGAGGGAGTGCACAGCCTCACTCATGCGCATTGCTAAAACGAACGGAATCGCGATTTTTATCGTCGGACACGTTACAAAGGAAGGGGCCATCGCGGGGCCACGGCTACTTGAGCACATGGTTGATACTGTATTATATTTTGAAGGTGAAAGACACCATACATATCGAATTATACGTGCGGTTAAAAATCGCTTTGGTTCGACGAATGAGATGGGTATTTTTGAAATGAAAGAACATGGGTTGGAAGAGGTCGCGAATCCATCGGAAATCTTCCTTGAAGAACGGTCGCAAGGAGCCTCAGGTTCCACAGTCGTCGCATCCATGGAGGGCACAAGGCCGGTGCTAGTTGAAATCCAAGCATTGATTTCTCCTACGAGTTTTGGCAATCCGAGGCGAATGGCCACGGGAATCGACCACAATCGAGTTTCGCTTTTAATGGCCGTTCTGGAAAAGAGAGTGGGCTTGCTGCTCCAAAACCAAGATGCGTATTTAAAGGTTGCCGGTGGTGTCAAGCTGGATGAACCTGCAATTGATCTCGCTGTCGCAATAAGCATTGCTTCAAGCTTCCGTGATAAACCAACAAACCCTGCCGATTGCATCATTGGTGAAGTGGGGCTGACTGGTGAGGTGAGAAGGGTGTCAAGAATTGAACAAAGGGTGCAGGAAGCAGCAAAATTAGGGTTTGAGCGAGTTATCATACCGGCTAATAATATAGGGGGATGGACAGCGCCGAAGGGTATTAAGGTCGTTGGTGTTTCATCGGTTTCGGAGGCTCTTAAACAATCGTTAGGGGGTTAAGTATGACAGATAAAAAAGGGTATGAGAAAACAAAACTGGAAATTCTGCAAATTGTTGCTCCGGGTACCCCGCTTCGGGAGGGGATTGAAAATGTCCTGAGGGCAAATACGGGTGGTTTGATAGTGGTCGGATATAATGAGAAGGTGCGAGTGATCGTGGATGGCGGCTTCGAAATCAACTGCAGCTGTACCCCCAGCACATTATATGAGTTGGCAAAGATGGACGGAGCCATCATTTTAAATGAAACAGCCGATAAGATCATTTTCGCAAATGCCCAGCTAGTACCGGATAACAGTACACCTTCCACCGAAACGGGAATGCGGCATAGGACAGCGGAACGTGTGGCAAGGGAGACCAAGTCACTGGTCATCGCTATCTCACAACGTCGGAATGTCATCACTTTATATCAAGGCAATTTCCGATACGCCCTTAAAGATATTGGAGTCATACTTGCCAAGGCTAATTTAGCCATTCAGACCTTGGAAAAATACAAGGTGGTCCTGCAGCAGAGCATATCGGTTTTAGGGGCGCTCGAGTTTGAGGAAATCGTTACCTATGCCGACCTTTTGCAGGTATTTCACCGATATGTAATGGTGCTCAGGATCAAGGCAGAGCTATTAACGTACCTTAATGAGCTTGGTACGGAAGGAAGATTGATCCGTTTGCAAATGAATGAAATCCTGGCAGATATTGAAACGGAAGGAAAATGGCTTATCAAGGATTATACCTCCAGTAATGATGAAGATCCCGAGGAAATCATTTTTAGGCTTCAAGAGTTGGCCATGCAGGAAAAACTGGATGAAAGCATTCTTCTAAAGGTGCTGGGCTATAATGGATACATACACCTTGATGAGTCAGTACATCCCCGTGGTTACCGTATTCTTCATAAAATCCCACGCTTGCCGGGTTTGATCATCGAAAATTTAGTGAAACAGTTCGGAAGCTTTAGTGAAGTCAATAAAGCTACGGTTGAAAACCTTGACGATGTGGAGGGCATAGGCGAAGTCCGGGCAAATAAAATCAAAGAAGGACTCCGGATTTTAAAAAATCAGCTTGTCACAAATAGAAGGATGTAGGGGCAGCTGGCCTTTTAAAATTCCCTTGACTTGCTTGAAATTGGTTGGTGTTTATTTTTGACACTCAAAACTCAGGGTGCTAGGCTAATATTACGAAAAAGAGAAGAAATCATATTTGTAAATCCACTAATTCCTAGAGTGAATTTAACGTATATAATGAAAACGAATTTTCGAAGGTTTCATTTTATTTTATTGGTCAATAATGAGTAGAAGGAGGTGAAAGGGATGTTAAAACGCATTATACAAGCATGCTTCTTAATAGTCGGCGGAACACTTGGTATGTTACTTATTCCAGAATTATTAATTGTTTTACATGCAGATGATATTGCTTTAATAAACAATCCTTATGTAAGTGTACTGTTGGGTGCCATTATCTTTTATCTTATAACTTTTTGGGCAGTAGATCATGTGATCTATTTTATGAAGTGGCTGGAGGAACAGCTTGTAAAGATACCAATTACGGATATAATCTTTGGCAGCGTCGGTCTTTTAGTGGGACTGCTTGCGGCGTTCTTGGTTGGCTCCGCCTTCAGTGCCATCAAGTTTCCATTTTTTAATACAGTGGTTCCCATCATCCTTACGCTTTTATTTGGTTATCTTGGTTTTCAAGTTGGCTTTAAAAAGCGTGATGAGCTATTGAGTTTATTCACGAAAAGCAATAAGAAAAAGAACACTGATGGAGAAGCGAGCGAAGACGATGAAGAGGGGTATAGCAAGCGGCTGAAGATTCTCGATACAAGCGTCATCATTGATGGCAGAATTGCGGATATTTGTCAGACAGGCTTTCTCGAGGGTACCATAGTCATTCCTCAGTTCGTATTAAACGAACTGCAGCACATTGCCGATTCATCGGATGCTTTGAAAAGGAATCGTGGAAGACGTGGTTTGGATATCTTGAATCGGATTCAAAAAGACCTTCCGATTAAAGTGGAGATGTACGAGGGGGATTTTGAAGACATTCAGGAAGTGGACAGTAAACTAGTGAAACTTGCCAAAATATCGGGCGGAATGGTCGTTACCAATGATTTCAATTTAAACAAGGTATGCGAGTTTCAAAATGTGGCGGTCCTTAATATCAATGACCTTGCCAATGCCGTAAAACCTGTTGTTCTTCCTGGGGAAGAGATGAATGTTCAGGTCATCAAGGACGGGAAAGAGCAGAACCAGGGCATCGCTTATTTAGACGATGGCACCATGATCGTTGTCGAAGGTGGCCGTGACCATATCGGGAAACGCATCGATGTACTTGTCACAAGTGTATTACAAACCTCGGCAGGCCGTATGATATTCGCTAAACCGAAACTATTAGAAAAAGCATTATAAAGAAGAGTAGGAGAAACCGTTATGTTTTATGAAGTAGTGATACCTGCAGCTGGACAAGGCAAAAGAATGAAGGCGGGCAAGAATAAACTTTTTATTGAACTATCGGGTATCCCGATTATTGTTTATACACTGCGTGTCTTCGAAGAAGATCCTGACTGTCGGGGAATCATCCTTTCGATAAACCCGGCAGAAAAGGATTATTTCAGTCAATTGATTGCAGCATATGGGCTTAAAAAGGTCAAGAAACTGGTCATGGGTGGCAAGGAGCGCCAACAAAGCGTTTATAATGGACTGCAACATGCAGGAGAAGAAATCGTCCTGGTCCACGACGGTGCCCGCCCTTTTATCAATGTTGGGCAAATCAGTGAATTGACTACTGCCGCCTCCCTTCATGGAGGTGCCGTAATTGCAGTGCCCGTTAAAGATACGATTAAAAAAGCGTCAAACGATAAGGTAGTGGAAACAGTGGAACGATCAAGCTTGTGGGCGGTACAAACTCCACAAGCTTTTCGTGTATCCATATTGAAAAGTGCCTATGAACAGGCTGAAGCTGAAGCATTTTTAGGGACGGATGATGCAAGCTTGCTAGAGCGGATCAATGAACAGGTAGTTATTATTGAGGGCAATTATGATAATATTAAAATTACGACTCAGGAAGACCTTTATTTTGCAGAAGCGATTTTACATAAACAACATGGAAAACGATGATTGGGGAGAATGATATGTTTAGAATAGGACAAGGATATGACGTTCATCAGCTTGTGGAGGGGAGACCTTTGATTATTGGCGGGATTACGATTCCGTATGAGAAAGGTTTGCTAGGTCATTCGGATGCGGATGTTCTTCTGCATACAGTTGCTGATGCCTGCTTGGGGGCAATTGGTGCTGGGGATATCGGTAAGCATTTTCCGGATACCGATCCTGAATTTAAAGATGCCGATTCGGCAAAACTGCTGCAGTATATTTGGGCGATCGTAAAAAAAGAAGGATATTCCCTAGGCAATGCGGACTGTACAATCATTGCACAAAGTCCGAAAATGGCACCGTATATTGAGGAAATGCGCGGCAGGATTGCTGAACTTTTAGATGCGTCGATAGACAGAATTAATGTAAAGGCGACCACTACCGAGAAACTTGGTTTTACAGGCAGGAGCGAAGGAATCGCCGCACAGGCTGTGGTTTTATTGGTTAAATCAAACTAATTTCGTTTTTAGAGTGGATGCCTTTATCCCAATGTATTTAAATGATAATATATACAATAGAATAGAACGACTGGGAGGTCTATATATATCATGAGCAGCGATATTCGAGTTCGCTATGCACCGAGTCCGACTGGACATTTACATATTGGTAATGCACGGACTGCTTTATTTAATTATTTATACGCACGAAATAAAGGCGGGAAATTCATCATCCGAATTGAAGATACCGACCAAAAGAGAAATATTGAGGGCGGAGAGGAAAGTCAGCTTAAATATTTGAAATGGCTTGGTATGGATTGGGATGAAGGTGTTGATGTTGGCGGTGAATTCGGACCATATCGTCAATCCGAAAGGAACGACCTTTATCAGGAATTGTATCAAGAGCTTTTAGATAAGGGTTTGGCATATAAATGCTATTGTACGGAAGAAGAGCTTGAGGCAGAACGTGAAGGACAGGTCGAGCGGAATGAAACGCCAAAATATTCAGGGAAGTGCAAGCATTTAACTGAAGAAGAGCAAGCGGAACTAGTGGCCCAAGGAAGAAAACCGAGCATTCGCTTTGCTGTTCCAACTGGGAAGGTCCTTACTTTCAATGATATGGTTAAGGACGAGGTTTCGTTTGAAGCGGATGGCTTTGGTGATTTTGTCATCGTTAAAAAAGATGGCATTCCAACCTACAACTTTGCAGTGGCCGTCGATGATCACTTGATGAAGATTTCCCATGTCCTTCGCGGTGATGATCATATCTCCAATACCCCAAAACAACTGATGATTTATGAGGCCTTCGGCTGGGAACCGCCGGTATTTGGACATATGACGCTGATTGTAAACGAAAGCAGGAAGAAACTGAGTAAACGTGATGAGTCCATCATTCAATTCATTGAGCAATATGAAGAGCTTGGTTATGTACCTGAAGCTTTATTCAATTTCATTACATTACTAGGATGGTCTCCGGTCGGGGAAGAAGAGATTTTCACGAAGGAAGAATTTATTAATCTTTTCGATGCTGATCGACTGTCTAAGTCACCTGCGCTTTTTGATAAACAAAAGCTTACATGGATGAATAACCAATATGTGAAGCAACTGGATGGAAATCGTGCAGTGGAATTGTCAATGCCTCACTTAATTAAAGCCGGGAAGGTTTCAGAGACACTGACCGCCGAAGAAGAAGAGTGGGTACATGGGCTAGTTTCCCTTTTTCAAGAGCAGATGAGCTATGGAGCGGAAATAGTTGAGCTATCTGAACTGTTTTTCAAGGATGAGGTCGTGTTCGAGGAAGATGCCAAGGAAGTACTGGCTGAAGAACAGGTGCCGGAAGTCATGAAAGCCTTCCTTCAGGAGATCGATGGCCTTGAAGAATTTAACGCGGATGACATCAAGAAGTCAATTAAAGCCGTACAAAAAAGCACAGGCCATAAAGGGAAAAAATTATTCATGCCGATAAGGGCGGCCGTCACGGGTCAAACACATGGTCCTGACTTGCCTAAGGCGATTTCATTACTCGGCAAGGAAAAAATTAAACAGCGTATTCAGAGTATTTTATATTAACAATTTGTCAAAAATGTAATATAGTATTTAATAATCTTACAAAAGAACGCGTAGATGGGGAGAAGTAAGTAAACGAAGCTTTTTAGAGAGAACCATAACCTGCTGAAAGTGGTTCAAGCCTCTCGTTTCCTGAAATGCACCCTTGAGTCCTTTGCTGAACTAACCTATAGTAGGCACAGGCGGAATGTCCTCCGTTACAGGGATTAAAGTTGGGGATGAAAAAACAGGAAAAAGCTTTACCTGCTTCGTACATTCCAAACAGAGTGGAACCGCGCTTAAAGCGTCTCTGTCTATTTGGACAGAGGCGCTTTTTTATATGCTTTAAAAGCTTCAAAGGGGATGTTGAAAAAGTACGCAACATAGGGGGGAATCATTTTGTTAAAGATGTTTAAAGAAGATATCGAAGTGGTTTTTGATCAAGATCCTGCTGCGCGCAGCTATTTGGAAGTCATATTGACGTACGCGGGTTTACATGCGATTTGGAGTCATAGGATGGCTCACGCACTATTTAAGAAGAAATTCTTTTTCCTGGCAAGAAGTGTATCTCAGATCAGTCGGTTTTTTACCGGTATTGAAATTCATCCAGGGGCTACGATTGGCCGTCGCTTCTTCATTGACCATGGAATGGGAATCGTCATTGGCGAAACTTGTGAAATTGGCGACAATGTATCTGTCTTTCAAGGTGTAACCCTTGGGGGGACAGGAAAGGAAAAGGGAAAACGTCATCCTACGATAAAGGATAACGTTTTGATTGCTACAGGAGCAAAAGTGCTGGGTTCCATCACTGTTGGGGAAAACTCAAAAATCGGTGCAGGATCGGTTGTTTTAAAGGAAGTGCCACCAAATTCCACAGTGGTGGGCATTCCAGGTAAAGTGGTCATTCAAGATGGTATCAAAATCAACAAAGATCTAAATCATTGTGATCTTCCTGATCCAATTGCTGATCGCTTTAAGGAATTGGATAGTGAAATCAGGGCCTTAAGAGAGAAGATGGCTGAAGAGAAGCAGAAGGAAAGGAGCCTATAATATGGCGATTAAAATATATAACACGGCTACAAGAAAAAAGGAAACCTTCGTCCCGATGGAAGAGGGAAAGGTGAAGATGTACGTATGCGGACCCACTGTCTATAATTACATTCATATTGGTAATGCAAGACCGGCAATCGTATTCGATACCGTTCGTAGGTATTTGGATTACCGTGGATATGATGTGCAATTCGTTTCGAACTTTACGGATGTGGATGATAAGCTGATTCGTGCGGCAAAAGAATTGGGGGAAGATGTCCCAACCATATCAGAGCGTTTCATCAAGGCTTATTTTGAAGACGTGTCGGCATTGGGCTGCAAAAAGGCCGATGCTCACCCAACCGTAATGGAGAACATGGATGCAATCATTGAATTCATCTCGGCATTAATTGAGAAAGGATTCGCTTATGAATCTGAAGGGGATGTGTATTACCGAACTCGTAAGTTTGAGGGGTATGGAAAACTTTCACATCAGTCCATCGATGAGCTGAGAGTGGGGGCGCGTATTGAAATAGGGGAGAAAAAACAAGATGCCCTTGATTTTGCCCTTTGGAAAACGGCAAAGGATGATGAAATATCTTGGGAAAGCCCATGGGGCAAGGGGCGTCCTGGCTGGCATATCGAATGCTCCGCAATGGTCAAAAAGTATTTGGGCGATACAATCGATATTCATGCAGGAGGTCAAGATCTGGCTTTCCCTCATCATGAAAATGAAATTGCACAATCTGAAGCATTGACGGGTAAGCCCTTTGCGAATTATTGGATGCATAACGGGTATATAAATATTGAGAATGAAAAAATGTCTAAGTCCTTAGGCAATTTCGTCCTTGTGCATGACATCATCCAGAAGCATGATCCACAAGTGTTACGCTTCTTTATGTTATCTGTACATTATCGTCATCCCATCAATTATAGCGAAGAAGTGCTTGAAAATGTAAAGGCGTCCCTCGATCGCTTAAGGACATCTTATCAAAACTTAAAGCATCGCCTTCAAGTTAGTGACGGATTGACTGAGAATAATGATGTTTGGTTAGGGAAGCTGAATGAGTTACATGAACAATTCATTAAGGAAATGGACGATGATTTCAACACAGCTAATGCAATATCCATGCTCTTTGAACTTTCCAAACAGGCAAATTATTACTTGATGGAGAAAAACACAGACAAGGAAGTGATTGATGCTTTCCTTGATAAATTCAGCATCCTATTTTCTGTCCTAGGTTTGTCCCTTGAAGAAGAGGGGCTTTTGGATGAAGAAATTGAAGGCTTGATACAGCAGAGAATTCAAGCGCGGAAAGACCGTAATTTTGGGTTATCTGATGAAATTCGTGATCGATTGAAAAACATGAATATCATATTAGAGGATACCCCTCAAGGTACAAGATGGAAAAGAGGGTAATTAATGCTTCATTACGATAGTAAGGTAGATGCAAAAATGCTGAACAGTCTTGCTTTAGCATATATAGGTGATGCTGTATACGAAACGTATATACGGCATCACCTCATTCAAAAAGGAGCGGTCAAGCCCAATCTGCTCCACAAAAAAGCTACATCTTTTGTAGCTGCTAAAGCGCAAAATAAAATCATCCACTTTTTCCTGGAGTCAGATTGGTTATCGGAAGAGGAATCCGCTGTCGTTCGGCGCGGCCGAAATGCAAAATCCGGTACGGTACCGAAGAACACAGATGTGCAAACGTATCGCTACAGTACAGCCTTCGAGGCACTTATGGGATTTTTGTATTTATCCGGTCGAAAAGAAAGAATGGAAGAACTCATCAAAAAATCCATTGAATACATTGAAGAAGAAAAGGGGAGTAACCCATGAGCGAAGAATATATCATTGGCAGAAACCCCGTATTGGAAGCACTTCGCTCCGAACGGGATATTAATAAAATTTGGATAGCTGAGGGCTCGCAAAAAGGCTCGATGCAACCACTCATCGGTCTGGCGAAGGAAAAGAAGGTATTCGTCCAAATCGTACCGAAGAAAAAAATTGACCAAATGGCAGAAGGCATCCATCAAGGTGTTATCGCACAAGTGGCTGCATATGAATATGTGGAGCTGGATGACTTATTCGCAAGAGCGGCTGAACGGGACGAAGCACCTTTTTTCATGATTCTTGATGAAGTTGAAGATCCGCATAATTTAGGTTCAATCATGAGGACGGCTGATGCAGTCGGGGCCCATGGAATCATCATCCCAAAAAGAAGAGCGGTGGGCTTGACGGCGACAGTGGCAAAAGCTTCGACGGGTGCAATCGAATATATTCCGGTAGCTCGCGTTACAAATTTGGCAAGAGCGGTGGAAGAGTTGAAAGAGCGAGGGGTATGGATAGTCGGTACCGATGCGAAAGGCAGCGATGATTACCGTAACATGGACGGAAAGATGCCTATCGGACTTGTTATCGGCAGCGAAGGAAAAGGCATGGCCCGGTTAATGAAGGATAAATGTGATTTTCTCATCCGTCTCCCTATGGCAGGACAAGTAACTTCGTTAAATGCATCGGTAGCGGCCGGTTTATTGATGTATGAGGTTTATAGAAAAAGAAATCCTCTAGGGCAATGATGAAATGAATATTCTGTTGGTGGACGGTTATAACATTATTGGAGCTTGGCCGGAACTGAGAGAATTAAAAGAACGGGATCTTGCTGCTGCAAGAGATCGGCTGATAGAAATGATGGCAGAATATCAAGCATTTACCGGATACCGTGTAATAGTCGTATTTGACGCTCAATATGTTCAGGGAATTGCCCGCATATTCAAAAATCACAAAGTTGACGTAATTTTTACAAAAGAAAATGAAACTGCGGATGAAAGAATAGAAAAGATGGCCATTGAACTGAATAATGTCAAAACGCAAATTCAAGTGGCTACCTCTGACTTCACGGAACAGTGGGTGATCTTTGGCCAAGGGGCCCTAAGGAAATCCGCTCGTGAACTGCTTATTGAAATGGAAGAAATACAAGGCGAAATCATGAAAGATGTAAGAAAAACAACGACTATAAGACCCGTGGCCAAAATTCCTTTAAGTGAAGAAGTGGCAGAAATTTTCGAAAAATGGCGCCGGGGTAAAATTTGAACCATTGACGGGTAAAATTTACCTGCTGTATAATATTTCTATCTGAGTCAGGTCAGGGGGATATAATGTGGGTCTCAAATTCGGAATGAAGCTGAACGAAAAGTATCTGCAGTTTGAGGATGATGAATTGATAGGGTTGGTGCACACTGGAGACAGTGAAGCGCTGGATTATTTGATCCAAAAGTATCGTAATTTTGTAAGAGCTAAGGCAAGGACTTATTTCTTGATTGGTGCCGATAAGGAAGACATCGTGCAAGAAGGTATGATTGGTTTATATAAAGCCGTCCGTGATTTTAAAGGGGATAAGTTATCTTCTTTTAAAGCATTTGCAGAACTATGCATTACGAGGCAGATCATTACAGCTATCAAAACAGCAACACGTCAAAAACATATTCCGCTCAATTCCTATGTTTCCCTGGACAAGCCCATTTATGATGAGGAATCGGACCGAACTCTAATGGATATCATATCCGGTACGAAAGTTTTGGACCCGGAAGAACTGATCATCAACCAAGAAGAGTTTGACGATATCGAATTAAAGATGGCCGAGCTCCTGAGTGATCTTGAGAGAAAAGTGTTAGCTCTTTACCTGGATGGACAAACCTACCAAGAAATTTCGGAAGAGTTGAACCGGCATGTTAAGTCAATCGACAACGCCCTTCAACGGGTGAAAAGAAAGCTCGAGCGCTATCTGGAAGTAAGGGAAATCAGTTTATAATCCCTCCGCTTTTTCCGCTTAATTTCATCTGTCCCTTCTCCACATGGAAGTTTATTATTCACTAAAATTTTTAATGGATGTTAAGTAACCGATGTTTTGATTTATGGTGTCCATAATGGGTGAAACCCGCTTTGATATTGACAATAAAAAACAGCCGTGATAAGGTTTTATGGATATAGTAGATAGGATAGGTGTATCTAATGCGAAAAAAAATAGTTCTTGCATGCAATGATTGCGGTACAAGAAATTATAGTTATGAGAGCAAACAATCGACAAGCGGCGAACGACTGGAAATCAAGAAATTTTGCAGTACGTGCAACTCACACTCGATTCATAAAGAAACGAAATAACCGTTTTATAAATAGATTTACAGAAGCTTCTAATGCTTGGAGGTACATTCATGAAACGTTTTACCGAATTTTTCAGCGGAGTCGCTCGCGAAATGCGAAAAGTAAGCTGGCCGAAACGCAAGGAGCTTACTAAATATACAATCGTGGTAGTTACGACTGTATTGTTTATGGCTTTATTCTTTACAGTGGTTGATTTGGGCATTTCCGAATTAATTCGCTTAGTTATTGAATAAGAGATTCGAAAATAAGGTATAATAGTGATAGAATAATATGTGTCAGCAGAAAAGCCCGGAAACGGGTTTTTTAATTTGTCTTTTTTAATAGCTCGAAATCGAGCACTGCTGTAATATGAATCATCACAATATTTTCTAGTTAAGTCAGGATGACGCCGGTATGGTTTTTGGCTAAAACGTTCAAAGATAAAGATTAATAAAGAAAATGATTGATTGCAGGGAGGGAAGGACGTTAAAGTCCTAACACATGGAAAAGAATTGGTATGTAGTTCACACCTATTCAGGTTATGAGAACAAGGTTAAGGCTAACTTGGAAAAACGTGTTGAAACTATGGGGATGGAAGACAAGATCTTTCGCGTTGTAGTTCCAGAAGAAGAAGAAACAGAAGTGAAAGATGGCAAAAAGAAAGTGACCAAAAAGAAAGTATTTCCAGGTTATGTATTAGTTGAAATCATCATGACGGATGATTCATGGTACGTTGTCCGGAATACGCCTGGCGTAACAGGTTTCGTAGGTTCATCTGGAGCTGGGTCAAAACCGACTGCATTGCTTCCGGAAGAAATTGAAGTCGTCCTTAAACGAATGGGCGTAGATGAAAGCAAAATCGAAGTTGATTTTGAAATCGGTGACACGGTTCAAGTTAAAGAAGGACCTTTCGCAACCTTTGCAGGGCCAATTGAAGAACTTGATAAAGACAAAGGGAAAGTAAGGGTCCTAGTCAATATGTTCGGTCGTGATACACCGGTTGAACTTGATTTTAATCAAGTGGAAAAATTATAAACGGAAAAAAACTTGAAATTGCCTTTTGAAAGTGGTAAAATTTCAAAGGTCAGTATGTTTCAATTTTTAGGCCTCAACGATACAAGCATTCTTTATTAATAGATAAAGAATTCAAGATGAGTGGGAGGGTATTACCCTATTACCACATCACGGACTTATAAGGAGGTGTGTCTCGTGGCTAAAAAAGTAATTAAAATGGTTAAATTGCAAATTCCTGCTGGTAAAGCGAATCCGGCACCGCCAGTCGGTCCTGCATTAGGTCAAGCTGGTGTAAACATCATGGGATTCTGTAAGGAGTTCAACGCTCGTACAGCAGATCAAGCTGGTCTAATTATTCCTGTTGAAATCACGGTATTTGAAGACCGTTCATTTACATTCATTACAAAAACTCCGCCGGCTGCAGTATTGCTTAAGAAAGTAGCTGGTATCGAGTCTGGTTCTGGTGAACCTAACCGTAATAAAGTTGCTACAGTCAAGCGTGATCAAGTGCGCGAGATTGCTGAAACTAAAATGCCTGACCTAAACGCTGCAAGCGTTGAAGCTGCAATGCGTATGGTTGAAGGTACTGCTCGCAGCATGGGTATTGTCATCGAAGACTAATCCATGTAATTGCTATTTGTTTCTACGGGGTTGCGATTGATACTCGCAACCTTTATTCGTGGGAGGTCATTCCGTTAAAACCACAATTTAGGAGGATTTATATCATGGCGAAAAAAGGTAAAAAGTATCTTGAAGCAGCTAAGCTTGTAGAAGTTTCTAAGGCTTATGCTGTAACTGAAGCAATCGAAGTTGCTAAAAAAGCAAACTTCGCAAAATTCGATGCGACTGTTGAAGTTGCTTTCCGTTTAGGCGTAGACCCTAAGAAAGCTGACCAACAAATTCGTGGAGCTGTTGTTCTGCCGAATGGTACTGGTAAAACTCAACGTGTATTAGTGTTCGCTAAAGGCGAAAAAGCAAAAGAAGCGGAAGCTGCTGGTGCTGACTACGTTGGCGAATCTGACTACATCAACAAAATCCAACAAGGATGGTTCGAATTCGATGTAATCGTTGCGACTCCAGACATGATGGGTGAAGTTGGTAAACTTGGCCGTGTATTAGGACCTAAAGGTTTAATGCCTAACCCTAAAACTGGCACAGTAACTTTCGATGTAACGAAAGCTGTTAATGAAATCAAAGCTGGTAAAGTTGAATACCGCGTAGATAAAGCTGGTAACATCCATGCTCCAATCGGTAAAGTATCTTTCGAAGATGCTAAACTAGTGGAAAACTTCACTGCTATTTATGATACATTAGTAAAAGTTAAACCTGCGGCTGCTAAAGGAACTTACATGAAAAACGTTTCTGTAACAACTACAATGGGCCCTGGTGTGAAAGTTGATCCTTCTACTTTCAATAAATAATTGACATACCAAAACTATTATTGTTATAATAAGTTTTGTTGTGAATAAATGAATACTATTTGTACCGTAGACAGTAGGTGCTCATTACGAGCTTAATTCCCTGCCGAGGTAATTCGATAATAATAGTCCTAGACTATGACTTTTGAAATTACTGCCTTCATGTCTGCAATAGAGATGAAGGCTTTTTCTTTGAAACGGTATAAATGTTTTCAAGCAAATCTACAGGAGGTGTAAGGATGAACGCAATTATTGAACAAAAGCAAAAAATCGTTGCTGAGATTTCTGATAAGTTAACTTCAAGCCAATCAACAGTAGTTGTTGACTACCGTGGATTGACTGTTGCTGAAGTAACAGAACTTCGTAAGCAACTTCGTGAAGCTGGCGTTGAGTTTAAAGTTTACAAAAACTCATTAACTCGCCGTGCTGCTGAAAGTGCTGAACTTGGCGCTTTGAACGAATCATTAACAGGTCCAAACGCAATTGCATTCTCAAATGAAGATGTTATTGCGCCAGCAAAAATCCTTAACGATTTTGCGAAAAAACATGAAGCTTTAGAAATCAAAGCCGGAGTTATCGAAGGAAATGTTGCAACTGCTGAAGAAATTAAAGCTCTTGCAGAACTACCTTCACGCGAAGGCCTACTTTCAATGCTACTCAGCGTGCTACAAGCACCTATGCGCGGACTTGCTCTTGCTACAAAAGCTGTTGCAGAGCAAAAAGAAGAACAAGGCGCGTAAGCTAACCGCTTATCTAGCCTATTGATTCAAAAAAAAACCAACCATTTCGAGGAGGAAATAAAAATGACTAAAGATCAAATCATTGAAGCAGTTAAAAATATGACTGTTTTAGAATTAAACGACCTTGTAAAAGCAATCGAAGAAGAATTCGGCGTAACTGCTGCTGCACCTGTAGCTGTAGCTGCTGCTGGTGGCGCTGCTGCTGAAGAAAAAACTGAGTTTGATGTAGTCCTTACATCTGCTGGAGATCAAAAAATCAAAGTTATCAAAGCTGTACGTGAAGTTACAGGTCTTGGACTTAAAGAAGCAAAAGAACTTGTTGACAACACTCCAAAAGCAATCAAAGAAGGCGCTTCTAAAGAAGAAGCTGAAGAAATCAAAGCTAAACTTGAAGAAGTTGGAGCTGGCGTTGAAGTTAAGTAATCTTGCATAAACAAAAAGCTCGCTATCACTGGCGGGCTTTTTTTCTTCATTTTTAAAGAAATGACGGAAACTGGCCGTTAATGGTTTGGTAACGAGAGGATTTCGTTATTCGAACATTCCGGCGTGCAAGCATCCATTCTTCAATTCTCTTCTCTCATTAAATCTTCAATATTCCTTTCTGATAGGGGGAGATGACTCTGACAGAGCATTACTACTCACATAAACCGGATGTCGTAAGCAATCCGAAATTTTGGGATTTCACATTAAAGGGACGTACATTTCGCTTCAAAAGCGATAATGGTGTTTTTTCGAAAAAGGAAGTTGATTTCGGATCGCGTCTTTTGGTTGAGAGTTTTAACCTTGATGAAGCTGTGGAAGGAGATATTCTCGATGTTGGTTGCGGTTATGGGCCAATCGGTATATCGATTGCGGCAGCTTATCCCGATAGAACGATAGAAATGATTGATATAAATAGCCGGGCAGTTGAATTGTCAAAAGAGAATGCGGCTTCTAATGGGATCGCAAATGTGAAGATTTACGAAAGTGATCGTTTTGACAAAGTTGCCTCCAATCAATTCGCGGCGATTCTTACGAACCCTCCCATTCGCGCAGGTAAAAGTGTAGTCCACGAAATTTTAGAAGAAGGCTATCGCAGTTTGGTAGCTGGTGGAGAATTATGGGTTGTCATTCAAAAAAAACAAGGGGCTCCATCCGCAATGGATAAAATGGAGCAATTATTTGGAAATGTTGAAGTGCCCGTTAAGAAAAAAGGTTACTATATACTATTATCCAAAAAGGTTTGACTCTAAATTTTCGCTATGTTAGTATTATAAAATGCATATATATAATTCCGTAACTATGCAATTTTTATACCATTGATGTATAATCAATGGATAATATGGAAAAAATATATAAATAATAGTTCGTTTTATGAGAAATAGTGGTTTTTAAAATAAAAACCATTTTCTTTTTGTCTATGGAAATGATTCCTTTTCCGAGGCAAATGGATCCTTATAACGCTTGATTTAAGGGGTGAATCAGTTGACAGGTCAACTTGTTCAGTATGGACGACACCGCCAACGTAGAAGTTATGCAAGAATCAGTGAGGTTTTGGATCTTCCGAATCTGATTGAAATTCAAACAGCTTCTTATCAATGGTTTCTAGATGTAGGTTTAAAGGAAATGTTCCAGGATATTTCTCCTATTGAGGATTTTACAGGTAATTTATCGTTAGAATTCATCGATTACAGCTTAGCTGAGCCGAAGTATTCTGTGGAAGAAACAAAAGAACGCGATGTTACGTATTCTGCACCACTTCGTGTGAAAGTGCGCCTTGTTAACAAAGAAACAGGGGAAGTTAAAGACCAGGATGTATTCATGGGCGACTTCCCGCTGATGACTGAAACAGGTACATTTGTCATCAATGGTGCTGAACGGGTAATTGTATCCCAATTAGTGCGCTCACCGAGTGTTTACTACAATGGGAAAATGGATAAAAACGGTAAGCTTGGGTTCTCTGCGACCGTTATTCCTAACCGTGGCGCATGGCTCGAATATGAAACAGACGCCAAGGATGTTGTGTATGTTCGAATCGACCGCACAAGAAAATTACCGATCACGGTATTGATGCGTGCCCTTGGATTCGGAACAGATCAAGAAATCATCGATTTGATCGGCGACAACGAATACCTTCGCAACACTCTTGAAAAGGATAACACCGAGAGTGTAGAAAAAGCATTACTAGAAATCTATGAGCGTCTACGCCCGGGTGAACCGCCTACTGTCGAAAACGCGAAAAGTCTTTTAGTATCACGCTTTTTTGATCCGAAACGTTATGATTTAGCTAATGTAGGCCGTTATAAAATCAATAAAAAACTGCATATCAAGAACCGTTTATTCGGACAACGTATTGCAGAGACTTTGATTGATCCCGAAACAGGTGAAATTATCGTTGAAAAAGGGACAATGCTTGATCGCCGGACTCTTGATAGGATCCTGCCTCATATCGAAGGTGGAATCGGATTCAAAACATTCCATCCATCAGGTGGTGTAGTAGAGGAAGAAACTCTTCTTCAACCTATTAAAGTGTTTGCGCCAAACGATGCTGAAGGCGAAAAAGTGATCAATATCATCGGTAATGCCTATGTGACCGACCAGGTCAAAAACATTACACCGGCTGATATTATTTCTTCCATCAGTTATTTCTTTAATTTATTGCATGGTGTGGGAATCACGGATGACATTGACCATTTAGGTAACCGTCGTCTGCGTTCCGTTGGTGAATTGCTGCAAAACCAATTCAGAATTGGTTTATCCCGTATGGAGCGTGTTGTCCGTGAAAGAATGTCCATTCAGGATACGAATACAATCACTCCACAGCAACTAATCAACATTCGCCCGGTCATTGCATCCATTAAAGAGTTCTTTGGAAGCTCACAGCTTTCCCAATTCATGGATCAAACGAACCCGTTGGCCGAACTGACACATAAACGTCGTCTATCGGCATTGGGACCTGGTGGTCTGACACGTGAGCGTGCTGGCTTTGAAGTACGTGACGTTCATTATTCCCACTATGGCCGCATGTGTCCGATTGAAACGCCTGAGGGACCGAATATTGGTTTGATTAACTCGTTATCCAGTTTTGCAAAGGTTAACCCATATGGCTTCATTGAAACACCATATCGCCGTGTGGACCCTGAAACAGGTAGAATTACAAGCCAAATCGACTACTTAACAGCTGATGAGGAAGATAATTATGTAGTTGCCCAAGCGAATGTACGACTGTCAGATGACGGCTCATTCCTTGATAACGATGTTGTTGCACGTTTCCGCGGTGAAAATACCGTTGTTCCGCGTGACCGCGTAGATTACATGGATGTATCTCCTAAACAGGTAGTATCTGCTGCGACAGCATGTATTCCTTTCTTGGAAAATGATGACTCCAACCGTGCCCTTATGGGAGCGAACATGCAACGTCAAGCAGTTCCTTTGCTGCAACCGGAAGCCCCTCGAGTTGGAACGGGTATGGAGTATGTTTCAGCGAAAGACTCCGGTGCTGCCGTAATCTGTAAACACCCTGGTATCGTAGAGCACGTTGAATCACGTGAAGTATGGGTACGTAGGGTAAGCGAAGTTGACGGAAAGCAAGTAAAAGGAAACCTTGATAAATACCGTCTATTAAAATTCATTCGTTCCAACCAAGGAACGTGCTATAATCAACGCCCTATCGTAAGTGTTGGCGACAACGTTGTAAAAGGTGAAATTCTTGCTGATGGTCCTTCAATGGAAAAAGGTGAGTTGGCACTTGGCCGTAACGTATTGGTTGCCTTCATGACATGGGATGGATATAACTATGAAGATGCCATCATCATGAGTGAACGATTGGTTAAAGATGATGTGTACACTTCCATTCATATTGAAGAATATGAATCTGAATCACGCGATACAAAATTAGGGCCTGAAGAAATCACCCGTGATATCCCTAACGTAGGGGAAGATGCGCTTCGTAATCTTGATGAGCGCGGAATTATCCGTGTGGGTGCAGAAGTGAAAGACGGAGACCTTCTCGTTGGTAAAGTCACGCCTAAAGGTGTAACGGAACTGACAGCTGAGGAACGTCTATTACATGCGATCTTCGGTGAAAAAGCACGTGAAGTAAGGGATACATCACTTCGTGTACCTCACGGCGGCGGCGGAATCGTTCTTGATGTTAAAGTATTCAACAGAGAAGACGGCGATGAACTGCCTCCTGGTGTAAACCAGCTCGCACGTGTATATATCGTTCAAAAACGTAAAATCCATGAAGGCGATAAAATGGCTGGACGACATGGTAACAAAGGGGTAATCTCCAGGATTCTTCCTGAAGAAGATATGCCTTATTTACCAGATGGCACTCCAGTAGACATCATGTTAAACCCATTGGGTGTACCTTCACGTATGAACATCGGTCAGGTGTTGGAGCTTCACTTAGGTATGGCTGCACGCGCACTTGGCATTCATGTAGCATCTCCTGTATTCGATGGTGCCACTGAGGAAGATGTTTGGGGTACGATTGAAGAAGCCGGGATGTCACGTGATGCAAAAACAGTCCTTTATGACGGCCGTTCAGGTGAAGCATTCGATAACCGTGTATCAGTGGGTGTCATGTATATGATCAAACTGGCACATATGGTCGATGATAAACTTCATGCGCGTTCAACTGGACCTTACTCCCTTGTTACGCAGCAACCACTTGGTGGTAAAGCGCAATTTGGCGGACAGCGTTTCGGTGAGATGGAAGTATGGGCACTTGAAGCTTATGGTGCTGCTTATACATTACAAGAAATCCTAACCGTTAAATCAGATGATGTCGTAGGCCGTGTTAAAACGTACGAGGCGATTGTCAAAGGTGAAAATGTCCCTGAACCTGGCGTTCCTGAGTCCTTCAAAGTATTGATTAAGGAGCTTCAAAGTTTAGGATTGGATGTTAAAATCCTCAATGCCGAAGATCGTGAAATCGAAATGCGTGATTTGGAAGATGAAGATGATGCCAACCAAGCAGACAAATTAAGCCTTGATTCAGAAACTAAGGATATGGTTGCTTCCGAAGTAGGGGCACCTGTCAAAGAATAAAATTAAATATAAACATATCTAGTTATATATTACCTGCTCTGACTGGCAGCGAGATGTTCATTTGAAGATCATGCTGCCTTGTTAGAGCCTTATTGATTCAATCAACCATCATCCGGTGTAAGATTGCCTGATATTTGACGGCAATCAAGGGTTAAACCTGGAGATTAAAAGGGAGGTAGGCCCCTTGTTAGACGTTAATAATTTTGAGTATATGAAAATTGGTCTTGCTTCACCAGACAAGATTCGTTCTTGGTCCCATGGAGAAGTTAAAAAACCAGAAACAATCAACTATCGTACGTTAAAGCCAGAAAAAGACGGTTTATTCTGTGAGAGAATTTTTGGACCTCAAAAGGACTGGGAATGTCATTGCGGAAAATATAAGCGTGTTCGTTATAAAGGCGTAGTCTGTGACCGTTGTGGCGTTGAAGTCACTCGTGCTAAGGTGCGTCGTGAGCGTATGGGTCATATTGAGCTGGCAGCTCCAGTTTCACACATATGGTATTTCAAAGGAATCCCTAGCCGTATGGGACTTGTACTTGACATGTCTCCACGGGCTTTGGAAGAAGTCATTTACTTTGCATCTTACGTCGTAACTGAAACGGGCGATACAACTTTAGAAAAGAAACAGCTTCTTTCCGAAAAGGAATATCGTACATACCGTGAAAAATACGGTAAGAAATTCCAAGCTGCCATGGGTGCGGAAGCTATTAAAAAACTTTTGCAAGATATTGATACGGAAAAGGAAGTAGAGTCGTTGAAAGAGGAGCTTAAAACAGCTCAAGGACAACGCAGAACCCGTGCAATCAAACGCTTGGAAGTGCTTGAAGCATTCCGTAACTCCGGAAATGAGCCTTCATGGATGATCCTTGACGTGCTTCCGGTCATTCCACCGGAACTTCGTCCAATGGTTCAACTTGATGGAGGACGTTTTGCCACATCTGACCTAAATGATTTATATCGCCGTGTTATCAACCGTAATAATCGGTTGAAAAGATTACTGGACCTTGGAGCACCAAGCATTATCGTTCAAAATGAGAAGCGTATGCTGCAAGAAGCTGTCGATGCACTCATCGATAATGGCCGTCGCGGCCGTCCGGTAACTGGACCTGGTAACCGTCCGTTAAAATCTTTATCTCACATGTTAAAAGGTAAACAAGGTCGTTTCCGTCAAAACCTTCTTGGTAAACGTGTTGATTATTCTGGCCGTTCCGTTATCGTAGTCGGACCAAACTTAAAGATGTACCAATGCGGTCTTCCAAAAGAAATGGCGATTGAATTATTCAAACCATTCGTTATGAAGGAGCTTGTTCAAAGAGGCCTGGCACACAACATCAAATCCGCTAAGCGTAAAATTGAACGTTTATCTCCTGAAATTTGGGATGTATTAGAAGAAGTCATTAGAGAACACCCAGTACTATTGAACCGTGCACCGACTCTTCACAGACTTGGGATCCAAGCATTTGAACCAACGTTGGTTGAAGGTCGCGCAATTCGTTTGCATCCGCTCGTATGTACAGCTTACAACGCTGACTTTGATGGTGACCAAATGGCGGTCCACGTTCCTCTATCTTCTGAAGCCCAAGCCGAAGCACGCATGCTTATGCTTGCAGCACAGAACATTTTGAACCCTAAAGATGGTAAGCCTGTCGTTACACCTTCTCAAGATATGGTATTAGGTAACTATTACTTAACATTGGAAAGAGAAGGCGCTATCGGTGAGGGTATGATCTTTAAAGATACAAGTGAAGCATTACTTGCATACCAAAACGGATATGTACACTTACATTCCCGTTGTGCCGTACATGCATCATCACTGAATAATGAAACTTTCACTGAAGAACAAAACGGCCAACTTCTCATTACGACTGTTGGTAAATTGATCTTCAATGAAATTTTACCTAAATCATTCCCGTATATTAACGAACCGACACGATATAATTTGGAAACGAAAACTCCAGAGAAATATTTTGTGGAAAAAGGCGCTAATATCCCTGAGTTGATTAAGGCCCAACCTGCTATCGATCCTTTCAAGAAAAAAATTCTTGGGAATATCATTGCTGAAGTCTTTAAACGCTTTAAAATTACTGAAACATCCAAAATGCTTGACCGGATGAAAGATCTTGGATTCAAATATTCGACAAAAGCTGGTATTACCGTTGGTGTGGCTGATATCGTCGTTTTAAAAGAAAAACAAGAAATCATCACTGAGGCTCAAACCAAAGTGGATAACGTCTTGAAACAATTCAGACGAGGTCTTATTACTGAGGATGAGCGTTATGATCGCGTCATTTCAATCTGGAGTGCTGCCAAGGATACCATTCAGTCCAAACTTATGGACTCACTGGACCGACGCAACCCGATCTTCATGATGAGTGACTCCGGTGCCCGTGGTAATGCTTCCAACTTTACGCAGCTTGCGGGTATGCGTGGTTTGATGGCCAACCCGGCTGGACGTATCATTGAATTACCGATCAAATCAAGTTTCCGTGAAGGTTTAACGGTGTTGGAGTACTTCATCTCTACACATGGTGCGCGTAAAGGTCTTGCCGATACAGCGCTTAAAACAGCCGATTCCGGTTACCTTACCCGTCGACTTGTTGACGTTGCGCAAGATGTCATCATCCGTGATGACGATTGCGGAACGGACCGCGGTTTGAAAATTTCAGCCTTGAGAGAGGGTACTGAAATAATTGAGCATCTTGAAGAGCGCCTAATTGGCCGTTATGCAAGAAAAGCGATCAGACATCCAGAAACAAATGAAGTAATCGTAGCTGAAAACGACCTTATTACTGAAGATCTTGCTAACTATATTGAGTCACTTGGAATTGAAACAGCATGGATTCGTTCCGCCTTTACATGTAATACCAGCCATGGTGTATGTAAAAAATGTTATGGACGCAACCTGGCTACAGGTCAAGAAGTTGAAGTGGGCGAAGCAGTCGGTATTATTGCCGCTCAATCAATCGGAGAACCTGGTACACAGTTGACGATGCGTACATTCCATACAGGTGGGGTTGCTGGGGACGATATCACTCAAGGTCTTCCTCGTATCCAAGAGATATTTGAAGCGAGAAACCCTAAAGGTCAAGCTGTCATTTCCGAAATCGAAGGAACGATTGTTTCGATTAATGAAATTCGGGATAAACAACAGGAAATCGTTGTTCAAGGTGCTGTTGAATCACGTACGTATACTGCGCCGTACACAGCGCGTTTAAGAGTAACTGTTGATACACCTGTCCGTCGTGGTGAAGAGTTGACAGAGGGTTCCATCGATCCGAAAGAATTGCTGAAGGTTACAGACGTGCTTACTGTTCAGGAATACCTGCTTCATGAAGTTCAAAAAGTTTACCGGATGCAAGGTGTTGAAATCGGCGATAAACATATCGAGGTAATGGTTAGACAAATGATGCGTAAAGTCCGTGTGCTTGATGCAGGTGAAACTGAAGTGCTTCCAGGAACATTATTGGATGTTAACCAGTTCACTACTGCAAACACTGATGCATTGCTGACCAACAAATTACCGGCTACAGGACGCCCTGTATTGCTAGGTATCACAAAAGCATCTCTAGAAACGGATTCCTTCTTGTCTGCGGCATCATTCCAAGAAACAACAAGAGTCTTGACTGATGCAGCAATAAAAGGAAAACGTGATGAATTGCTTGGGCTTAAAGAAAATGTCATCATCGGTAAACTTGTCCCTGCAGGAACGGGAATGCTTAGATACAGAAAAGCAAACCCTGTCGTTGTTGGTGACGAAAGTGCCGATACCGTAACAGTGGATTAAAGGGAAAAAGGACCAGCTCAATAATTTAAACTGAAAACTCCACTCCTATTTCCCATTGGAGCTGAAGGATCAGAGTTAATTGAGCTGGTCTCTCTTATTACTCTTGGCTGACTGAAAAGCAGTATGAGGGTTTGATATATTCCGATTAAGTAATTTGATATTCTTAATAGAATGATGTAAGGAAAACCTTTTGCTTGAATTATTTTTTTGAAAGAAGTTGACAGTATCCGACTAATAATGATACTATAGCAAAGGTGCTCCTATGTTACCCTGTAACTTTGGAGGATATGGACCATGTCTTATGAAAAAGTAATACAGGCAAAGTCAGTGATTATAGGGACGAAACAAGCAGTTAGAGCTCTTAAAAACAATTTAATTCAAGAAGTTATCATCGCTGATGATGCAGATATATACTTGACTGGGCGTGTCGTTGAGACAGCCAAAGAATTGGATGTTCCTATCACATATGTTGATTCGATGAGAATGCTTGGCAAAGCATGTGGTATTGATGTCGGAGCAGCAACTGTTGCCATCAAAAAGTAAAGATGTTTTTGCAATTATATTTGCAAAGACTTTGTTTTTACCCATTTATGAACCACCTGGATGTGTGGTACTAGAAATGAAAACGTGAAGGGAGGAAAAATGTAATGCCTACTATTAATCAATTAGTGCGTAAAGGACGCGAGTCTAAAGAGGTTAATTCAAAATCTCCAGCACTTAACAAAGGCTACAACAGCTTTAAAAAAGCACAAACTAACGTATCATCTCCGCAAAAACGTGGTGTTTGTACTCGTGTGGGTACTATGACACCGAAAAAACCAAACTCCGCGTTACGTAAATATGCGCGTGTACGTTTAACAAACGGTATCGAGGTAACAGCTTATATCCCAGGTATCGGTCACAACCTACAAGAACACAGCGTGGTTCTTATCCGTGGCGGTCGTGTAAAAGATTTACCAGGGGTACGTTACCATATCGTACGTGGTGCTCTTGATACAGCTGGAGTTAACAATCGTATGCAAGGCCGTTCTAAATACGGTACTAAGCGTCCGAAAGCAGCAAAAAAATAATCTTAAACAAAAATTGAACTTTCTTGAAAGGAGGAAATATAATGCCTCGTAAAGGACCTGTAACGAAAAGAGACGTATTACCAGATCCAATATATAATTCAAAACTTGTGACTCGCTTAATCAACAAATTAATGGTTGATGGACAAAGAGGTAAATCACAAAAAATTCTTTACTCTGCATTTGATTTAATCAAAGAACGTACTGGCAATGAGCCGATCGAAGTTTTCGATCAAGCACTTAAAAACATCATGCCTGTACTAGAAGTAAAAGCACGCCGTGTGGGTGGAGCTAACTACCAAGTACCAGTTGAGGTGCGTCCAGACCGTAAATCGACTCTAGGACTTCGTTGGTTAGTAAACTACTCTCGCCTTCGTGGAGAAAAAACGATGGAAGAGCGTTTAGCTTATGAAATCATGGATGCTGCTAACAACACTGGAGCAGCAGTTAAGAAACGTGAAGATACTCACAAAATGGCTGAAGCCAACAAAGCTTTCGCGCATTATCGCTGGTAAGATCAAACACTATAAAATCCTTATAAAAGGAAGGAGAAAGACAAATGGCAAGAGAGTTCTCCTTAGCAAACACTCGTAATATCGGTATCATGGCTCACATCGATGCTGGTAAAACGACTACAACAGAACGTGTTCTATATTACACTGGTAAAATCCACAAAATTGGTGAAACGCACGAAGGTGCTTCACAAATGGACTGGATGGAACAGGAACAAGAACGCGGAATCACGATCACTTCCGCTGCAACAACTGCACAATGGAAAGGTCACCGTGTAAACATCATCGATACACCAGGACACGTAGACTTCACAGTTGAAGTTGAACGCTCTTTGCGCGTACTTGATGGAGCTGTAGCTGTACTTGATGCCCAATCAGGTGTTGAGCCTCAAACTGAAACAGTTTGGCGCCAAGCTACAACATACGGTGTACCGCGTGTCGTATTCGTAAACAAAATGGACAAAATCGGTGCAGATTTCTTGTATTCAGTTGGAACAATCCACGACCGTTTACAAGCTAACGCTCACCCAGTTCAGTTACCAATCGGAGCAGAGGATCAATTCTCTGCAATCATCGACCTTATTGAAATGAAAACTCATTTCTATGGTAATGACCTAGGAACTGATATCACTGTCGGTGAAATTCCTGAAGAACACCGGGAATTAGCTGAAGAATACCGTGAGAAGTTAATTGAAGCAGTAGCAGAAGTTAATGAAGACTTAATGGAAAAATACCTTGGCGGCGAAGAAATCAGCATTGCTGAATTGAAAGCAGCTATTCGTACAGCAACCGTTAATGTTGAATTCTTCCCTGTTATTTGCGGATCAGCTTTCAAAAACAAAGGTGTTCAATTAATGCTTGATAACGTTATCGACTTCCTTCCATCTCCTTTGGATGTACCAGCTATCAAAGGTACATTACCGGATTCAGAAGAAGAAGTGGAACGTCATTCAGATGATGCTGAACCGTTCTCGGCTTTAGCGTTTAAAGTTATGACTGACCCTTACGTTGGTAAACTTACATTCTTCCGTGTGTACTCAGGTACATTAGAATCTGGATCTTATGTAATCAACTCAACTAAAGGAAAACGTGAACGTATTGGACGTATCCTTCAAATGCACGCAAACAGCCGTGAAGAAATATCCACTGTATATGCAGGAGATATCGCAGCTGCTGTAGGATTGAAAGATACTACAACTGGAGATACTCTATGTGATGACAAGAACCAAGTAATTCTTGAGTCCATGGTATTCCCAGAGCCAGTTATCTCACTATCAGTTGAACCGAAATCAAAAGCAGACCAAGACAAAATGTCTCAAGCTTTACAAAAGCTTCAAGATGAAGATCCAACATTCCGTGCGCACACTGACCAAGAAACTGGTCAAACTATCATCGCTGGTATGGGTGAACTTCACTTGGACATCCTTGTTGACCGTATGCGTCGCGAGTTCAAAGTGGAAGCAAACGTTGGTGCTCCTCAGGTAGCATACCGTGAAACTTTCCGTGGTTCAGCTAAGGTTGAAGGTAAATTCGTTCGCCAATCTGGTGGTCGTGGACAATTCGGACACGTATGGATCGAATTTGGTCCAAACGAAGAAGGTAAAGGATTCGAATTTGAAAATGCTATCGTCGGTGGTGTAGTACCACGTGAATATATCCCTGCTGTACAAGCTGGATTAGTTGATTCACTTGACCGTGGTGTACTTGCTGGTTACCCGCTAGTCGACATCAAAGCAAAATTATTCGACGGATCTTACCATGACGTTGACTCCAATGAAATGGCATTTAAAATTGCTGCATCCATGGCACTTAAAAATGCAGCTTCTAAATGTAGTCCTGTCATCCTTGAACCAATCATGAAAGTGGAAGTAGTTATTCCAGAAGATTACCTAGGCGACATCATGGGAGATATCACATCTCGTCGTGGTCGCGTAGAAGGTATGGAAGCTCGCGGTAACACACAAATGGTTAAAGCGATGGTTCCACTATCTGAAATGTTCGGATATGCTACATCTCTACGTTCTAACACTCAAGGACGCGGAACATTCTCTATGCACTTCGATCATTATGAAGAAGTACCTAAGAGCATTTCTGAAGAAATCATCAAAAAAAATAAAGGTGAATAATTGATTTTCATCTATTATTAAAGTATAACTATCTTATGTAAGTTGTGATGGAAGAATTAGTCTTCCTTCACAACCCTATATACTTAATCTATTATTTATAATTTTAAGGAGGAATTCCTAATGGGAAAAGCTAAATTTGATCGTTCAAAACCGCACGTTAACGTTGGAACAATTGGTCACGTCGACCATGGTAAAACAACTCTAACTGCTGCAATCACAACTGTACTTGCTAAATCAGGTGGAGCAGAAGCTCGCGCTTATGACCAAATCGATGGTGCTCCAGAAGAAAGAGAACGTGGTATCACAATCTCTACTGCACACGTTGAGTACGAAACAGCTACTCGTCACTATGCACACGTTGACTGCCCAGGACATGCTGACTATGTTAAAAACATGATCACTGGTGCTGCACAAATGGACGGCGGTATCCTAGTAGTATCTGCTGCTGATGGCCCAATGCCACAAACTCGTGAGCATATCCTTCTTTCTCGTCAAGTAGGTGTACCATACCTAGTTGTATTCATGAACAAATGCGACATGGTTGATGACGAAGAACTTCTTGAATTAGTAGAAATGGAAATTCGTGACCTTCTTTCTGAATACGAATTCCCTGGCGATGACATTCCAGTTATCAAAGGATCTGCTCTAAAAGCTCTTCAAGGAGACGCTGAATGGGAAGAAAAAATTCATGAATTAATGACAGCTGTTGACGAGTATATCCCAGAACCAACTCGTGACACTGAAAAACCATTCATGATGCCAGTTGAGGATGTATTCTCAATCACTGGTCGTGGAACAGTTGCTACTGGTCGTGTTGAGCGTGGACAAGTTAAAGTTGGTGACGTTGTTGACATCATCGGTTTCAACGAAGAGTCTAAACCAACAACTGTAACTGGTGTTGAAATGTTCCGTAAACTTCTTGACTATGCTGAAGCTGGTGACAACATCGGTGCACTTCTTCGTGGTGTATCCCGTGAAGATATCCAACGTGGACAAGTTCTTGCTAAACCAGGTACAATCACTCCACACACAAAGTTCAAAGCTGAAGTTTATGTTCTTTCTAAAGAAGAAGGTGGACGTCACACTCCATTCTTTACAAACTACCGTCCTCAGTTCTACTTCCGTACAACTGACGTAACTGGTATTTGTAACCTTCCTGAAGGCGTAGAAATGGTTATGCCTGGAGACAACATCGAAATGACTGTAGAACTTATCGCTCCAATCGCTATCGAAGAAGGTACTAAATTCTCTATCCGTGAGGGTGGACGTACTGTAGGCGCTGGCGTAGTTGCTACAATCCAAGAATAATTGATTCAATAAAACAATATTGGAAGGGACGCCTTCCGGAAGAAGCAGATGGGACGCCATCTGCTTCTTTTTTATTTTTAAAGGATATTCTTTCTTCTATAATATATCTGTAAAAAATGAAGGGCATTTTATGGGTATCTTGAACATTTCCGAAATGAAGAAAATGGATATGAAAGTCCACGTAGAATGTACTTGTAAATACTTGTGAAAGTATGTATAATAATAAAAGTGTGTTGCACAAGAAAAATCTAAGTTTATCTTGCATTTCACTTGTGTTATATGTATAATAGACAATGTTGGTCTTTGACTGCGATGATATGGAAGGTTGCTGACACACCCGGCCGCTTTGCCATGGCGAGTGTGTGGGAAATTTCCATTGAGAAGGTCTATTTTAAAATAGGCGAAAAGGAGGGAAAATTATGGCAAAACAAAAAATTCGTATCCGTTTAAAAGCATATGATCACAGAATTCTTGATCAATCTGCTGAGAAAATTGTTGAAACTGCAAAACGTTCTGGTGCGGCTGTATCTGGTCCGATTCCATTACCTACTGAAAGATCGGTATATACGATCCTACGTGCGGTTCATAAATACAAAGACTCTCGTGAACAATTCGAAATGCGTACGCATAAACGTCTAATCGACATCGTTAATCCAACTCCACAAACAGTTGACTCATTGATGCGTTTAGATTTACCATCAGGCGTTGACATTGAAATCAAATTATAATTCATATAAATATGAACAATTACTCTAGGAGGTGTGACTTATGACCAAAGGAATCTTAGGAAGAAAAATCGGTATGACTCAAGTTTTTGCTGAAAACGGTGAACTTATTCCGGTAACAGTTATCGAAGCTGCTAATAACGTGGTTCTTCAAAAGAAAACTGTTGAAACTGATGGCTATGAAGCAGTTCAAGTTGGTTTTGAAAACAAACGTGAAAAGCTTTCTAACAAACCTGAAAAGGGCCATGTTGAAAAAGCAAATACTACTCCTAAGCGCTTCATTCGCGAATTCCGCGGAACGGATCTTAACGAATATGAGATCGGTCAAGAAGTCAATGTTAGTATTTTCGCTGAAGGCGATTTAGTAGATGTATCAGGAATTTCAAAAGGTAAAGGATTCCAAGGCTCTATCAAGCGTCATGGACAATCTCGCGGACCAATGTCTCACGGTTCTCGTTACCACCGTCGCCCAGGTTCAATGGGTCCTGTAGCTCCAAACCGCGTATTCAAAGGTAAACTTTTACCAGGACGTATGGGTGGAGAACAAATCACTGTTCAAAACTTAGCTATCGTTAAAGTTGATGTTGAACGTAACCTACTATTGATCAAAGGTAATGTACCTGGTGCTAGAAAAGCATTGATCAAAGTTAAATCCGCTGTTAAAGCAAAGTAATTTCTAAGAAAGGAGGAGCAATAGAATGCCAAAAGTTACATTGTTCAACCAAACAGGTTCTCAAGTTGGCGACATCGAACTAAATGAATCCATCTTTGGTATCGAACCTAATAATCACGTATTATTTGAAGCAATCATCATGCAAAGAGCTTCCTTACGTCAAGGAACTCATAAAGTTAAAAACCGTTCTGAAGTAGCAGGCGGTGGACGTAAACCTTGGAAACAAAAAGGAACTGGACGTGCGCGTCAAGGTTCTATCCGTTCTCCACAATGGCGTGGCGGTGGTATTGTTTTTGGACCAACTCCAAGATCTTACTCTTACAAGCTGCCTAAAAAGGTACGTCGTTTAGCTATTAAATCTGCATTGTCTGCAAAGGCATTGGAAGAGAACATTTTGGTACTTGAAAGCTTGTCTTTCGAAGCTCCAAAAACAAAAGAGTTTGTAGCGGTTCTTAAAAACCTTTCTGTTGACACTAAAACATTAGTGGTTACTGAAGGTTTAGATGAGAAAGTTGCTCTTTCTGCACGTAACATCCCTGGTGTTACTGTAGTTGAAGCTGATGGTCTTAATGTTCTTGATGTTGTTTCACACAACAAATTGATCTTGACTAAATCAGCTGTCGAAAAAGTAGAGGAGGTGCTTGCATAATGGATGCACGCGATATCATTAAGCGCCCCGTAATCACTGAACGCTCTTCAGACATAATGGCTGATAAGAAATATACTTTTGAAGTTGATGTTAGAGCTAATAAAACTCAAGTTAAAGATGCTGTTCAAGAAATTTTCGGCGTTAAAGTTGAGAAAGTAAACATCATGAATTACAAAGGTAAATTCAAACGCATGGGCAAACATGCAGGCTATACTAACAAGCGCCGTAAAGCTATTGTTAAATTAACTGCTGACAGCAAAGAAATCGAGCTATTCGAGGCTTAATTCATTAGAGAAGGAGGGAAATACAAATGGCGATTAAGAAGTATAAACCTACCTCTAACGGTCGACGTAATATGACAACTTCCGATTTTGCTGAGATCACTACAGACAAACCGGAAAAATCATTACTTGCTCCTTTACACAGCAAAGGCGGCCGTAATAACCAAGGTAAGTTAACAGTTCGTCATCAAGGTGGCGGCCACAAGCGTCAATACCGTATCATCGATTTCAAACGGAATAAAGATGGTATACCAGGACGCGTTGCTACTATTGAGTACGATCCAAATCGTTCTGCAAACATTGCATTAATTAATTACGTTGATGGAGAAAAACGTTATATCCTAGCTCCGAAAAACCTAGAAGTAGGTTTGGAAGTTATGTCAGGTCCAGAAGCTGACATCAAAGTGGGTAACGCTCTACCTCTTATCAATATCCCAGTTGGTACAGTAATTCATAACATCGAACTTAAACCAGGAAAAGGTGGACAATTAGTCCGTTCAGCAGGAACATCTGCTCAAGTACTTGGTAAAGAAGGTCGTTATGTACTAGTACGTTTAAACTCAGGTGAGGTTCGTATGATTCTTGCTACTTGCCGTGCTTCTATCGGTCAAGTTGGTAACGAACAACATGAACTTATCAACATTGGTAAAGCTGGCCGTAACCGTTGGTTAGGTAAACGCCCAACAGTTCGTGGATCTGTAATGAACCCGAATGATCACCCACACGGTGGTGGTGAAGGTAAAGCGCCAATCGGACGTAAATCACCAATGTCTCCATGGGGTAAACCTACTCTTGGATTCAAAACTCGTAAGAAGAAAAATAAATCCGATAAATTTATCGTACGTCGTCGTAAAAAATAACGGGATTGAACTACGGTTCATATATAGAACCGTAGAACAGTCACGAAGGGAGGTACTCGCATGGGTCGTAGCTTAAAAAAAGGACCTTTTGTTGATGATCATTTATTGGTTAAAGTTGAAAAGTTAAATGAAGCTGACAAGAAACAGGTAGTAAAAACTTGGTCTCGTCGCTCAACAATCTTCCCGCAATTCATCGGACACACAATCGCCGTTTATGACGGTCGTAAGCATGTGCCGGTTTATGTAACAGAAGATATGGTAGGTCACAAACTAGGCGAATTCGCGCCTACACGCACTTATAAAGGTCACGCAAGTGATGACAAGAAAACAAGACGTTAATGAGAGGAGGGCATCTCATGCAAGCTAAAGCTGTCGCTAAAACAGTTCGTATTGCTCCTCGTAAAGTGCGTTTAGTCGCAGATTTAATTCGAGGAAAACAAGTAGGTGAAGCAGTAGCGATTCTTCGCTTAACACCAAAATCTGCTTCTCCAGTCGTAGAAAAAATTCTGAAATCTGCTATTGCAAATGCAGAACATAACTACGAAATGGATATTAATAACCTAGTCGTTTCAGAGGCATACGTTAACGAAGGACCAACATTAAAACGTTTCCGTCCTCGCGCTCAAGGTCGTGCGAGTGCAATTAACAAACGTACTAGTCATATTACAATCGTTGTATCAGAAAAGAAGGAGGGGTAATCTGTGGGTCAAAAGGTAAATCCAATCGGTATGCGTATCGGGATAATCCGTGACTGGGAATCCAAATGGTACGCTGATAAAGACTACGCAGTTCTTTTGCATGAAGACATCAAAGTTCGTGAATATATCGCGAAACGTCTAAATGATGCTTCTGTTTCAAAAGTTGAAATCGAACGTGCAGCTAACCGTATCAATGTATCTGTCCACACTGCTAAACCAGGAATGGTTATCGGTAAAGGCGGTACTGAAGTCGAAGCACTTCGTAAAGCTTTGAACCAGCTGACTGGCAAAAGAGTTCATATCAATATCATTGAAATTAAAAGAGCAGATCTTGACGCAAAATTGGTTGCAGAAAACATCGCTCGTCAATTAGAAAACCGTGTTTCATTCCGTCGCGCTCAAAAGCAAGCTATTCAACGTACTATGCGTTCTGGAGCAAAAGGAATCAAAACTCAAGTTTCTGGTCGTCTTGGCGGTGCTGATATTGCTCGTGCTGAACATTACAGCGAAGGAACAGTTCCACTTCACACACTTCGTGCAGACATAGATTATGCTCATGCTGAAGCAGATACTACTTACGGTAAGCTAGGCGTGAAAGTTTGGATCTACCGTGGAGAAGTTCTTCCTACTAAGAAGAAATCTGAGGAAGGAGGAAAATAATATGTTATTGCCAAAACGCGTAAAATACCGTCGTGAACACCGCGGTAAGATGAGAGGGATGGCTAAGGGCGGCACTGAAGTTCATTTCGGAGAATTTGGACTTCAAGCTCAAGAAGCTTCCTGGATCACAAACCGCCAAATCGAAGCAGCTCGTATTGCGATGACTCGTTATATGAAACGTGGGGGGAAAGTTTGGATCAAAATCTTCCCAAGCAAACCTTACACAGCTAAGCCGCTTGAAGTACGGATGGGTTCCGGTAAAGGTGCTCCTGAAGGTTGGGTAGCAGTAGTTAAACCGGGCAAAGTTATGTTTGAAATCTCTGGTGTATCTGAAGAGGTGGCAAGAGAAGCATTGCGCCTTGCAGCACACAAACTTCCAATCAAATGCAAGTTTGTAAAAAGAGAGGAAATTGGTGGTGAAACAAATGAAAGCTAATGAAATCAAAGATCTAACCACTGCTGAAATTGAACAAAAACTAAAATCTCTTAAAGAAGAACTATTTAATCTTCGTTTCCAGTTAGCTACTGGACAACTTGAAAATACAGCTCGCATCCGTGAAGTTCGCAAATCGATTGCTCGTATGAAAACAGTTGTTCGTCAAAGAGAGATCGGTGTCACTAATCGATAATGAATGGAGGTTTGCAGAATGAGCGAACGCAACCAACGCAAAATCTACACTGGACGCGTAGTATCCGACAAAATGGATAAAACAGTTACAGTAGTTGTAGAAACCTATAAAAAGCATTCTTTATACGGTAAACGCGTGAAATACTCTAAAAAGTTTAAAGCTCATGACGAGCTAAACGAAGCTAAAGCAGGCGACGTAGTACGTATCATGGAAACTCGTCCACTTTCAGCTACAAAACGCTTCCGTCTTGTAGAAGTAGTAGAAAAAGCAGTAATCATTTAATATAGTTCGGATTAAGCTAATTCCGAAGGGAGGTACCGTACATGATTCAACAAGAATCTCGTTTAAAAGTCGCTGACAATTCAGGTGCTCGTGAAGTGCTAACAATTAAAGTCCTAGGTGGTTCTGGCCGTAAAACTGCAAACATCGGTGATATCATCGTTTGTACAGTTAAACAGGCAACACCAGGAGGCGTTGTTAAAAAAGGTGAAGTCGTTAAGGCTGTTGTTGTCCGTACAAAACGTGGTATGCGTCGTCCTGACGGTTCTTACATTCGTTTTGATGAAAACGCATGTGTAATTATCCGTGACGATAAGAGCCCACGTGGAACACGTATTTTTGGACCTGTTGCTCGTGAATTACGTGACAATAGTTTCATGAAGATCGTTTCTCTTGCTCCAGAAGTTCTATAATATGTAAAATTTGTATAAAGCCTTTCAAGGAGGTGCCAAGCTAATGCATGTTAAAAAAGGTGACAAAGTCGTAGTCATCTCTGGTAAGGACAAAGGCAAACAAGGAACAATTCTTTCTGCATATCCGAAACAAAATCGTGTGCTTGTTGAAGGAATTAACATCGTGAAAAAGCATTCCAAGCCATCTCAACTTAATCCACAAGGTGGAATTATCAGTAAAGAAGCTGCTATTCACGTATCCAATGTAATGCCACTTGATCCTAAATCAGGTAAACCGACTCGTGTTGGATATAAGATCGAAAATGGTAAAAAAGTACGCGTAGCTAAAATTTCAGGTGAATCTTTAGATAAATAAGTCATAAATGAAGGGAGGTACACTAAGCAATGAGCCGCCTTAAAGAAAAATTCAAAAGTGAAATTACACCGTCATTGATGGGTAAATTCAACTATCAATCAGTAATGCAAGTACCAAACATTGAGAAAATCGTTATTAACATGGGTGTGGGTGACGCAGTATCTAACTCGAAAGCTTTGGATACAGCTGTTGAAGAACTTACATTGATCACAGGTCAAAAACCAGTTATAACAAAAGCAAAAAAATCAATCGCAGGCTTCCGTTTGCGTGAAGGTATGCCTATCGGAGCGAAAGTTACATTACGTGGAGAGCGTATGTATCAATTCCTTGATAAGCTAGTATCTGTATCTTTACCGCGTGTACGTGATTTCCGCGGCGTTTCAAAGAAATCCTTTGACGGACGTGGGAACTATACATTAGGCGTTAAAGAACAACTTATCTTCCCTGAGATTGATTACGATAAAGTGAGCAAAGTTCGTGGTATGGACATCGTTATCGTAACGACTGCCAACACTGACGAAGAAGCTCGTGAACTACTTACTCAAGTTGGAATGCCGTTCCAAAAGTAATCTCTAAATAAAGGGAGGCGAAATCGTGGCTAAAAAGTCTATGATCGTAAAGCAAAAACGCGAACAGAAGTTTAAAGTACAAGAATATACACGTTGCGAACGTTGCGGACGTCCACATTCTGTATTACGTAAATTTAAACTTTGTCGTATTTGTTTCCGCGAACTTGCATATAAAGGACAAATTCCTGGCGTTAAAAAAGCTAGCTGGTAAAACCCGAGTTTGGGAAGGAGGTAAAATATAATGGTCATGACAGATCCTATTGCAGATATGCTTACTCGCATCCGTAATGCGAATATGGTTCGTCACGAAAAACTGGAAGTTCCTGCTTCAAAGATCAAAAAGGAAATCGCTGAGATCTTAAAAAGTGAAGGCTTCGTACGTGACTTTGAATTAATCGAAGACAACAAACAAGGTATCATCCGTATCTTCTTAAAATACGGTGCAAACAACGAACGTGTTATCACTGGTCTAAAACGTATCAGCAAACCTGGTTTGCGTGTATATGCAAAAACTGGAGAGGTACCACGCGTTCTTAACGGTTTAGGTATCGCAATTGTTTCTACTTCTCACGGAGTTTTAACAGACAAGGAAGCTCGCTCTAAACAAGTTGGCGGAGAAGTTTTAGCATACGTTTGGTAATACATTTTCACAAGAATGGAGGTGCACATTATGTCTCGTATAGGTAAAAAACCTATTGAAATCCCTGCAGGCGTAACAGTTACTATTACTGGAAGTGAAGTAACTGTTAAAGGACCTAAAGGTGAATTAACTAGATCATTCAATCCTGACCTTTCAATCGTTGTTGAAGAGAACGTGTTAACTGTTACACGTCCGTCTGACGAGAAGGCTCACCGTTCTTTACACGGTACTACTCGCGCACTTATCTCTAACATGGTTGAAGGTGTATCAACAGGTTTCGTAAAATCACTTGAACTTATTGGGGTTGGGTACCGTGCACAAAAGCAAGGTAACAAGCTTGTCCTTAACGTAGGATATTCCCACCCTGTAGAAATAGAGCCAGAAGCTGGCGTTGAAGTCGAAGTTCCTTCTAATACAAAAGTAATCATTAAAGGTGCAAGCAAAGAACGTGTAGGAGCTCTAGCAGCTAATATCCGTGATGTTCGCCCGCCTGAGCCGTATAAAGGTAAAGGTATCCGTTACGAAGGCGAATTCGTTCGTCGTAAAGAAGGTAAAACTGGTAAGTAATGCCGCATAAGTAAACGAAAGGAGTGACGTAAATGATTACGAAGCTTGATAAAAATGCTACTCGTCAGAAAAGACATGCGCGTGTACGTGCTAAGCTTTCTGGAACAGAAGCTCGTCCTCGTTTAAATGTGTTTCGTTCAAACAAACACATTTACGCACAATTAATTGACGATGCAAAAGGCGTAACATTAGCAAGTGCTTCAACTCTTGATAAAGAGATCGGTATCGAAGCTAGTAGCAATGCTGAAGCAGCTCAAAAAGTTGGCGAACTTATTGCGAAACGTGCTGTTGAAAAAGGTTTCAAAGCTGTGGTATTTGACCGCGGTGGTTACCTCTTCCATGGTCGTGTAAAAGCATTGGCTGACGCTGCTCGTGAAAACGGCTTAGAATTTTAATGGATAAGGAGGGACATAACAGATGCGTAGCATTGATCCTAATAAATTAGAACTTGAAGAACGCGTAGTTACAGTAAATCGTGTAGCTAAAGTTGTTAAAGGCGGACGTCGTTTCCGTTTCACTGCACTAGTTGTTGTTGGTGATAAAAATGGTCATGTTGGATTTGGTACTGGTAAAGCTCAAGAAGTTCCGGATGCTATCCGTAAAGCTATTGAGGATGCTAAGAAAAATCTAATTACTGTACCAATGGTTGGTACTACAATTCCTCACCTTGTGAACGGTCGCTATGGCGCAGGTCACATTCTATTGAAACCAGCTTCTGAAGGTACAGGAGTAATTGCTGGTGGTCCTGTTCGTGCGGTACTTGAATTAGGCGGAGTTAGCGATATCTTGTCTAAATCACTAGGTACTAATACACCTATTAATATGGTTCGCGCAACAATTGAAGGATTGAAGCAATTGAAACGTGCTGAAGACGTAGCTAAGTTACGTGGAAAATCAGTACAAGAACTGTTAGGATAAGGAGGGAAATCGAATTATGGCTAATAAATTAGAAATTACCCTCACTCGCAGCTTAATTGGTCGTCCTGAAGATCAACGTGTTACAGTTAACACTTTGGGTTTACGCAAAATGCATCAAACGGTTATCCAAGAAGATAACCCTGCGATTCGCGGTATGATTACCAAAGTTGCTCATCTTGTTACTGTAAAAGAACAATAAAATAATTTTTAACTTAACAAGGAGGTGCCAACATGAAACTTCATGAGTTAAAAGCTGCAGAAGGTTCTCGTAAAGAACGTAAACGTAAAGGTCGCGGTATTGGATCTGGTAACGGTAAAACAGCAGGTAAAGGACATAAAGGACAAAACGCTCGCTCCGGCGGCGGTGTGCGTCTTGGATTTGAAGGGGGACAAACTCCTCTATTCAGACGTTTACCTAAACGTGGATTTACCAACATCAACCGTAAAGACTATGCTATCGTGAATCTTGATACGTTAAATCTTTTCGAAGACGGTACTGAAGTAACACCAGCTCTTTTACTTGAGACTGGGGTTGTAAGTAAAGAAAAAGCAGGAATCAAAATTCTTGCCAAAGGAAGCATTGAGAAAAAGCTTACTGTTAAAGCTCACAAATTCTCGTCTACTGCTAAAGAAGCTATCGAAGCTGCTGGCGGTAATACAGAGGTGATCTAATGTTTCGCACGATCTCCAATTTTATGCGCGTGGGTGAAATAAGGAATAAGATTATTTTTACCCTTCTAATGTTAATCGTCTATCGCATCGGTACATTTATACCTGTACCGCATGTGAATGCCGATTTTCTCGCTGAACAGGACCAGCTGAGCGTCATCGGTCTATTAAATACCTTTGGCGGCGGGGCACTGCAAAACTTTTCTATATTAGCGATGGGTATCATGCCGTACATCACGGCATCCATCATCGTTCAGCTGTTACAAATGGATGTTGTTCCTAAGTTCACTGAATGGTCTAAACAAGGAGAAGCAGGGCGCCGTAAATTAGCACAATTCACTCGTTACTTCACTATTATCCTAGGATTCATCCAAGCAGTTGGTATGTCTTATGGGTTCAATAATATGTCAGGTGGCCAGTTGATTGAAAATCCTGGAATTGCAACATACTTGCTTATTGCGACTGTCTTAACGGCAGGAACAGCTTTTCTTTTGTGGTTAGGGGAGCTGATCACTGCTAAGGGTGTGGGTAATGGGATTTCCATCATTATCTTTGCTGGTATCGTAGCTAGTTTGCCTAATACGGCAAATCAGATTTACGCCCAACAATTTGAAAATGCCGGTGATCAATTATTCTTGCGAATCATAACGATTATCCTCATTGTTTTAGCAGTATTAGCAATCGTGGTTGCTGTTATTTTCATTCAGCAGGCATTACGTAAAATTCCTATTCAGTATGCGAAACGTGCTGCGGTAGGTCGTACACAAATGGGTGGCCAGTCTACTCATTTACCATTGAAAGTAAATGCTGCGGGGGTTATTCCGGTAATCTTTGCAATGGCATTTATCATTACTCCCACTACAATCGCTTCTTTCTTTGGAAAGAACAGCGTGACTAGTTGGATATCAGCAAATCTTGATTATACCAAGCCAATTGGTATGATCATCTATGTTGCTCTTATCATTGCTTTTGCGTATTTTTATGCATTCATTCAGGTTAACCCTGAACAAATGGCTGAGAATTTGAAAAAGCAAGGTGGCTATGTGCCGGGGATTCGTCCAGGTAAGAGTACACAGGAATATTTAACACGTGTTTTATACCGTTTGACGTTTGTAGGCTCCATATTCTTGGCCATCATTGCCGTTTTACCGGTATTTTTCATTAAGCTTGCTGATCTACCTCAATCTGCACAGATTGGCGGTACCAGTTTGCTGATCGTAGTGGGGGTTGCCCTTGATACGATGAAGCAGCTGGAATCACAACTTGTGAAGAGACACTATAAAGGCTTTATAAAGTAATGAGTTTTGGGAACGCCTTGTTCCCTTTACCCATTATAGAGTTTGAGGGGGAAGAAAATTGAATCTAGTTTTAATGGGTCTGCCGGGTGCTGGTAAGGGCACTCAAGCTGAACAAATCGTAGAAAAATATAATATCCCTCATATCTCTACTGGAGATATGTTCCGAACAGCTATCAAAGATGGAACAGAATTAGGTCTAAAGGCGAAATCATTCATGGACAAAGGCGAATTGGTACCTGATGAAGTTACCATTGGCATCGTACGTGAACGTTTAAGCAAGGAAGACTGCCTAAAAGGGTTTTTGCTTGATGGGTTTCCACGTACTGTGGCACAGGCAGAGGCACTTGAAAGCATTCTAACTGATTTAGATCGCAAAATAAATTTTGTCATTAATATCGATGTTGATAAAAACATTTTAATGGAAAGATTGACAGGACGTCGTATTTGCAAATCTTGTGGTGCGACATACCATCTTGTATTCAATCCTCCTGCAAAAGATGATGTATGCGACCGCTGCGGCGGAGAATTATATCAACGTGCCGACGATAATGCAGAAACGGTTCAAAATCGCTTAGATGTGAATTTGAAACAAACCAAACCACTTCTTGATTTCTACGGAGACAAAGGATACTTGGTCAACATTAACGGACAGCAAGATATTAATAAGGTATTTGAAAATATTGATGTGTTGCTTGGTGCTTTACAAAATTAATCGTTCGTATTGATTTATGAAATTCATACCATTTTTATAACTTACTAGTTAAACTTGGTGCATTCCTATAATACAAAGGGTATAATGGATTTCGCGAGAGCATTCGCACATTTATTAATCAGGTTCTTGTACTTGGTATTCCCTGAATTGGGCGATTACTTTTTAAGTGATCTTCATGGACATATCCGGTCGGCAAAATTGATGAAGAAATGCAGTGACTCTATTGGGATTCCTAAAGAGTCGTGATATAGAGGGTTGAAAGAAGCTATGTCAGGCGTGCGCCTTTCAAACATCTCCCATGCTATTCAAACCTATGTCGAGACTAATTGCTCCTCTATTTCGAGAGTATGTCGGTCACGGAATCGGTCAAGACTTACATGAGGACCCATAAAATCCTCATTTCGGTCCAACTGATAAAGGTCCTCAGTTAAAGCCTGGTTCTACAAAATGGTGAATACTTGATGCAGAATTTTAAGACTTATGAGGATAATTGGACTGTAGTAATGTTGACGGAAAGATGTGCACCTTTAATAGGTTCACGCATAGAGAAGGGAGAATCACTTTAATGGCGAAAGATGATGTAATTGAAGTAGAAGGCACAGTACAAGAGACTTTGCCAAATGCAATGTTTAAGGTAGAATTAGAAAATGGTCATACTGTTTTAGCTCATGTATCCGGTAAAATTCGTATGCACTTTATTCGCATTTTGCCTGGAGATAAAGTTACGGTTGAGCTTTCCCCGTATGATCTAACTCGCGGCAGAATCACATACCGGTTCAAATAATCCGGTTACGCTCCGATCTGTATAAGGAGGTTAGATAGCAATGAAAGTCAGACCATCAGTCAAACCAATCTGCGAAAAGTGTAAAGTTATCCGCAGAAAAGGTAAAGTTATGGTTATTTGCGAAAACCCTAAACATAAACAAAAACAAGGCTAAATAGAAGGAGGTGCACTCAAGCATGGCACGTATTGCTGGAGTAGATATTCCCCGTGACAAACGTATTGTTATCTCATTAACATATATATATGGTATTGGAAAACAAACAGCGATCAAGATTCTTGCAGAAGCAGGCGTTTCTGAAGAAACTCGCGTTCGTGACTTAACGGAAGACGAATTGAACAAAATTCGTGATATCATTGACAAGCTTAAAGTAGAAGGCGACCTTCGTCGTGAAATCTCCCTAAACATCAAACGTTTAATGGAAATCGGTTCTTACCGTGGTTTACGTCACCGTCGTGGTCTTCCTGTTCGCGGTCAAAATACAAAAAACAATGCTCGTACGCGTAAAGGACCTCGTCGTACTGTAGCTAACAAGAAAAAATAATTAGTAAAGGAGGTTACTTTTCATGGCACGTAAAACTAATACACGTAAACGTCGTGTGAAAAAGAATATAGAAACTGGTATTGCTCATATTCGTTCAACATTCAATAACACTATCGTTACGATCACTGACTCTCATGGTAATGCTATTTCTTGGTCAAGTGCTGGAGCTTTAGGATTCCGTGGATCTCGTAAATCCACTCCATTCGCTGCACAAATGGCTGCTGAAACAGCTGCTAAAACATCAATTGAACATGGTATGAAAACTCTTGAAGTTACAGTTAAAGGACCTGGTGCTGGACGTGAGGCTGCTATTCGTGCACTTCAAGCTGCTGGCCTAGAAGTAACTGCAATTAAAGATGTAACTCCAGTTCCACATAACGGATGCCGTCCACCAAAACGTCGCCGTGTTTAATTTTTCTGTATAGATTTTGTATTCCTGTCAATAATGGGATATAATACTGAGTTTGCGTTCTTACAGAAGATTAATTTTCAGTTGTTGCGCACAGCGGGAACGTATACATGGGGAATTTCGGTTTAAGTGACTTCGTTTACTTGCCGGGGTTTTGACGTTTTGAAGGAGGGTTTATTGATGATCGAAATAGAAAAACCAAAAATCGAAACGGTTGAAATCAACGACGATACCAAATACGGTAAATTCGTCGTAGAGCCACTAGAGCGTGGGTATGGTACTACATTGGGTAACTCCTTACGTCGTATCCTTTTATCCTCACTCCCAGGTGCTGCTGTCACAGCTATACAAATTGATGGAGTGCTACATGAGTTCTCAACAATTGAAGGCGTCGTGGAAGATGTAACATCTATCATTCTTAATGTGAAAAAACTAGCTCTTAAGATTTACTCTGATGAAGAGAAGACGCTGGAAATTGACGTTCAAGGTGACGGAGTCATCACGGCTGCTGATATCACTCATGATAGTGATGTAGAAATTCTTAATCCGGATTTATATATTGCTACAATTGGTAAAAACGGTCATATGCGTATGCGTTTATCTGCACGTCGCGGCCGCGGCTACACTCCTGCTGTTCAAAACAAGAGAGAAGACCAGCCAATTGGTGTAATCCCAATCGATGCTCTTTACACTCCAGTTTCACGCGTATCTTTCCAAGTTGAAAATACACGTGTTGGACAGTTGTCTAACTTTGACAAGTTAACGTTCGATGTTTGGACTGATGGCAGTACTGGTCCGCAAGAAGCGGTAGCACTTGGAGCTAAGATTTTAACAGAGCATTTAAATATCTTTGTTGGTTTAACCGATGAAGCTCAAAATGCTGAAATCATGGTTGAAAAAGAAGAAGATCAAAAAGAAAAAGTTCTTGAGATGACGATCGAAGAATTAGACCTTTCTGTTCGTTCTTACAACTGCTTGAAACGTGCTGGAATCAATACCGTTCAAGAGCTAGCTCATAAAACGGAAGAAGATATGATGAAAGTACGTAATCTAGGACGTAAATCACTTGAAGAAGTGAAAGCGAAACTAGAAGAATTAGGCTTAGGTCTTCGTAAAGACGACTGATAACATGGCGGATCAATCCATTATGTTGTGAGCCTTGTTATAGACACACAATATAGAACTTCAACAAAGGAGGGAATCTCTAATGGGTTACAGAAAGTTAGGACGCACTAGCGCACAACGTAAAGCATTACTTCGTGATTTAGCTACGGATCTTATTATCCATGAGCGCATTGAAACTACTGAAGCACGTGCAAAAGAATTACGTTCTGTAGTAGATAAAATGATCACTCTTGGTAAACGTGGTGACTTGCATGCACGCCGTCAAGCTGCATCTTTCATCCGTAACGAAATCGCTGACGCTGAGAATGGCACAGATGCCCTTCAAAAACTATTCAGTGACGTGGCTCCACGTTATGAAGAACGTCAAGGTGGATACACTCGTATCATGAAAGTTGGTCCACGCCGCGGTGACGGTGCACCAGTCGTGGTTATTGAATTAGTTTAATAACAACGATGAAAAAGGGCGGGACAAATGAATATACTCACTTGTTCTATGCCCTTTTTCTTTTTTTAAATAGAAATTCTGTCATCTAGAAATTCGCATTGAGTGTTACGATGGCTGGCGGAACCTGTATTATGCAGGGAGCCTTCACGTCTAGCTCAAGCATCCCTTCCCGCTTTTGATAAGCGATTATAAGATAACCTGTTTTTCGTAACAGGCCCGCTGTTAGCTGCTCTTAATTTACCGAAAATTCTTTCGGTGGAAGGGGTGCAGCGTTTTTTTATATTTTCAGAAAGAAAAACTACTGTATATTGATTGAGCAGAGTTTAGTTTAGACGAGTGCAGTCGAGGATGAGGAGGGCCACATAATGAAGAAGCTGGTTTCTTTAAATAATATTGTTTTTAAATATGAGGGTCAGTCTCGAAACGCCTTGGATGATGTTTCTTTTGATATTCATCAGGGGGAGTGGCTTGCGATTGTCGGACATAATGGCTCTGGCAAGTCGACATTAGCAAAGTTACTGAATGGTCTTCAGTTCGCTAACTCAGGTACCATTACGATTAATGATCAACTTTTGACAGAAGAATCCGTTTGGGATGTTCGCCAGAAAATTGGCATGGTCTTTCAAAACCCAGATAATCAATTTGTAGGCACTACAGTTCAGGATGATGTGGCTTTTGGTTTAGAAAACGCCGGTGTTTCTCAGCAGGTTATGGTGGAGCGTGTTCATGGTGCGTTAAATAAGGTTAAAATGAATGCCTTTCTTAATCAAGAGCCGCACCATCTATCCGGCGGTCAAAAGCAAAGAGTGGCCATAGCAGGTGTAATAGCCTTGCAGCCAGACATCATCATCTTAGATGAAGCAACCTCCATGCTTGACCCAAGAGGCCGTGAAGAAGTGCTTGAAACAGTTAGGGAATTGAAACAGGAAAACGAGATCACTGTCATATCAATCACCCATGACCTTGAGGAAGCTGCCAAAGCTGATCGAATGATAGTCATGAACCAAGGTCGATTATATCGTGAAGGACCGCCTCAGGACATTTTTGAGTTAGAGGAAGAATTGATTGCCCTTGGTCTGGATATTCCCTTTTCAGTGAAACTAACCAAGGAGTTACAAAAAAATGGTGTTCGTGTAGTTGATGGGCATTTGACAGAGGAAGAGTTGGTGAAGGATTTATGCGAATTACACTCGATGATGTAGAATACCGCTATCAGGTGAATACTCCTTTTGAACATCTGGCCCTTCATGATGTCAATATTTCAATGGAGCCGGGAACCTATACCGCAATCATCGGGCATACAGGGTCCGGGAAGTCCACGCTACTGCAGCATTTGAATGCTCTTTTAAAACCGACGAAGGGTCGTGTTTTCATTGGGGATCGGACGATTGAAGCCGGAAGAAAAGAAAAGGCTTTGCGGCCAATAAGACAAAAGGTTGGAATAGTTTTTCAGTTTCCGGAACATCAGTTATTCGATGAAACGGTTGAAAAGGATATATGTTTCGGACCTATGAATTTTGGCGTTTCAGAAATCGATGCTAAGAAACTGGCCAGAAAGGCCATCGCGCAAGTCGGCTTGAATGAGGAAATTCTTGAAAAATCTCCATTCGACTTATCCGGCGGACAAATGCGACGGGTGGCCATTGCTGGGGTACTTGCCATGGAACCCGAAGTATTGGTGCTTGATGAGCCCACAGCGGGACTCGATCCGCGAGGACGCAAAGAAATCATGGATATGTTTTATGATTTGCATAAAGCAAGGGGCATTTCAACGATTCTTGTAACACATAGCATGGAGGATGCAGCCAAGTACGCGGATGACATCATTATCATGCACAAGGGTACAGTGTTCAAAAAAGGAACCCCCCAGGAAATTTTCTCGGAGCCGGAACAATTAATGGAGCTTGGCCTGGATGTTCCTGATACGGTCCGTTTTCAGCTGAAGCTCCAGAAGGAACTTGGTGTTCGATTTGATCATCCGTGTCTTAATATCGGTGATTTAGCGATAGAAATAGATAAAGCCATGAAACGGGGGAACCGCTGATGCTGGATAAAATGATTATCGGGCGTTATGTCCCTGCAAATTCACTGATGCACAAGATGGATCCAAGGGCTAAATTGCTCCTCGTGTTCCTGTTTGTTTGTGTCGTCTTTTTGGCGAATAATGTCGTTTCTTACGGGTTGCTTGCTGTATTCACCATCCTTTTGATCAGTCTTTCCAAAATACCGCTTCGTTATCTTTATAATGGGTTAAAACCAATCTTTTTATTGATCGTATTCACATTCCTTCTCCATATATTTTTTACGAAAGAAGGGGAATTGCTTTTCGAATACGGTTGGTTTGAAATCTATGAAGGCGGTCTGATTCAAGGTTTTTTCATATCCGTTAGATTTACTTTACTAATCCTTGTTACTTCACTTTTAACTTTGACGACATCCCCGATATCCATTACAGATGGAATGGAAGAGCTGCTGGGACCCTTGAAAAAGTGGAAGATGCCTGTACATGAACTGGCATTGATGATGTCCATTGCCCTTCGATTCATTCCAACGCTAATGGAGGAAACGGAAAAAATCATGAAGGCCCAAACTGCAAGGGGAGTTGACTTTTCATCTGGCCCGATAAAGGACAGGGTTAAATCGATTGTACCGCTGCTTGTTCCTTTATTTGTCAGTTCATTCAAACGGGCGGAGGAATTGGCAACTGCCATGGAGTCAAGAGGATACCGTGGCGGGGAAGGCCGCACGAAATATCGCCAATTGGACTGGAAGACGAGTGATAGTCTTTTGATGGTCTCAATAGGCGTTCTAACGGTCATGTTATTTTTATTACGTTCATAATAAGGAAGAGAACTATGCCAAAATATAAATGTGTGATTGCTTATGACGGCACGGATTTTGCTGGTTATCAGGTGCAGCCAGAGAAACGCACTATACAAAGTGAATTCGAGGCAGTCTTGGCCCAAATGCATAAAGGCACAATTATAAAAGTGACTGCTTCAGGCAGGACAGACTCAGGGGTCCACGCAAAGGGGCAAGTGCTTCACTTTGAATCGCCGCTTACATTCCCTACTGAAAATTGGGTAAAGGCCTTCAGCGCCCTTCTTCCGACCGATATCATCGTTCTGGAAGTCGATATCGTGCCTGACGATTTTCATGCGAGGTTCCATACGACGGGGAAAGAGTACCGTTATATCATCGCCCGTTCGAAACTACGGGACCCGTTCCAAAGAAATTACGCCTATCATTATCCCTACCCATTAGATGGGGAGGCGATGAGGGAAGCAATCTCCTATTTGATAGGGACACATGACTTTACAAGTTTTTGTTCGGCAAAAACGGAAGTGGTCGATAAAGTTCGAACCATAAAAGAAATGGATTTTGAAGAGAGCGATGGATTCATGGTTTTCCGCTTCGTTGGCGAAGGATTTTTGTATAATATGGTCCGTATCTTGGTTGGGACGCTCCTGGATGTCGGCAGCGGCAAAATGTCACCCCGTGACATGAGTGGGATTTTGGACAAAAAGGACCGCAGTTTTGCAGGGAAAACTGCGCCTGCCCAAGGATTATATTTATGGAAAGTATTTTACAAATAATTTTTTTCGAAGTGATACCAGTTTTTTTACAACCGGGAACGGAATGAAATCAGTAATGGAGCGGTTTGGCGCTATACTGATCTTTTCGTGGAGTTGCAGAGAGTGTTTTATAGACAACTTATCCTAGTGTAACATTCCCTTGACAATGAATCTGGGAGAAGTTAATATAATATGGTATGTATTTTAATCCCACGATAAGCCCCGGAAGTTTATTGTGATTGAAAATAAATATAAAAAATTAAAAAGTTTTTTAGGAGGTTAACCATGCGTACGACATTTATGGCGAAAGCTAATGAAGTAGAACGTAAATGGTATGTGATTGACGCTGAAGGCAAAACTTTAGGTCGCCTTTCTACTGAAGTAGCATCCATCTTACGTGGTAAACATAAACCAACTTTTACACCGAACATTGACACTGGTGATCATGTAATTCTTATCAATGTTGAAAAAATCCACTTGACTGGTAAAAAATTGACAGACAAAATTTATTACCGTCACACTATGCATCCAGGCGGTCTTAAAACTAGAACTGCTCTTGAAATGCGTACAAACTACCCTGAGAGAATGCTTGAACTTGCTATCAAAGGTATGCTTCCAAAGAATTCTCTTGGTCGTCAAATCTACAAAAAATTACACGTATACGCTGGAGCTGAGCACCCACACGCTGCTCAACAACCAGAAGTATACGAATTACGCGGATAATTACTAAGGAGGTTACTATCTTGGCACAAGTTCAATATTATGGTACTGGTCGCCGTAAGAGCTCAGTAGCTCGTGTACGTTTAGTACCAGGCGAAGGTCGCATCGTTATTAACGGTCGTGACATCAATGAATATATTCCTTTCGCAGCATTACGTGAAGTTGTTAACCAACCACTAGTTGCAACAGAAACTACTGGAAATTACGACGTTCTAGTAAACGTTAGCGGTGGTGGATACACTGGTCAAGCTGGAGCAATCCGTCACGGTATCGCTCGTGCATTGCTACAAGTTGATCCAGAATACCGTCCATCTCTTAAAACTGCTGGTTTACTAACTCGTGACCCACGTATGAAAGAACGTAAAAAATACGGTCTTAAAGGCGCACGTCGTGCACCTCAGTTCTCAAAACGTTAATTCTATTACCGTTTCAAAGACTCTCAACCATTTCGGTTGGGAGTCTTTTTTTGTCCGATTATGATTACACATGGATTTATATTTTAAAAATAATAAAGCATACCCGGGATATCCCGGATATGCTTTATTAAACAGATCCTATTGTTATCGATTTTGGTTAGGTTATTCACTTTCACTTTTTTTAATTGCGGCTTTTTTTGGCATAAAGCATGCAAAAATTAACGCAACAAAAGATAGGATTAACATAAAAACATAGGCATCACTTGAGCCGAAGATAGAAGCTAATGCCTCTAGTTGTATTGCTGTAATGTTTTCATTTTGCATGGATAGCTCAGAGGCATGTGAAGTTGCTTGCATTGTATACACAGTGATGACAACTGCTGTTCCAATAGCACCTGATAATTGGCGAATGGTATTATTTACTGCTGAACCATGGGAACCCAATTCTCTTGGTAAAGCATTCAGCCCTGCTGTATTTAAAGGCATGGTAATGAAGCTTAATCCAATTCGTAATATAATGGTACGGACCATTATATAGATATAGGTTGTGGATTCGTTTATATCTATGACTCCCCACATCGAAACAATGATTAATATTAAACCTGAAATAAAGAGTGGTTTAGCACCGTGTTTATCATACATTTTACCAGTGACAGGGGACAAGAAGGCATTAATCACAGCTCCAGGCAATAACAGTAAACCTGCTTCAAATGCTGTAAAACCTCGGCCATTTTGCAAGTAAATTGGTAAAAGAATTAAATCCGCATACATAATCATCGTAATTAGTACATTGATGAAAGATGTGAGCGTGAAAACCTTGTACTTAAATACTGATAAATTCAATAATGGATCGCTGGATTTCATTTGACGTAAACAGAATAGAGCCGTCACGATTATTCCGGCGATTATTGCAGTGATGATAACGGGATTATCCCATCCCTTGCTTCCTGCGCTGCTAAATCCAAATAATATGCTGCCAAAACCAATCGTTGATAAAATGACGCTAGTGATATCTAATTTTGCTTTTGTTGTCTCTGCAACATTCATTAAATATTTGAACGCTAGAACAATGACGATTATTATAAATGGGGTTAACCCAATAAATAACCATCTCCATGAAACATATTCAATGATAAAACCAGATAATGTAGGAGCTATGGCTGGAGCAAATATTATCGCAAATCCGATTGTCCCCATTATGCTTCCACGCTTTTCACTAGGATATAAATATAAAATGACTGTCATCATTAGAGGCATTATAATCCCGGCACCAATTGCTTGAATCATTCTTCCCGTTAACAGCATGCCAAAATTCACCGCACATGCAGATAGTGCAGATCCGATTAACAAAAAGAACATCGAGCTAATAAATAGCTGCCTTGTTGTAAACCGTTTCATTAAAAAAGCCGTAATCGGCACTAAAACACCGTTCACCAGCATAAATCCTGTCGATAACCATTGTACAGTCGCAGCTGTAACATGAAATACGTCCATTAAGCCACTCAATGCAACATTTAATAAAGTCTGATTTAATGTCGATAAGAAACAGCCGGCAATCAGTACAATTAATAAAATTTTTTTATTTCTTTCTGAAATATCATTTTTCATTCGTAAACTCCTTTACTTTTGACTTGCATTCTCAACATTGTGTCGATAAAATCGATGGTAACAAAAATATATGTTGCTTACCATGAACAGTTTTCTTGAAATTGTTCACTAATCGACATAGGAATATATACTGTTGAGAAAGTCAAAGAAAATCTATAAAGGAGTTAAAAATGTCTATTAAAAAAGATCCTCGTACAATTCGGTCAAGAGAAATGTTTGAGAACGCTGTCATTGGTCTCTTATCCGAGGACCCTGCCATTTCAAATTTAACGGTTCAGAAAATCGCAGCAAAAGCAGGATTAAACCGAACAACATTTTACCTACATTATCAGGATATTCAAGATTTACTAACGCAAATCACCGATGAGATTTTAAAGGAGCTTTCCGATAAAATTTTTGCTTTAATACATGCGAAAGATTTATCAGAAAAACAACAGCTTACTCAATTACTTGATTATTTATATATCCATCGAAATTATTTACTTATTTTATTTAAGACGAATCAATTTGAGGAACAATTGTTTTTATTATTGAAGCGATTAGTAGAAATAAGAAGGAAGAATACCAATAAGGATTTACCTGCTGATTATGTTGACATTGATATTAAAACGGCCTCATTGGTAGGCATCATAATATGGTGGTTAAGAAAGGGGCTTCATTTTAGTTCGGATTATATGGCCAACCAAATTTATTCAATGTACAGAGTGCAATGATCCCAAAACGTTTGAATGTTCCTGGTATATCATGCCATACATCAAGTCTTCTAGACTCCATGAAATGAAACGCCGCGGTGAGGGGGCTTCAGAAGTTGGTGATAGCCGTGCTCCATTTATTTACATGTGAGTTTATTTATGTAATACAGAATTTTTTGTAAACTCCATATTTATTAAGTTCCTATTAAGGAGTATGATAATAGTTAAAAAAAGAAAGAGGACTTCATATGAATTCAACATATTCACCGATTGAAACAACTAAAACAAAAACCTTGGTCATCAATGCGCTATTCATTGCATTAACTCTTGTAGCGACAATGTTCATTAACATCAAGCTCCCAATAATGGGTAACGGCGGCCTGGTCCATCTAGGTAACGTTCCCCTTTTTATAGCTGCTTTCGTTTATGGCAAAAAAACAGGAGCGATAGCAGGCGCCTTCGGTATGGCCTTCTTCGATCTTTTCTCTGGTTGGGCAGCATGGGCGCCGTTTACATTCGTCATTGTAGGTGCAATGGGCTTTCTAGCCGGCCTTATATCCGAAAAGGTACCGGGCAAAAGAGAATGGGTATACACCATGGCCGTTGCCGTTGCATTGATTATTAAAATCGTCGGCTACTATTTTGTCGAAGTTATCCTTTATGGTAACTGGATACAGCCATTTGGCTCCATCCCCGGAAACTTGATGCAGGTCGTAATAGCTGGAATAATTGTAGTGCCGCTTGCTGGTCGATTGAAGAAAAGAGCTGGACTGATATAAAGTGGAACAAAAATAAGAAGCCATTTCTAACTTTGAGTTGCACCACCTTTGGATGTTGTACTGCGCTCTGATCCTCAGGAAGTTTAAAAAGACATCATACTAAATGAACGGGTATTAAAAGAATTCGCTATTATAAAATGTTATATCATTTAGGAAAAGGACATCCGTTAACCATGGATGTCCTTTTTATCTTAACAGACAAATAGACATGCGCAGGGAGCGACCCAAGTCGGCAAGGTCAGCCTCGGGTAGCTGCCTGAGTGGCGTGTTAGTGGAGAAAACCCGAAGTTTTCTAACATTAAGTTTCTTGTGCAGTCTGCACTTTAACAGGTTTCTTATCATTTTGCATATCGATATACTTTTTCAAGTACCAGCCAAACCTATCCTCATCATTTTTTGCCAATGGAATAAATGAATGGTTCAAAATAGAACGCTAAAACTAAATTATGTCTTGGGAAATAATTTTGGTAAATGGGGAATTGCCCCGGAGGTGAATTATGGCTGTGATATTAGGTTTACAGGAGATGCAAAGGGAAAGGCAATTGAAGTTCGAACGTAGGCTGCTCAGGGAGCTTTCCATCGAGGACATGAAGGGAAGGATTCAGCGTTACTTCGGCCAGGATTTGATGGATGTTTTGGAGGAAGGCTATTTTGATGTTGCCATCGAGGCTTATTTATTAGGAGCAAACTATAGTAAGTTTGGCTATTATGGTGAGTCGGAAGAAGATGTAAGGTCGAGGTGCTGGAAGGAAGAGAAGTTTTTGGTCGATACTCTTTTTAACTTTATTTTGTATTGGCGGGAAGTTACAGCGAATAAAGCTTTCGATGAAGGTTTGTTTTATTGTTGTGAAGGGTTTGTTGGGGATTGGTGGCTGGACGGCTTTAAGACTGGAGAAAAAAGATATAAAATGAAACTGCATTAGAAAGGCAAAAAACCCATTCCTTGTTCTAATTTCATGGTTTGTCCCATACTTTTTAGTAGAGAGATCATGGAGGGAGATCGGTCATGCGCAGAAAGCTGAAATATACAGGGATCGCTATGGGATTATTTGTCCTTTTTTTAATTGTGACTTTTAAATTTGTTGAAGATGATTCTTGGGACTCCTGGAACCTTCCGTTGGCAGGGAAGGTCATCATTCTGGATGCAGGTCACGGTGGGATGGACGGCGGGGCAAATGTACAAGAGGTTATGGAAAAGGAAATTGCCCTTTCCGTTTCACTAAAGGTCAGGGACTATTTACAGGAACAGGGTGCCCTTGTCATCATGACACGTGAGAAGGATGAGGATTTGGCACAGGGAAATACAAAGGGGGTCCGCCAGCGAAAACAGGAGGACTTACGGAATCGGGTTGAAATGATCAATGATTCGGAAGCGGACTTATTCTTAAGCATTCATTTGAACTCTTTTCCATCAGCGTCATCGAAAGGTGCCCAGACTTTTTATACAAACAGGTTTGAGGAAAATGAACAGGTGGCAAAATTCATTCAGACTGAAATCATAAGAAACCTGGAAAATACAAAGCGTGATGCAAAAACGATTAACCATGTGTATTTGCTGAACTATGCCAAGAAACCGGGAGCGCTTGTGGAAATTGGATTTCTTTCCAATTCCGAAGAAAGGGAGCGCCTTATCAGTGATAAGTATCAAGAAAAGGTTGCCAGTTCGATTTATATGGGTATTTTACGGTACTTTACAGAGGAAAAACTATCGGATGAAGAGTGATGTCTGGGTCTTGTAAGGTACAAGGCCTCTTTACTATGGGGAAATCATCAGGTTTCGCATGCGGGGCAGATAATAAGCTTTCTTACAGTAATATGTTATACTGAAAAATGGGAAAATAAAATTCAAAGGGGTGCTCGACTTGTTAACAGAAGAGAAAGTACTGAATTTACTAAAGGATCTTAAAGACCCTTTTCTACATAAAAACCTTGAAGAGACAAATGGAATTATAGAAATCAAAATAAAACCTGAAAAGAATCATGTAAGCGTTAAACTTGCGATTGCAAAAACGGGGACTGCCGAACAAATGCAAATGCAATCGGAAGTTGTGGACTTGCTGAAAACGAACGGAGCGGAATCGGTAGGTATCCGTTTCGCGGAGCTTTCAGAAGAGGAATTAGCCAAACATCGTGAGAGTATTCCTCAGGATGAAGCGGACCAAGGTTTGCTGGGACCTAACAGCAAAACACAATTCATCGCGATCGCCAGTGGTAAAGGCGGAGTGGGAAAATCCACGATTTCAGTGAATTTCGCTACTTCACTTGCTCGTTTGGGTAAAAAGGTCGGACTGGTTGATGCCGATATTTATGGATTCAGTGTTCCTGATATGATGGGGATAACAAAAAGACCGGTTGTGCGCGGGGAAAAAATCATTCCTGTAGAACGGTTTGGCGTCCAAGTTATCTCAATGGGCTTTTTTGTAGAGGATAACGCGCCGATCATCTGGAGAGGACCGATGCTCGGTAAAATGCTTAACAGTTTCTTTAATGAAGTGGAATGGGGAGATTTGGATTATTTGGTCCTTGACTTACCACCGGGTACAGGGGATGTTGCTTTGGACGTTCATACGATGCTCCCTTCATGTAAGGAAATCATCGTTACGACACCGCATCCGACCGCAGCCTTCGTTGCGGCAAGAGCTGGTGCCATGGCCATCAAGACAGAACACGAAGTCATCGGTGTCATAGAGAATATGTCATTCTTCGAAAGTAAAACAACCGGTGAAAAAGAGTACGTATTCGGAAAAGGCGGCGGCAAGAAGCTTGCAGAAGAGCTTCGTACGGAAGTTTTAGGCCAACTTCCCCTGCAGCAGCCAGATTGGAACGAAGAGGACTTTGCTCCATCCATTTACGCAGCGGACCATAGACTCGGCAGGATTTACGAAGATATTGCCAAAAAGGTCATTGAAAAACTACAATGAAAAGAAAGCTGATTCCGATTGGAATCAGCTTTCTTTTCATTCTTTTTACTTTTTCTCCTTCTCTACCGCTTTAGTGGCAGCTTTATCCAATTTCTCTTGCATTTTCGCTTGAAGGAGGGGACTCTCCATGGTTTCGATGATCAGCTCTTTATAGACCGACCGCATCTCCTTGGTTTTTAATAACTTATTCATTTCTTTTTCCATATCCGGTTCTTTCATTATTTCCATGAGCATTCCACGATACTGAGGATCAGCAGTTAAGTCCTTCAATACCTTTTTATGTTCGCCTTCCAATGCTTTAGCATAAGCGGAAGCAAATTCCGGGTCGTTAAATGTTTTTTTCCAAAATTCCTTCCCTTTATCTGAAGTGATCATATCTTCAATGGATTTCTTAATGTCTTCCGAATCCATAATAAGTTCAGCTTTCGTTTTATCATCAGTAATGATATCCTGGATGGCTTTTTTTCCATCATCTGTCTTCAAGATATCGACAATCATTTTCTTTGTCTCTTCATACTCCATTTTTTCTGCGCCTGCTCCATTTTGCGCACAACCGGAACAAACGAGCAAGAATGACGTGAAAAGCAAAGCAACTCCCACTCTCATACGCAGGGCCCCTTTCATCCTTCTTACTGTTAATATGGTTCCAATCGGCGATATTATTCCTTGGTGGAATAAGTGGATTTTTCCAAATTTGGTTGGTACAATTAAGGAAATGAAATAGAAATGTATGGAGGAAAACAATGAACAGCCGTAACTTAGTTAAATTGTTTTTAACAACATTGCTTATCGGTGGTGTAACGGGCGGAGTTGTAGGGTTCTTGGCTCGGTGGAGTGAGTTTAAGCCTTATTTTTCTTCTTTTGAAGTCAGTGCCATCCTATCAACTTTTATTTGGTTATTCGGTGTTGGATTAATTTTCAGTGTCATAAGCCAAGCCGGCTTTTTTGCCTATTTAACGATACATCGTTTTGGTCTGGGGATATTTAAAAGCGCTTCCTTATGGAATGCCGTTCAACTTGTACTCATTCTTTTTGTTGTATTCGATCTTGTTTACCTGCGATATCTCAGCTTTGGTTCAGGCGAGGGGATCAGTTCCTACATCGCGTTAGCATTGGTTGTATTGGCCGCAGGGCTTATTACAGCATATTTCAAAATGAAACAAACGAATAAACAGTCGTTCATACCCGCCTTATTTTTCATGGTCGTGGTCACGGTGTTGGAGTGGATACCTGTCCTAAGTGCCAGTGCCAATGATGAAAGCTGGCTTTACTTCATGCTGTTTCCGTTGTTAGCCTGCAATGCTTATCAATTATTGGTTCTGAGCAAATTGATTCAACGTTCACAAAGGGAATTGGCCAGTAAAAGAGGGAGTCAGCAAACTCCGGCAAAGGGAAAGATGAAAGCCGGTGAACTAGGGAAAGGCAGCTAACCTATTTGTAAGTGGGTCCATACATAAGGAAATCAAAACGTAAAAACTGCGTACTAAAGGTTTTGGAGACCATTAGTACGCAGTTTTTTCAGTCAGCGGATTTCTTCACTGCTTGCCGATGAATTGGAAATCATCTCTGAAACGTTAACGAAGTTTAAATTTTTTGATCGAAGTTCACTTAGTAACTCGGGTAAAGCCTTATTCGTTTGTTTTGCGGAGTCTGAAGCATGTAATAAGATGATATCACCCTTTTGGGCCTTGGTGATGTTCTGAACGATCCGATCCACACCTGGATTGGTCCAATCCTTTGAATCGATGCTCCAATGGACAACGGTATATCCGAAATTCTCGCTGATCTTTAAGAGGCGTTTATCAAAGTGGCCGGTGGGAGCACGTAAAAGTTCTATGTTCTTTACATTAAGTTTTTTAAATGCCTCCTGGGCTTTAGAAATATCCCGGATGATTTCTTGATCTTCCATTTCGGAATAATCTTTATAATCGTAACCGAGCATGCCGATTTCATATCCTTCTTTCACAATTTCAGCTACAATGTCCGGATGACGTTCAGCCCAAGATCCCGCGAGGAAGAAAGTGGCGGATTTAATTTTTTCTTTTTTTAATGTCTCTATTATTGGGGCGGCTTTCTCATCACCCCAGCCAATATTGAACGTGATCGCAACATTCTTTTCCCCTTTATAAACCGCTTTCGGCCCATCTTCTGTAGAAAAAACGGGGGCATGAAGAATGTTTTGTACAAAAAGAAACCAAGCGGTAAAAAGTGCCGTAAGCAAAATTAACGAATAATATTTAATGTTCTTGGCCTGAAGCACCATGAAAAATTTCATTAATCCATCCCCTTGTCCAAAGTACTCTTGTCTTCAAATTTATGCGCGAGGATTATTGTTATGCAAAAAAATCCGTTGAAAATTCATAAAATTGATGGGAATGGGGAAAGCTGTCTGATGGAGGTGTGAACCATGCTCGGTTTATTGATTAATGACAAAGAAAAGATGGAATTGGAGTACCTTTTAAAAAGAGAGATGGATGAAATACTATTCGATTTGCAAGATGACAGAATCGATCACTTAGTCAAAAGGGCAATAAACGAGAAATATAATATCCTTTTCAGGCTGTTTAAAAGGGTGAGCACCGAGGAAGAATGCCTGATGTATATGAGGGGAAAAACGAATTTATCCAAGCGGAACCAGTCATGATATTTAAATCCGAATTATATTCAAAAAATCTATTGACTATTGGTTTGTACGCTGGTATATTATAAAAGTTGCTGCAACGTAATAGCTTCTGAAAAAGAATGAAAAAAACTTTTTTAAAAAAGTTATTGACGAAGTGGTAATAAGGTGTTAAGATATTAAAGTCGCTAAGAGATGCGACAAACAAATTGCTCTTTGAAAACTGAACAAAACAAAGCGCCAACGTTGAATTTTAAGTGAGCACACACTATCAAAAAAGCAAATGAGCAAGTCAAACATTTCTTCGGAGAGTTTGATCCTGGCTCAGGACGAACGCTGGCGGCGTGCCTAATACATGCAAGTCGAGCGAATCGACGGGAGCTTGCTCCCTGAGATTAGC
>NZ_JANZMJ010000035.1:0-61991 GCF_025175645.1 Peribacillus aracenensis
ACACCCGTTCCCATTCCGAACACGGCAGTTAAGCTCTTCAGCGCCGATGGTAGTTGGGGGTTTCCCCCTGTGAGAGTAGGACGCCGCCAAGCCATTTAAAAGATCAGCCATCCGGCTGGTCTTTTTTTGTATAGATATACTTTCAGCTATCAGGGAGAAGTGAGGTGGCTTAACATCTAGTCCGACCTGTAGAGTAATCTAGAGGGCCTGAAACGAGATATGGTTAACCCGCAGACCATTAATTTCGACCTATCGTTAACACTTGAATTGAAATAATTCATGAGAGCAAGTTACGAATATGTACCGATCATGGAGCAATGGTTAATTTCATGAATCAGACTATAGTAATTCAGAGGGAGAGAAGGGCAGGATAAATAAAGGGGATGCATAATTTATAAGCGGAGGGCTTTAACGGAAGACAGGGATATCATAATCCGAGGCAATAGTGAATTTCTATTATGATGAAATCGGTTTTATTGAGATGTGTTCTTGTCTTTACTTGTTCCTTTCATTATACTAGGAAGAATTTGTTGTTGATGAAGAACTTACTTAATATTGATAATGATGCAAGTTGATTGCTAAGGAAGAAGACAGACAAAATAGAATTATGGAAGGGGTCGGTATTGTGAGTAAAAAGAGTAAGGAAAGGTTTGAAGTCATCGAGGGCGAGTCGATCGATGCATGTTTAGATCGGATTAAAGCGGCAGGATACTTTCCTGTAAGGCGCACGGAGGAGCCTATCTTTGCCGAAAGAATTGAGAATGGCAAAGTCCAATATGTGCCAGTTGATCGGAAAATTGTATTCGAAGCAAAATTAATTGAGTAAAACACGAACGTTTAATTAATATGATGTGAAAATATTCGATTTTAACTTGACATTAAAATGACCGGAAGGTAATATGAAGTTACATTAATACATCTCATATAATCATGGGGATATGGCCCAAAAGTTTCTACCTGATGACCGTAAATCATCGGACTATGAGAAAAGCATCTGACTATTTCGGAAACTAGCCAAGTCTTTTTGCACTTTTTCAAAAAGGCTTTCTTTTCCGGGCAGGTTGCTTTCTCGATGAGGAAGCAACCTGTCCGGTTTTTTATTTACATGTTATAGATAATGATAAGCGTCCGTCTACATACTCGGGACGCCATAATATGAGTGTTGGAGGGAAAGATGATATGAAACCGCAAGTTGGGGTTATTATGGGAAGTGTCTCGGATTGGGAAACGATGAAATACGCTTGTGAATCATTGGAACAGCTTGAGATTCCCTATGAAAAAAGAGTCGTTTCCGCCCACCGGACGCCGGATTTACTATTTGAATATGCAGAGAGTGCAAAAGAGAGAGATATTAAAGTGATTATTGCCGGAGCAGGCGGGGCTGCACATCTTCCAGGTATGACCGCCGCTAAAACGATTGTCCCTGTGATAGGCGTTCCAATACAGTCAAAGGCATTAAATGGGATGGATTCGTTATTATCGATTGTTCAAATGCCTGGTGGCGTACCGGTTGCAACGGTCGCGATCGGAAAAGCGGGCGCAGTCAATGCCGGTTTGTTTGCGGCTCAAATATTAGCAGCTTTTGATTCTGACATTGCTGATAGGTTAGAGGCTTTACGAAACGAAACCAGAGAAAAGGTGTTACAGAGCAGTGAACAACTTAAATAATACAGTCATTTTACCGGGACAGACCATAGGAATAATCGGCGGTGGGCAATTGGGCAGGATGATGGCCTTATCGGCTAAGGCATCGGGCTTTAAAATTGCGGTCCTTGAGCCCACTGCAGAAGGTCCATGTGCTCAAGTGGCGGATATAGAAATCACTGGTGCTTATGATGATATCGAAGCATTGAAAAGATTAGCTGAGGTCAGTGATGTCATAACTTACGAGTTTGAAAATATCAGTTCAGCAGCCTTGGATTGGTTAAAGCAACATGCATATCTTCCACAGGGCTCAGAATTATTAAAGCTGACACAGGATAGATTGACGGAAAAAAAAGCCATATCTGATGCAGGTGCTTCCGTTGCTCCGTATCAGGAAATACAGGATATTTCAGAAATTTACCTTCATATAGAGAAAATAGGGTACCCTAGTGTGTTAAAAACGACGCGGGGCGGTTATGATGGAAAAGGGCAGTTGGTCATTAAGGAAGAAGCCGATATCAAAAAGGCTGAATCCCTGCTCAAAACAGGTAAATGTGTGCTGGAAGCCTGGATTCCTTTCGTAAAAGAAATCTCCATTATCGTGACGCGCAAGGCAAATGGCGGGGTAAGTCATTTTCCGATTGCGGAAAACGTTCATATTGAAAACATTCTTCATAAAAGTATTGTTCCCGCCCGTATTAGTCAACAAGCTGAACGGAAAGCTATTAATGAAGCTTTGCAGCTTGCAGAGAAACTTGATTTGGTGGGGACATTGGCAGTAGAGATGTTTTTAACCGCTCAGGATGAGATCATCATTAATGAATTAGCGCCAAGACCTCATAACTCAGGCCATTATACAATGGAAGCATGTGAGACTTCACAGTTCGAACAGCACATTAGGGCTGTCTGCAATTGGCCGCTCGGAAATACGGCGTTATTGAAGCCTGTGGTAATGATAAACATCCTTGGTGAGCATATCGGGCCCTTAATGGATGAAATTCCGACGCTTTCAGATTGGAAGGTCCACCTATACGGTAAGAAAGAAGCCAAGCTTAAGCGGAAAATGGGTCATGTGAATATTTTACGTCCAACGATCGAGGAAGCTCTTTTAGAAAGTGATCGAAGCAAAATATGGAATCAACAGGTTGAAACGGAGGAAGTAAAATGATTGAACGTTATACCCGCCCAGAGATGGGAAACATTTGGACAGAAAAGAACCGCTTTAATGCGTGGTTGGAAGTTGAAATCTTAGCTTGTGAAGCATGGTCTGAGCTAGGTGTCATTCCAAAAGAAGATGTGAAGCTTCTTCGTGAAAAGGCCACATTCGATGTGGACCGTATCAATGAAATCGAAAAAGATACACGCCATGATGTTGTTGCTTTTACACGTGCGGTTTCTGAAACGTTGGGTGAAGAACGGAAATGGGTCCATTACGGACTGACTTCCACTGATGTGGTGGATACAGCTCTTTCATATGTGATTAAGCAAGCGAATGAGATCCTTGCCAAGGATTTAAATAACTTCGTGGAGATCCTGAAAAATAAAGCGAAAGAACATAAATACACGGTACAAATGGGACGTACACATGGTGTTCATGCTGAGCCGACCACTTTTGGGTTGAAACTGGCTCTTTGGTATCAAGAAATGAAACGCAATGTCGAACGTTTTGAAGAAGCAAGAAAGAACATAGAAGTTGGGAAAATCTCTGGAGCTGTCGGAACTTACGCAAACATCGACCCGTTCGTTGAAAAATTTGTTTGTGAAAAGCTTGGTCTTGAAGCAGCGCCAATTTCAACACAAACATTGCAGCGCGATCGCCACGCACATTATATGAGCACATTGGCTTTAATAGCGACATCAATTGAAAAGTTCGCAGTGGAAATTCGCGGCCTGCAAAAAAGTGAAACACGCGAAGTGGAAGAATTCTTTGCAAAAGGACAAAAAGGTTCTTCGGCAATGCCTCATAAACGGAATCCAATCGGTTCTGAAAATATGACGGGCATGGCTCGTGTAATCCGCGGTTACATGATGACAGCATATGAGAATGTGCCATTATGGCATGAACGTGACATTTCACATTCTTCTGCTGAGCGCATCATCTTGCCGGATGCAACGATCGCATTAAACTACATGCTGAACCGATTCAGCAACATTGTGAAGAACTTGACCGTATATCCAGAAAATATGAAACGCAATATGGACCGTACGCTTGGATTGATTTTCTCACAACGTGTACTGCTTTCCCTTATCGATAAAGGACTTGTCCGCGAAGAAGCCTATGATACGGTTCAGCCGAAAGCGATGGAGGCATGGGAGCTTCAAGTTCCATTCCGAAGCCTGATCGAAAAGGATGATAAAATCACAAGCTTGCTTACGAAAGAAGAACTTGATGATTGTTTCGATCCTACACATCACCTGAAAAATGTTGATGTAATCTTTGATCGTTTAGGTTTATAAAAAGTGAAGGCGGCAAACATGGCACCTCTAAACGGTGATATGTTTGCCAAGCCTGAACAATGGCAGGAAAATTCATAATATTCACAATGTGGGGGGTCTGGACAGATGGAAAAACGAGAGTTGTTGTATGAAGGAAAAGCGAAACAGATTTTTGCAACGGACAACAGTGAAATAGTATGGGTGGAATACAAGGATTCGGCAACAGCGTTCAATGGTGAGAAGAAGTCAGAGATTGCCGGAAAAGGTAAGTTGAATAATCAAATTACTAGCTTACTATTTTCAAAGCTTGCCCAAGAAAATATCCCGTCCCATTTTATTGAAATGCTTTCCGACCGGGAGCAGCTAGTAAAGAGGGTATCCATCATTCCGCTTGAAGTCGTTGTCAGAAATACGGCTGCCGGCAGTTTTTCTAAAAGGACTGGCATTGAAGAAGGCCAGCCGCTAAAGAAAACGCTGATTGAGTTTTACTATAAAGACGATGAACTCGGCGATCCTCTGTTAACGGAAGACCATATTGAAGAATTGGAACTTGCAAGCAAGGAAGATGTAGCGATTTTAAAAGAGAAAGCACAAGAAATCAGTATTGTCTTAACTTCCTTCTTTAAAGAGTTGGACATTAAATTGATTGATTTTAAATTAGAGTTCGGTAAAACCCCGAATGGAGACATTTTGCTGGCAGACGAAATTTCACCTGATACTTGCCGATTATGGGATATTAACACGAACGAAAAGTTAGACAAAGATGTATTCCGCCGTGATTTAGGAAGTTTAACAGATGCTTACGAAAAAATACTAGCAAAGTTGGAGGGCACTCAACATGTATAAGGTTAAGGTATATATCACACTACGCGAAAGTGTACTAGATCCACAGGGAGCAGCAGTGCAACAATCACTTCATAGTTTAACGTATAACGAAGTTAGCGATGTTCGTGTGGGGAAATACATTGAACTTACAATTAAAGATACGGATCGTGATTTAGATCAACTTGTGAAGGAAATGTGTGAAAAACTATTGGCCAATACGGTAATTGAAGCTTACCGTTATGATGTTGAGGAGGTTATCACCCAATGAAATTTGCTGTCATAGTTTTCCCTGGTTCCAATTGTGATGTCGATATGTACCATGCGATAAAGGATGCACTGGGGGAAGAAGTGGAGTATGTTTGGCACTCTACAGACAATCTAGATCAGTATGATGGGATTCTCCTTCCAGGAGGTTTCTCTTATGGAGACTATTTACGCTCTGGAGCAATTGCACGATTTTCGAATGTAATGGCCGAAGTCGTAAAAGCGGCACAAGCAGGAAAGCCTGTCTTGGGTGTCTGCAATGGTTTTCAGATTTTACTTGAAGCAGGACTTTTACCTGGAGCGATGCGCCGTAATGAAGGCTTGAAATTCATTTGCCGCAATGTAGGACTGAAGGTTGAAAATAATCAATCAATGTTCACGACAGGATATGAATTAAATGAAACGATTACGATCCCGGTTGCCCATGGTGAAGGGAATTATTACTGCGATAATGAGACATTGGCTGAATTAAAACGAAATAACCGCATCCTGTTCACGTATGATGGTGAAAATCCAAACGGAAGCTTGGAACAGATAGCGGGAATTACAAATGAACAAGGAAATGTCCTCGGAATGATGCCTCATCCCGAACGTGCTGTTGATTCGCTGCTTGGCAGTAAAGACGGCTTAAAGATTTTTCAATCCATCGTGAAAAACTGGAGGGAATCACATGTTATTACAGCTTGAACCAAGTCCGGAAAAAATTAAATCGGATCGTTTGTACGCAACTATGGGACTATCCGATGATGAATTTGCAATGGTGGAGAAAATCTTAGGCAGACTGCCGAATTATACGGAAACTGGATTGTTTTCGGTAATGTGGTCAGAGCATTGTTCCTACAAAAATTCAAAACCCATCTTAAGGAAGTTCCCGATTACAGGGGAGAAAGTGCTGCAAGGTCCTGGTGAAGGAGCAGGTATCGTTGATATCGGTGACGATCAGGCTGTCGTTTTTAAAATTGAAAGTCATAACCACCCTTCGGCAATAGAACCTTATCAAGGTGCTGCTACTGGTGTCGGCGGAATTATCCGTGATGTCTTCTCCATGGGTGCCCGTCCAATTGCGATGCTGAACTCGCTTCGCTTTGGTGAGTTAGATAATGATCGCGTGAAATATTTATTTAAAGAAGTGGTTGCCGGGATTGCAGGATACGGGAATTGTATCGGAATTCCAACTGTCGGAGGAGAAATTCAATTTGATCCATCGTATGAAGGGAATCCTCTAGTCAATGCCATGTGTGTAGGTTTGATCGATCATAAGGACATTAAAAAGGGCCAAGCGCATGGAGTGGGCAACACAGTGATGTATGTGGGTGCCAAAACTGGACGTGATGGAATCCATGGAGCAACATTTGCATCTGAAGAGCTTTCAGAGTCTTCAGAAGAAAAACGGCCTGCCGTACAAGTAGGCGATCCATTCATGGAGAAACTGCTTTTGGAGGCATGCCTTGAATTGATTCAAAATGATGCCCTTGTCGGTATTCAGGATATGGGAGCAGCGGGTCTTACAAGCTCATCTGCCGAGATGGCGAGTAAAGCTGGATCAGGAATAAAAATGAATCTTGATTTGGTACCGCAGCGTGAAACGGGAATGACAGCATATGAAATGATGCTTTCTGAATCACAAGAGCGGATGCTGATCGTTGTAACTAAAGGACGCGAACAGGAAATAGTTGACTTGTTTACAAAGTATGACCTAGAAGCGGTTGCTGTTGGAGAAGTAACGGATGACAAAAATCTAACACTTTCCCATCAAGGTGAAATCGTTGCGGAGGTTCCGGTTGATGCATTGGCTGAAGAAGCTCCAATCTATCACAAGCCATCTGCAGAACCGCAATATTTCCGTGACTTCCAAAGCATGAAGGCTGAAGTTCCAGCAATTGGAGATTACAAAGAAACATTGGTTTCACTATTGAAGCAACCGACAATTTCGAGTAAGGAATGGGTCTACGACCAATATGATTACATGGTCCGCACGAATACAGTCGTCTCACCTGGATCGGATGCGGCCGTAGTACGTGTACGGGGCACGAATAAGGCCCTTGCCATGACGACGGATTGCAACTCCCGCTTTATTTATTTAGATCCTGAAACAGGTGGCAAAATCGCAGTGGCTGAAGCTGCCCGTAACATCATTTGCTCGGGTGCAGAGCCTTTGGCGATTACAGATTGCTTGAATTTTGGGAATCCAGAAAAACCTGAGATATTTTGGCAATTGGAAAAAGCGGCAGACGGTATGAGTGAAGCTTGCAGAAGCTTAAGTACTCCTGTAATTGGCGGAAATGTCTCCCTTTACAATGAAACGAATGGTGAAGCGATTTATCCGACACCTGTAGTTGGGATGGTTGGTCTTGTCAGTGACCTTCAGCACATCACTACACAAACATTTAAAAATGAATCCGATTTGATTTATGTGGTCGGCGAAGCGAAGGTTGAATTTGGAGGCAGTGAATTACAGAAAATGCTTGAGGGTAAAATCTTTGGGCGCGCTCCAGAACTTGATTTGGCCATTGAACAAAAACGTCAGCAGCAAATTCTAACTGCAATCAAAAAAGGACTTGTTGCATCAGCCCATGACCTTTCGGAAGGCGGTTTGGCAGTGGCTTTAGCTGAATCTTTATTCGGGGCTAGCAAACTTGGGGCAAAAGTGAATATATCCGGCGAACCGGTATCCGAATTATTCAGTGAAACGCAATCACGATTCTTACTGTCCATCAAGCCTGAAAACCAAGCGGCATTTGAAGCACTTGTTGAAGATGCGATATGCATAGGTTCAGTAACGGCTGATAATAAATTAGTCGTGGAGACAAACAGTGATAGCAAAGTATTGGAAGCGGACGTTGAAGATTTACAAACAGCTTGGAAGGGAGCCATACCATGCTTGCTGAAATAAGAAGCCTAAACGAAGAGTGTGGTGTTGTAGGAGTCTGGGGACATCCCGATGCTGCACAGCTTGCTTACTACGGTTTGCATAGCTTGCAACATCGTGGTCAAGAGGGAGCAGGCATCGTCGTGACGGATGGTGAGCAGATGTCCATCTCTAAGGGCGAAGGACTTGTCACAGAGATATTCACTGCTGAAAAAATGCAGGCACTTTCCGGTACAGGAAAAGCGGCAATCGGCCATGTCCGTTATACTACGGCAGGCGGCGGCGGGTATCAAAATGTTCAGCCTTTCCTGTTCAATTCGCATACAGGAGGGCTGGCACTTGCCCATAATGGGAATATCGTCAATGCCCATCAGTTAAAAGCACAGCTTGAAGGACAGGGAAGCATTTTTCAAACGACATCCGATACGGAAGTTCTGGCACATCTGATTAAACGCTCCGGCTACTCGGATGTAAGAGATTCCGTGAAGAACAGCTTAAGCATGCTGAAAGGGGCCTATGCCTTTGTCATCATGACGGAAAACCAAATGATCATGGCAAGAGATCCGCATGGCTTCCGTCCACTTTCCTTGGGGAAAATAGGCGATGCATATTTCGCTGCATCAGAAACATGTGCACTCGATATTGTAGGTGCAGAATTCATCCGCGATATTGAGCCGGGTGAACTTGTTGTCATTAATGATGAGGGAATCACATCCGAGTACTTTTCGCTTTCCAGTCAACAGGCAATGTGTACGATGGAGTACGTGTATTTTTCCCGTCCGGATAGCAATATTGATGGGATCAATGTCCATACGGCACGAAAAAACCTTGGCAAGCAAATGGCACTGGAAACCAAAATTGAAGCAGATGTAGTTACAGGTGTACCTGATTCCAGCATTTCGGCAGCGATTGGCTATGCTGAAGCTGCAGGCATTCCCTATGAAATGGGTTTAATAAAAAATCGGTATGTTGGACGGACGTTCATTCAGCCATCACAAAGTCTGCGTGAACAAGGCGTGAAGATGAAACTTTCACCTGTAAGAGGGGTAGTGGAAGGCAAGCGGGTCATAATGGTTGATGATTCAATCGTCCGTGGGACAACGAGCAGAAGGATTGTCCGCATGTTAAAAGATGCCGGGGCGAAAGAAGTGCATGTAGTAATCAGCTCACCACCGATCAAGAATCCATGTTTTTATGGCATAGACACGTCTAAAAAGGAAGAACTGATTGCGAGCTCTAAATCGGTGGAGGAAATAAGGGAAATCATTGGTGCCGATTCCTTAACTTTTTTAAGTGTCGAAGGTATGGTCGAAGCAATTGGAAGACCGTTTCCTGGAGAAACGCGCGGTTCATGCCTAGCTTGTTTCACCGGAAATTATCCGACTGAAATTTTTGAATACGAACGAGAAAAAACAAAATGTTAATCAAGTCGGCAATGATGATTGATTTTCGGAGGAGGATTTCAAATGGCTAATGCATATAAACAGGCTGGTGTGGATATTGAGGCTGGTTATGAAGCGGTAAATCGAATGAAAAAACATGTAAAGCGCACATTTCGTCCAGAAGTAATGAATGGTCTGGGCGGTTTCGGCGGCATGTTTGATTTATCTTCCTTGAACCTTAAAGAACCTGTGCTCATTTCAGGTACGGATGGAGTGGGTACAAAACTTTTGTTGGCGTTCATGATGGATAAACACGATACAATTGGAGTGGATTGTGTAGCTATGTGCGTCAATGATGTTGTCGTACAAGGTGCTGCACCTTTATACTTTTTAGATTATATTGCCTGCGGTAAAGCAGATCCCGAACGAATTGAAATGATCGTCAAAGGAATTGCAGATGGCTGTGAGCAGGCGGGCTGTGCTTTAATCGGCGGAGAAACGGCTGAAATGCCTGGCATGTACGAGACGGAAGAATACGATGTTGCAGGTTTTACTGTTGGTGCCGTTGAAAAATCACGTCTAATTACTGGTGAAGCAATCTCGGCGGGTGACGTCGTTATTGGACTCGCTTCAAGCGGCATCCACAGTAATGGATATTCCCTTGTTCGTAAAATCCTTCTTGAAGACTCAGGTATGGGGCTTCATGACTTCGTACCGGAACTGGATTGCAAGTTGGGAGAGGAATTATTAAAACCGACAAAGATCTATGTGAAGTCCGTTTTATCGACGTTGGAAAAATTTGAGGTCAATGGTCTTGCCCATATCACTGGTGGTGGATTCATCGAGAATATTCCGCGTATTCTTCCTGAAGGATGCGGTGTTGAAATCGAGCTCGGAAGCTGGGAAATTCCAACTATATTCTCATTCCTTGAAGAAAAAGGGAACCTTGTAAAAGAGGAAATGTTCAATATCTTCAATATGGGAATCGGTATGACGGCCGTCGTGAAAAAAGAAGTGGCATCCGATGTGCTAGCCCACCTACGTTCTTGCGGTGAAGAAGCCTCGGTTATTGGAACGGTAGTGGATGGAAATGGAGTGTCGTTCAAATAATGAAACGCCTTGCTGTCTTTGCATCAGGTAACGGTAGTAATTTTCAATCAATTGCTGAAGCAATAAAAAGTGGAAAGTTAGAGGCGGAAATCTGTCTTGTCGTTTGCGATCGTGAAGACGCATATGTGCTTGAGAGAGCTATGCTTGAGAATATTGATTCTTTCTCCTTTTCAGCGAAGAATTACTCGAATAAGATTGAGTATGAATCGGAAATCCTCGAAAGGCTTCGCCAGTATGAGATAGAATTCATCATTCTGGCTGGTTATATGCGTTTGATCGGTCCGACTTTATTACAAAAGTATTCACAGAGGATTGTGAACATCCACCCTTCACTTCTGCCTAGTTTTCCAGGCAAGGACGCAATTGGCCAGGCTTTTGATGCCGGAGTGAAGGAAACGGGGGTGACGGTTCATTATGTCGATGATGGAATGGACACAGGACCGGTCATTGCCCAAAAGGCAGTGCCAATTCTTGAGGGGGATACGAAAGATATCCTTCAAAAAAGGATTCAAGAAATGGAGCATGACTTGTATCCGTCAGTTTTGCGGGAGCTATGCCACAAGAAACTTACTTAATGGAGGGACCAACATAACATGAAGAAACGTGCATTAATTAGTGTATCGGATAAAACAGGTATCGTAGAATTTGCTCAAGGTTTAATTGAAGCAGGTTTTGAAGTCATTTCTACAGGCGGTACCAAAAAAACGCTGCAGGATAATGGTATTGAGGTAATTGGAATCAGTGACGTCACCGGTTTCCCGGAAATATTGGATGGACGTGTTAAAACACTTCACCCGAATGTCCATGGAGCAGTGTTGGCAAAACATGATGACAAAAATCACGCAGCACAGCTTGCAGAGCATAATATTGAACCCATTCAACTTGTCTGTGTGAACCTATATCCATTCCAAGCGACGATTTCCAAACCGGAAGTCACTGTGGAAGATGCTATTGAAAACATCGATATCGGTGGACCGACAATGCTTCGTTCTTCTGCTAAAAACCACGAATATGTGACTGTTATCGTTGATTCCGATGATTATCCTAACGTATTGGCCGAGCTGAAACAAAATGGCGGAGTATCGAAAACCACGAATCGCCGCCTGGCTGCAAAAGTTTTCCGCCATACAGCAGCATATGATGCCGTTATTTCAGAGTATATGACAGAGCTTGCCGATGAAGAAAATCCTGAATCATTGACTGTTACCTTTGAATTGAAACAGTCGCTTCGTTATGGGGAAAATCCACATCAAAAAGCCTCATTCTATAAAAAACCGCTTGGTTCCGTTTTCTCAATTGCAGAAGCGAATCAACTACATGGAAAAGAACTTTCATACAACAACATTAATGATGCTGATGCAGCACTTCAAATCGTTAAAGAATTCAATGAGCCGGCTGCAGTTGCAGTCAAACATATGAATCCTTGCGGTGTCGGTGTCGGTGCGACCATTTTGGAAGCATTTGAAAAAGCTTATGAGGCAGATGCCACTTCCATTTTCGGTGGGATCATCGCATTGAACCGTGAAGTTGACAAGGCGACTGCTGAAAAACTTCATGAAATTTTCCTTGAAATCATCATTGCCCCTGGGTTTACACAAGAGGCAGTGGAAGTATTGACAAGCAAGAAAAACCTTCGTTTATTAACGATCGATTTCGATGCGGTTAAAAAGCCTGAGCGTAAATTGACATCCATTGAAGGCGGATTACTTATTCAAGATCGGGATGCACATAGTTTAAAGGATGCAGAGATAAAAGTGGCAACGAAACGTGAGCCTACTCCTGAAGAGTGGAAAGCCATGGAACTTGGCTGGAAAATCGTGAAACATGTCAAGTCGAATGCAATAGTGGTTTGTAACGATCAAATGACATTAGGTGTTGGTGCAGGTCAAATGAACCGTGTGGGAGCTGCAAAAATTGCCCTTGAACAAGCTGGGGAAAGAGCGACAGGAAGTGCATTGGCATCAGATGCTTTCTTCCCAATGGATGATACTGTAGAAGCGGCAGCGAAAGCGGGCGTCACGGCAATCATTCAGCCTGGTGGATCTGTTAAAGATGAGGATTCAATCAAGAAAGCTGATGAATATGGGATTACGATGGTGTTTACAGGAATTCGTCACTTTAAACATTAATCAAAAATGAGGTGCGATAATGAATGTACTAGTAATTGGCCGGGGCGGCAGGGAGCATGCCATAGCCCGCAAACTATTTGAAAGTAAACGGGTTGGGACAGTTTTTGCAGCACCGGGAAATCCAGGGATGACTGATGTAGCGACTCTTGTGCCGATTGATGAAAACAATCACGGGGGTTTGGTTGCCTTTGCCAAGCAGAATGCAGTTTCATTAACCGTGATCGGGCCCGAAACCCCATTGTTGAATGGACTTGCCGATGATTTTACGGAGGCAGGATTACAGGTATTTGGCCCTAATGGCCGTGCTGCAGTCATCGAGGGAAGTAAATCCTTTGCTAAAGATTTAATGAAGAACTACAGCATTCCGACAGCAGAATATGAAACATTTTCCGATTACGATTCAGCAAAGGCATATATCGAAAAAGTGGGTGCCCCCATCGTCATAAAAGCGGACGGGTTGGCTGCAGGAAAAGGTGTCGTAGTTGCCATGACGATGGAAGAGGCGTTAGACGCCATCCATGATATGCTAGTCGGAGCAAAGTTCGGGGAAGCATCTGCTAAAGTCGTTATTGAAGAATTCCTTGATGGCGAGGAATTTTCATTGATGGCATTCGTTAATGGGGAAAAAGTGTATCCGATGGTCATTGCTCAAGATCATAAGCGGGTTTTTGATGGTGATCAGGGTCCGAACACAGGTGGAATGGGTGCATATTCACCAGTGCCGCAAATTTCCGATGAAATGATTCAGACCGCAGTCGAAACAATTCTTAAGCCCACGGTAAATGCGATGATTTCGGAGAATCGGAGTTTTACAGGTATATTATATGCCGGGTTGATTGCTACCGATAAAGGCACGAAAGTCATTGAGTTCAATGCCCGTTTTGGCGATCCGGAAACGCAAGTTGTTTTACCGCGCCTAAAAACAGATTTCGTAGATGCGCTTGAAGCTGTTCTTTCTGGAGAGGATTTAGAACTTGAGTGGCATGAAGAAGCTGTTCTTGGGGTGGTCGTCGCAGCTGATGGATATCCAGGGGAATATAAAAAGGGTTCTATTATTAATGGCTTGGAAAAGATTGATCAGAATGCCCATGTTTATCATGCTGGAACGGCCCTCGATAGTGAGGGGAATTGCATCACGAATGGCGGACGTGTACTTCTGGTTGCTGCAAAAGGGAAAGATTTGGCCTCTGCCCAGGCTGAAGTATATAAAGAGTTAGAACATATTGAGAAAGATGGTTTATTCTGGCGAATGGATATTGGCTACCGTGCAATAAAATACAATTTTTCATCATAATATAAAGAAGCTGACTCTAAGCGGAGTCAGCTTCTTCTTTAATAGTGATCAGATTGATTAGATTCATGTCCCTGTTTTGGTTCATTTGTCGTTAAGTTTTGTCTGTTTTCCATCGCATCGACGACAGGGCAATAGCGGAGTATGCCTTCGCCTATTTTCATGGCAGAAAGCATGACCACGAATATATAAGATTGGTTTTTCCATGGTTTTTTTACCATTTTAGCCATAGCCCATGTTAGCAATGTAAAACCACAGGTAATTCGCATTAACGCATTTATTATACTGATATTTTGTTTAAACTTCACTTTAAGTCCATCCCTTCACAAAAATTTAACAATAATCTGGTTAACATTACTGTTCTAATGAGGCAAGTATGTTACTATGAAATAAAATTGGATTGAAAATGGTTTTTTTCATACATCTTTTTCTATAAAATTATGGGGGAATGTTTATGCTTGAACAGCGCTATAGATGGAAAAATAAACATCTAAGAGAACATATAGATGTGCTGGATGGCAATAGGGCACCACACATTCTGCTTAAAAATACGACTTATTTAAATCAGGCTTTACGAAAATGGGTAAAAGCGAATATATGGATATATGATGACCGCATCGTATATGTTGGCGATAAGCTTCCTGATAATATAGACCGCTGTGAAACGGTAGACTGTACAAACCAGTACCTAGTCCCGGGTTATATTGAGCCACATTCACACCCTTCTCAATTATATAATCCCCTTTCTTTTTCACGTTATGCATCTCATTTCGGCACAACGACATTAATCAATGATAACTTGCCGTTTTTATTGCAGTTGGATAAAAAGAAAGCGTTTTCTCTTTTGAAAGAATTACGTAACATTCCTGTAACAATGTATTGGTGGAGCCGTTTTGACGGACAAACGGAATTGATCGATGAAGACATGGTCTTTTCCCATGGGGCCGTTAAATCATGGCTGGAGCATGATGCCGTATTACAGGGCGGGGAACTGACTGGATGGCCGAAGCTTCTCGATGGGGATGACATGATGTTGCACTGGATTCAGGAAGCCAAGCGAATGAGGAAGAAAATAGAAGGACACTTTCCAGGTGCTTCAGAGAAGACTTTAGCAAAAATGACCTTGTTCGGCGCCGATTGTGATCATGAGGCAATGACAGGTGATGAAGTCATGTCGCGCTTGCTGCAAGGCTATTATGTATCGTTAAGACATTCTTCGATCCGGCCGGATTTACCGAAGATGATACAGGAAATACATGAGCTGGGCATCGATCAATATGACAAATTCTTTTATACGACAGATGGATCGCCGCCATCCTTTTATGAAGATGGTTTCATAGACTGCTTGATCAAAATAGCAATAGAAAATGGCGTTCCTGTCATCGATGCATACAATATGGCAACAATCAACATCGCACGATATTATAACATTGAATACCTTCATGGCAATATTGCCACAGGAAGGGTAGCGAATATCAACTTCCTGACCGATGTAAAGGAACCCGCACCAGTTTCGGTAATGGCAAAAGGGAAATGGGTTAAAAGGGATGGTGAGATCATTCGGGATGAACAGGAAATCCAATGGAGTGATTTCGATTTTAAACCACTTGATCTTGATTGGGATCTTAGTTTAAAGGAAGATTTTGAATTTTCCATGCCGTTTGGGATTGAATTGGTCAATAATGTAATTACGAAACCGTACTCCCTTGCCAATGATGTTGGGTATGAAGAACTGAACTTTGAGGATGATGAATGCTTTTTCATGCTTATCGATCGGGAAGGGAAATGGCGCATCAATACGATATTAAAAGGGTTTGCAGACAAATTGTGTGGCTTTGCTGGCTCTTATACAAATACAGGTGATATCATACTAATCGGTAAAAGGAAAAAGGATATGCATTTGGCATTTAACCGGCTGAAGGAAATCGGAGGTGGAATCATTTTAACGGAACAAGGCAAGGTGATCCATGAACTTCCTCTGAAATTAAAGGGAGTCATGTCCACCAAGGAGGTTCCTGAACTGATAGATGAAGAAAATGAATTGAAGCATTTGCTGCGGGAGAGAGGTTATCGCTTCGCCGATCCTGTGTACACCCTTTCATTCTTTTCGACAACCCATCTGCCATATATAAGGCTAACCCAGCGAGGCGTATATGATGTAATGAATAAAACTATACTCTTTCCCACTATAATGCGTTAAAATATAAGAGAAGAAATGGCTAATAAATCAGAGGAGTGGAAAGATGAATTTTAAGAGAGTTCTTTTCATGGTTATTGCTATTTTACTGCTGGCAGGCTGTTCTACGAAAGAAGATCCTGCATCGGATGACAGTAAGCCGAAAGACCAAGCTGTCATCAAAAATACAGATGTGAAAAATGAACCTTCCAATGAGTTTCCACTTACAGGTATAGCCACCGATACAGGCAGTGATCGAAGGGCTGCAGCAGTGATGATTAATAATCATCCGGAAGCACGCCCACAATCGGGCCTCTCAGAAGCCGATATGGTCTACGAAATGCTTGCAGAAGGTGACATAACCAGATTTTTAGCTATCTTCCAAAGTGAAATGCCAAGCCAAATCGGTCCGATTCGTAGTGCAAGGGACTATTATATCGAATTGGCTAAAGGCCTTGATTGCATCTATGTCTGTCATGGGAATAGCCCCGAGGCAAAAACCATGCTGGACAAAGGGTATATTGATAACTTGAACGGATTATATTATGATGGTACTTTGTTTCAACGTTCGGCAGATAGAAAAGCACCGCATAATTCCTACATCACCTTTGAGGATATCCAAAAAGGTGCGAAGGAAAAGGGATATGAGTTGAATGGTGCACCGGAGCCTTATGCCTTCCTTACAAAGGAAGAGGCGGCTGGCCTTCAAGGGGAACCGGCATTGAAAACCGAGGTTTCCTACGGATCAGACGAGTATGATGTTCAGTATGAATACGAAGCCACGGAAGAGAAATATAAACGTTATTCGAATGGAGAGCAAACAGTCGAACATAAATCGAGTAAACCTATTTTACTGGATAATATATTGATCATTGAGGCTGCTCATCAAGTGATCGACGATAAAGGGCGTCGTAAAATCGACTTGAAAAGTGGCGGAAAAGGTTATTTACTTCAAAAAGGAAAAGCGAATGAAGTAGAATGGGTTAATAAGGATGGTCGGATTATACCAGTGAAAAACGATAAAGAGGTAGGGTTGATTCCAGGGAAAACTTGGGTCAATATTATTCCGGATGAACCTGGTTTAGTAGGAGACGTCTCATTTTGATACCCATGAAATTGAGGGGGAGTAACATGCAAATTGATAAGTTGAGAGGAAAAGAAACGGATCAGCTGTTTAAGTCGATCCTTTCCTTGCGTGATTTGGACGAATGCTATCGATTTTTTGATGATTTATGCACAGTTAATGAAATTTCATCACTGGCACAACGTCTTGAAGTAGCCCGCATGCTTGAAGAAGGGAAAACCTATCATAAAATCGAAACGGAAACGGGTGCAAGCACGGCTACGATTTCCAGGGTCAAACGCTGCTTGAATTACGGAAATGACGCTTATTCCATGGCTCTTAACCGTATTAAGGATAACGTCGAGGAAACAACTGAATCTTAATTCTTTCGATTATAATAAAAAGCCGGGAAATTCATTTCCCGGCTTTTTACTTTGAGTCCAGCACTTTCTTTGCCGGCTGTCTTTCAGCCGTATCCATGTTATATTGGATTTTAGATTCAGAGGTTCCATTTGGTAATAACATTTTATCGATACTTCTCTTTTTTAATGAAAAATCTTAATGCTATAATGGTGTAATGGGAAGTGTGAATGGAGGATTATAATGTACGATTTTCGCGAGTGGAAACATGTTTTCAAACTCGATCCAAATAAAGAAATAAGTGATGAAGCCCTTGAAAAAGTTTGTGAATCCGGTACCGATGCAATAATGGTCGGGGGAACGGATGGAATCACGCTTGAGAATGTGCTTCATTTAATGGCACGTGTGAGACGATATACCGTCCCATGTGTGATGGAAATTTCTTCTGTTGAAACGGTGACGCCAGGTTTTGATTTATATTTCATTCCGAGTGTCCTGAATAGTACCAACCCGGATTGGATGATGAAACTGCATCAGCAAGCAGTCAAGGAATACGGATACCTTTTGAATTGGGATGAAATTTTCGTTGAAGGGTACTGTATCCTGAATCCTGAGTGCAAGGCGGCCCAATTGACGAAAGCCAATACCGATTTGGATATGGATGATGTGGGTGCATACGCGATGATGGCGGAAAAAATGTTCAACCTGCCGATTTTTTATTTGGAATACAGCGGTGACTACGGCGATGTCCAGATGGTGGAAGCGGCCAAAGAGAGTTTGGAGGATACCGTACTATTCTATGGCGGCGGTATAAAATCGGTTGAACAAGCCAAAGAGATGTCTAAGGTTGCGGATGTCATCGTTGTCGGCAATGTGATTTATGAAGATTTGAAAGTGGCACTTGCAACAGTTTCGGCAGTTAAATGAAAACATGTAATAAATATAGTATACTAAAACAGAAACGAATGTTCGTATAGGCGGTGTGATAATGCAATATTTAGCGGAAAAATTACTAATAGGTTTGAATGAACAGCAACAAAAAGCAGTGAAATCAACTGATGGCCCACTTTTAATCATGGCTGGGGCAGGAAGTGGAAAGACGCGTGTGCTGACTCACCGAATAGCTTACTTGATGGTCGAGAAGGAAATAGCGCCTTGGAACATCCTTGCAATCACGTTCACCAACAAGGCGGCACGTGAGATGAAGGAGAGGATCCGTGCCATACTTGGCGGTGCATCCGAAGATATCTGGATTTCGACTTTCCACTCGATGTGTGTCCGAATTTTACGAAGAGATATTGACCGTATCGGATTTAATAGGAACTTCTCGATATTGGATACGACGGATCAGCAATCGGTCATAAAACAAATCATGAAAGATCGTAATATGGATACAAAGAAATATGATTACCGTGCCATTTTGGGCAGCATCAGTTCAGCGAAAAATGAATTGGTCGGGCCGGAAGAGTACCTGAAGACGGCGTCTGATTACTTCACTAAAGTAACTGCCGATGTATATACGGAATATCAAAAACGGCTGCGTAAAAATTCAGCGCTCGATTTCGATGATTTGATCATGATGACGATTCAATTGTTCCAGCTCGTACCTGAGGTGCTTGAATATTATCAGCGTAAATTTCAATACATTCATGTTGATGAGTACCAAGATACGAACAGGGCTCAATACATGCTTGTTAAACTATTGGCTTCTCGCTTCCGTAATCTCTGTGTTGTCGGGGATTCCGATCAATCGATCTATCGTTGGCGCGGTGCGGATATTGCGAATATCCTTTCATTTGAAAAAGATTACCCGAATGCCAACATGATTTTCCTTGAACAGAATTACCGCTCGACGAAAAAGATTCTTGAAGCGGCGAATAAGGTCATCGATAACAATCAAAACCGGAAGCCGAAAAATCTTTGGACCGAGAATGCTGATGGCAATAAGATATTCTATTACCGTGCGGACAATGAACAAGGGGAAGCGCAATTTGTAGCCGGTAAGATAAATGAGTTAGTGCAGGCCGGCAGCAGGAAATATTCAGATATAGCAATACTTTACAGGACAAATGCACAATCACGTGTCATGGAGGAAGTTCTGCTTAAATCCAATATAAATTATGCAATAGTCGGGGGCACCAAGTTCTATGACCGTAAAGAGATTAAGGATTTACTTGCCTATCTTCGCCTTATTGCGAATCCTGATGATGACATCAGTCTCCGCCGTGTAATCAATGTACCAAAACGCGGAATTGGTGCAACTTCAATGGACAAAGTGGCAGATTATGCAGATCAATATGATGTTTCCATCTATAAAGCACTCGAATCCGTTGAAATGGCAGGGATAAGCGGGAAGGCTACCAAAGCGGCAAGGGAATTCCATACGCTGATCACTAACTATACAAATCAGCAGGAATATTTATCCGTGACGGAACTTGTGGAGGAAGTCATTAAGAAAACCGGTTACCGTGAGATGCTGCAGGCAGAAAAAACGATTGAATCACAAAGCCGGCTTGAAAATATAGATGAGTTTTTATCTGTTACGAAAGCATTCGAAGATAACAGCGAGGACAAATCATTGGTGGGCTTTTTGACTGACCTGGCGTTGGTTGCCGACATAGACCAACTTGATGAGAATTCCGAAGAAGCTACAAATACGGTAACGTTGATGACACTGCATTCAGCGAAGGGACTTGAATATCCGGTGGTCTTTCTATTGGGCCTTGAAGAAGGGGTTTTCCCTCACAGCCGCTCGCTTATGGATGAAGAGGAGATGGAAGAAGAACGCCGTCTGGCTTATGTGGGAATTACCAGGGCTGAAAATGAGCTATTCATAAGCAATGCCCAAATGCGGACCTTGTATGGACGGACGAGCATGAATCCTGTTTCACGTTTCATTAATGAAATACCAGAGGAACTACTTGAAGATTTAAAACCGAAACCGGCTCCTAGAGCAAGGCAAACACCTTTCAGTTCTTCAAGAACCGGATCTCCTTCAACAGCTTCAACAAGAAAAGTGCCTGCCTTTGGAAGAGCTGTTTCTGCACCATCCGCAACGGGCGGTGAAGAAATCGGCTGGGCTGTCGGCGACCGTGCCTCCCATAAAAAATGGGGTATAGGAACCGTGGTGAGCGTAAAAGGGGAAGGCGAGAGCAAGGAACTGGATATTGCCTTCCCAAGTCCAATTGGCATCAAACGCCTATTGGCGAAATTTGCACCAGTTGAAAAAGCATAAGCTATTAATATGCTTCTACTGGTAAAGAATAGGGATATCTGACTTTAGACACCGCTCTTCTAAAAGAAGTGCGGTGGAGTCTTCTTTAGAAAGGATTGAACGTATGGACTTACAAGCTGCAGAGAAGAAAGTTCTAGAACTGCAAACGTTATTGAACCAATACAGCTATGAATATTATGTAATGGACCAGCCATCAGTACCTGATGCTGAATATGATCGGCTACTCCGTGAACTTATTGAGTATGAGGAGAAATTTCCGGAACTGCAAACGGCGGACTCACCGACACAACGGGTCGGTGGCGCCATTTTGGATATGTTTGAAAAAGTAGAGCATACCACACCGATGCTTAGTTTAGGCAATGCCTTCAATGAAAGTGACTTACGGGATTTTGACAGAAAGGTCAGACAATCCGTAGGTGACGATTTTTCCTATGTATGTGAATTGAAAATTGATGGACTTGCCGTCACTCTTCAATATGAGAATGGGTTTTTCGTAAGAGGGGCAACTCGTGGAGATGGAACGATCGGTGAAGATATTACCGCTAATTTGAAAACGATCAAGTCGATTCCATTGAAGTTGCGGGAGCCGGTTGCCATAGAAGTGCGCGGTGAGGCCTTCATGCCAAAAAAATCATTCGAATCATTGAACAAGGCCAAAGAAGAACGCGGTGAGGAACCATTTGCAAACCCACGAAATGCGGCTGCCGGCTCGTTAAGGCAGCTTGACCCAAAACTCGCTGCAAAACGGAACTTGGATATTTTCCTTTATGCGATTGCCAATTTTGGGGAAACAGGGGTCCGTTCCCACAGTGAGGGTCTGGATTTATTGGATCGCCTCGGGTTTAAGACGAATCGGGAAAGAAAAACATGCTCCAATATAGAGGAAGTAATAGCTTATATAGTAGAATGGACGGAGCAACGTCCAAACTTAGCCTATGATATTGATGGAATTGTCGTTAAGGTGGATTCCCTTGAACAGCAGGATGAATTAGGTTTTACTGCAAAAAGTCCGCGATGGGCCATTGCTTATAAATTCCCAGCTGAAGAAGTCATTACAACCCTAAGGGATATCGAGCTGAATGTGGGCCGTACGGGTGTATTGACTCCGACCGCAGTTTTGGATCCCGTTCGGGTAGCAGGTACGACTGTGCAGCGAGCTTCACTTCATAACGAAGACTTAATCCGTGAAAAGGACATCAGAATCGGAGATCAAGTGGTCGTGAAAAAAGCGGGTGATATCATCCCAGAGGTGGTCAATGTACTGGTAGAGCGCCGTACAGGGGAAGAAGTCGAGTTTAAGATGCCGGCTGAGTGTCCGGAATGCAGCAGTGAACTTGTCCGGCTGGAGGGAGAGGTTGCTTTACGCTGCATTAACCCGAAGTGTCCTGCACAAATAAGGGAAGGCTTGATTCACTTTGTTTCCCGTACAGCAATGAATATAGACAGTCTTGGTGAAAAAGTGATTAGTTTGTTGTTTAAAGAACAACTCATACAAGATGTGGCTGATATTTATAAGCTTACATACAATCAACTGATTGCTTTGGAAAGGATGGGGGATAAATCCGTCAATAAACTTCTTCAAGCAATCGAAGCTTCGAAAACCAATTCGTTGGAAAAACTGCTATTCGGGCTGGGCATTCGCCATGTTGGTTCAAAAGCGGCCAAGACACTGGCACGGGAGTTCGGGACGATGGAAGCCTTAAGCAAGGCGAGCCGTGAAGACCTAACGTCCATTAATGAAATTGGTGATAAGATGGCCGATTCCATCGTAGCCTATTTTGAATTGGAAGAAGTCCATGCGTTACTCAATGAATTGGAGGCAGCCGGTGTGAACCTTACGTTTAAAGGGCCAAGAGCTGTTGCCATTGAAGAAATCGATTCCGTTTTTGCCGGTAAAACAGTCGTTTTAACCGGTAAATTGCATCAGTTAACACGTAACGAAGCAAAAGAGAAATTAGAGGCGCTAGGAGCTAACGTTGCTGGAAGTGTCAGCAAGAAAACCGATTTGGTAATAGCTGGCGAAGATGCCGGTTCCAAACTGGAAAAAGCGGAAAGCCTAGGCGTCATGGTATGGGATGAAGAGAGACTGATTGAGGAACTAAATAAATAAGAGGTGTAGCTATGAGGAAACACTCTATTTTGGGGATGATTCTTATACTGCTTCTTGCTGGATGTGCGCCTAGTTTTGAGGATAAGCAAGAGGTAGTTCAAGACTCCAAAGACAAAAAAGAAACGGCAATTATTCCGAAGTATAAAATTTCGGAAGAATACTATCAAACAATCCTACCGTTTGAACCATCAAAAGCACGTGGTTTGGTCGTATCCAATCTAAATACCCGATATGACATTGAAGAATTCGAAAATGGATTGATGCGGTTGGCCCAAACCCAATTCGACCCGGAAGATTACCTATTTCAAGAGGGGCAAATGCTGGATAGTTCCACGATATCTTCTTGGTTGAACAGAAAATATACCGATAGTCAGTTGAAAGAAAAAAAGATGAAGGCCTCAGAGAACCTTGGCTTGAATCCGGTTGATCCAGGTAAAGGAGACATTGATAAGCGGAATGAAGAAAATCCAATTTATCTTGCTCATATTTTAGAACATAATTACTTGGTCAAAACAAAGGATAATTCAGTGAGCCTAGGCGGGGTTGTAATAGGTCTTGCGTTGAATTCAGTGCATTACTATCAAAAAGAGGCATTCGGTGCCACCTATGAAAATAAAATCGATAGTAAAAAGCTAAAGCAAGAAGGGGAGAAAATTGCTGCAGAAGTATTAAAAAGGCTGCGTAAAATGGACAAGCTGAAAAATGTTCCGATTACGATTGCCCTATTCGAGCAAAATGAAAAATCCTCAGTAGTCCCTGGGAATTTCATTTCCTATACAAATATCGATAAAAACTCTGACAATATTGGAAAATGGACGAACTTGAATGAAGAGTATTTCCTATTTCCTTCTGCTAGTGCTGAAAAAAAATACCGCGATGACGTCAATACTTTCACGAACTTTAAAGAAGATGTCGAAGAATACTTCCCTAACTTTAATGGAGTCATCGGCAGGGCGTTCTATATGGATGATCAATTGCAAAGTCTGAACATCGATATCCCGATTCAATTTTATGGGAACTCGGAAGCGATCGGCTTTACCCAATATGTTGCGGGGCTTGTAATGGAACGTTTCCCGAACTACATTGCCGTACAGGTATCCATTACCTCTGTAAATGGACCTGAAGCGCTCATAGTCCGTGAAGCAAATCAAGACGAACCAACCGTGCATATATACGAATGAAAAAAGATGAAGCTTAACGGCTTCATCTTTTTTGTGAATAAAATTTGTAGCTTTTTTATGCGAATTTGAAAATATCCTTTAACCTGGAACAAAAATATATAATAGGAAGTAAACCCTTCCATCTTAGGGAGCAAATGCATGATAAAGGGAACATTTGTCGAATTTCACAAGCCTTATTGTCATTTCCCCGGAAATTCCGGCAACTTTCCCATATTTCCCGGAAAATATCTCTTTTTCCTTATGAAATAATTGATTTTCGACATTGTATCTCTTGTTGCTTTACTGTGCAATAGTTTGATATGATTTAAACGATGATTATATGGAGAAAAGCGACGAAATTCAGTCGATTTGGATATTTTTTCGGAGGTGAAGAGAATGTCACGTATTTCTATGGAACAAGTTAAACACGTTGCCCATTTGGCTCGTTTGGCCATTACGGAAGAAGAAGCACAACAGTTTCAGCATCAGCTTGACCAAATGATTTCATTCGCGGAGCAGTTGAATGAGCTTGATACGGATCAAGTAAACCCGACTTCTCACGTTTTGGATATGAAGAATGTTATGCGCGAAGATGTCGCAAAACCAGGATTGCCAGTAGAAGAAGTAGTTAAAAATGCACCGGATAGCAAAGAAGGATATATCCGTGTACCATCTATAATTGAATAAGGAGGGACAATGATGTCGTTGTTCGAACAAAAGGTTTCTGAGCTTCATGAACGCTTACATAAGAAAGAGATAAGTGTCACTGATCTTGTTAACGAATCGTATAAGCGGATCGGACAGGTAGAGGACAAGGTGAAGGCATTTTTGACACTTGATGAAGAAAATGCCCGCAGTCAAGCAAAACGATTGGATGATCAATTGGTAAAAGGCGAGAACGAAGGCGCTTTATTTGGTATGCCAATCGGAGTGAAGGATAATATTGTCACTAAAAATTTGCGTACGACTTGTGCGAGCAAAATTTTGGAGAACTTTGATCCAATCTATGATGCAACCGTTGTCCAAAAACTGCAAAAAGCAGAAACGGTTACGATCGGAAAATTGAATATGGATGAGTTTGCGATGGGTTCATCTAATGAGAACTCCGCATTTCAAGCAACACGCAACCCATGGAACACGGAATATGTGCCAGGAGGTTCTTCGGGTGGATCAGCTGCATCTGTCGCTTCCGGTGAAGTCCTATTCTCTTTAGGTTCCGATACGGGTGGTTCAATCCGCCAACCAGCTGCATATTGTGGAGTTGTCGGCTTAAAACCTACATATGGACGGGTTTCCCGCTTCGGACTTGTAGCTTTTGCATCCTCATTGGACCAAATTGGGCCGGTCACAAGAACGGTTGAAGATAACGCTTATTTGCTTGAAGCGATTTCAGGTGTAGATCCAATGGATTCGACCTCTGCAAATGTTGACGTGCCGAGTTTTGTGAATTCATTAACAGGCGATGTTAGAGGATTGAAAATAGCCGTGCCTAAAGAATATCTTGGTGAAGGCGTTGGCGAAGAGGCACGTAATTCCGTACTTGAAGCGTTAAAAGTATTAGAGGGGCTTGGAGCTGAGTGGGAAGAGGTATCCTTGCCGCATTCCAAATATGCCTTAGCTGCCTATTATCTACTTTCTTCATCTGAAGCTTCGGCTAACCTTTCACGTTTTGACGGAGTGCGTTACGGGCATCGTACAGATAATGCAGAAACTCTTATAGAAATGTATAAGCAAACCCGTGCAGAAGGATTCGGTGACGAAGTGAAACGCCGTATCATGCTTGGAACATTCTCCTTAAGTTCCGGTTATTATGATGCTTATTATAAAAAGGCTCAAAAAGTGCGTACGTTAATCAAAAAAGACTTTGAAGATGTTTTTGAAAAATACGATGTCATCGTTGGGCCGACTACACCTACGCCTGCATTTAAAATTGGTGAGAAAGTCGACGATCCATTAACGATGTATGCCAATGATATCTTGACGATTCCAGTCAACCTTGCTGGTGTACCGGGTATATCCGTGCCATGTGGATTCGCAGCGAATGGGCTTCCGCTTGGACTGCAAATGATTGGAAAGCATTTTGATGAAAGTACGATTTACCGCGCGGCTCACGCATTTGAGCAAGCAACAGATTTTCATAAACAATTTCCTAAGCTGTAAGGGGTGAAAAAAATGGACTTTGAAACGGTGATTGGTCTAGAAGTACACGTAGAATTAAAAACGGATTCTAAAATTTTCTCGGCGAGCCCAAACCATTTTGGTGCCGCTCCAAATAGTAACACGACTGTAATCGACCTAGGTTACCCAGGTGTATTGCCTGTCGTCAATAAAAAGGCTGTTGATTTTGCAATGAAGGCTGCAATTGCCCTGAATTGCGAAGTGGCGGAAATTACGAAATTTGACCGGAAAAACTATTTTTACCCGGACAATCCTAAAGCATACCAAATTTCACAGTTCGATCAGCCGATCGGTGAGCATGGTTGGATTGAGATCGAAGTGGGCGGCAAGAAAAAGAAAATTGGCATTACCCGCATTCATATGGAAGAGGATGCTGGAAAGCTGACACATAAAGGGAACTATTCACTTTGTGATTATAACCGCCAAGGTACGCCACTTGTTGAAATCGTATCTGAACCGGATATCACTTCCCCGGAAGAGGCTTATGCTTATCTGGAAAAGTTGAAATCGATCATTCAATACACCGGCGTTTCCGATTGTAAAATGGAAGAAGGCTCACTTCGCTGTGATGCAAACATTTCCTTGAAACCTGTCGGGCAAAAGGAATTCGGTACGAAAACCGAATTGAAAAACTTGAACTCATTCAACTTCGTTCGCAAAGGATTGGAGCATGAGGAAATCCGACAAGCGGAAATCTTGAATGAAGGCGGCATAATCGAACAGGAAACTCGCCGGTTCGACGAAGCTACAGGCAGAACGGTATTAATGCGAATTAAGGAAGGCTCCGATGATTACCGTTACTTCCCGGAACCGGACTTATTGACAATCCATATCGATGAAGAATGGAAAGCACGTATCGCTGCCGAGATCCCGGAACTTCCGGATGCCCGGAAAAAACGTTATGTCGAAGAGTTCGGCTTACCGGAATATGATGCAGCCGTTTTAACGGTAACGAAAGAAAGTGCCGATTTCTTTGAAGCGACAGTCGCTTCAGGCGCGGATGCGAAACTAGCATCTAACTGGATCATGGGTGAGGTTTCCGCTTTCTTGAATGCAGAAGGTAAAGAGCTGCATGATGTCAAATTGACTGCTGAATCGTTGGCTGGAATGATCAAGCTGATTGAAGATGGCACGATTTCTTCTAAAATCGCTAAAAAAGTTTTCAAAGAATTGATTGAAAACGGCGGAGATGCTGAAACGATCGTCAAGGAGAAGGGACTAGTCCAAATTTCCGATGAAGGCGCATTGCGTACAGCCGTTGAAGAAGCATTGAATAATAACCCGCAATCTATTGAAGACTTTAAGGCCGGTAAACAAAAAGCAATCGGCTTCCTAGTCGGGCAAATCATGAAAGCGACAAAAGGACAAGCCAATCCACAGCTTGTTAATAAAATTTTGGTGGAAGAAATCAATAAACGTTAATTATGACCGTATCACTTTTAAAGTGGTACGGTTTTCTCTTGGTTAAGAAAAGGGTTCACTGTGAAAGGCATAAAAAAATTTTTGATTTTTTTTTGAGTTATCTGTAGGGTGACTCCTTTTTGTGTCGTCTATTACATGAATGTTTAACAGGAAAGGAGGAAGAGAAGTGACGGATGAGTTAGTTGAGAAGGTTAGGGCTGGGAATGAGCATGCATTCCGAATGTTGATCGAAACTTATAAACAGACGGTTTATAGAACTGTCTATTCAGTCTTGCGGAATCAAAAAGATGCAGAAGATGTTACTCAGGAAGTCTTTATCAAAATCTACACTTCTCTTCCTCAATATAAGAACCAAGGTTTCAAAACTTGGATTACCCGAATTGCGGTCAATCATGCAATCGATCTAAAAAGAAAGAGGGAACGCCAAAAGGAAGAATTGCAGGACGAACATTCATCGGAAGCAAATTTAGGCTTAACTGATGATGTCGAGGCAGTATTTTTTCGGAATGAAAGGCGAAAGCAAGTTTTACGGAAGCTGAATGACCTTCCAGAGGGATATCGGGATGTTGTATATGGCTATTACATAAAGGAAAAGACATTCAAGCAAATTGCAGAGGAACAGCAGATTCAAGTGAAATCTGTGGAGGTAAAGCTATATCGGGCAAGAAATTGGATGAGAAAACATTGGAAAGAGGAGGATTTTTCATGAATCATGTTCCTGAAGCAGAATGGGTTGCATATTTGGCAGATAAAATACCAGAGGCTCTAAAAATTGAATATGAAAATCATCTATACTCCTGTGACAAGTGTTTGTCCGCCTATATGGAAGCGATGGAAATAGAAGAAATCAGTCAGGGCATTGAAGGATTTGATATTGATATTGCAGGTCCTGTCATGGACTCGATTAGCCGATTGAAAGTTGGTTCTGTTGAAGGGGAAAAGCAACACCGAAAAGAGAAATCACTTCGGACGATAACAAGACATTACCTGATTGCTGCCGGGTTTACGATCTTATTGATGGCAGGCGGAGTATTTCAATCATTGACAGAATACATGGATTCTGTGGAATCAAGCAGTGAAAAGGAAACGCAGTCCTTAACCGATGGACTTATTGATAAAACATTTAATTGGATGGAAACTATCGAAAAGAAAAATAAGGAGGGGTTTAGAAATGAATAAAAGTCCGGTTTTAGCTTTTTTATTATCTTTTCTGCCAGGTTTCGGACATTTTTACCTAGGAAAGAAATATAAAGGGTTATTTTATTTTCTTGCCACGGCTGGATTGGGGCTTGGTGGTCTTCTTCTTTCGTTGATCAGTCATTCGGATGCGTTTCTGGCTTTTTCCATTATTGGAATGGTGTTTTATTTCATCAGTATATTTGATCTGGTGGTCACCTCACTGAGGAATCCTAAAAGTGAAGAGGATGTAGGGGGAATGGCAGGTCAGCCGGAAACGGAAAGATTTTATGTAATCATCCTATCATTCGTTCCTGGGTTAGGGCATTTTCAGCTGGGCCTCATGAATCGTGGGCTTATTTTTCTCATAGGCTTTTTAGGCCTTGGCATCATGGTGATATTCATCAGTGTGATGACACAAATGGAAGGTCTGTTAATTTTCATGGCACTATTGCCTGTTATCTGGATTTACAGCTTTTTTGATTCTGTTCAACAGCTGAATAAAAAGCAAAGGGGCGAGGAGCTTATCGATCGGACCGTTTTGGAAGATTTCGAGGAGAGGCGGGAATCCGGGAAGAAGAGTAAATCGGTCGCGACTTTATTCGCTATTTTCCCTGGTGCAGGTCACTTATATTTGGGGCTGCAAAAACGTGGGATACAATTGATGGCCGGCTTTTTATTCGCCATTTATATACTGGATTTACTCCGGTTAGGCTTCTTCTTTTTCCTTATTCCGATTATCTGGTTTTATAGTTTTTTTGATGGATTACAAAAAGCCTCAAAAATGGAAGAGGGTCCAGTAGAAGATACACCCATCATTTCTGGAATGGTCAATCATCAAAAATGGGTAGGATTGGGGTTGGTGGGACTTGGAATTTACTTCTTGGCCAGTAATATTATTGTCCCGGCCATTGCTCCTCATTTAGATGAATGGATTGGAAGCAACTTGGAATACTGGTTTAGAGATTATTTTCAAAAAGGTCTTGTATGTATCCTTCTTATAGGCGGGGGAATCAAATTGCTGTCGGGAAGTAAAAAAGGGAGAGCCAAGGAGGAGACAAAATGAGAACATGGAGAGTCGGAACGATTTCAATGGGGATCTCCCTGGTTGGTTTGGGTTTGGTTTTACTGGTTTCTCAAATTGCGGATATGAATTTGACGACGATTCTGCTATCATGGTGGCCGTTGCTGTTCATTATCTTGGGTGGAGAGATTCTACTTTATATTTATTTTTCGAGAAAAGAAAGTTCTTTTGTAAAGTATGATATTCTTAGCATTCTTTTCGTGGGATTGCTTGGAACGACGGGAATAGTTTTAATTCTGCTAACATCAAGCGGATTGATGGATCAAGTCAGGGCTGCCGTGAATAGTGAAGAGAAAACGGTCAATTTGCCTGGTTTCAATCAAAACGCAGGGAAAGGCATACAGAGAGTTGTCCTGGACTCTGGTACATACCCATTGACTATTGAAAGTGGTAATGACGGAAAAGTTTCCGTTTTTGGAACATATGGTGAGCGGGTAATGAAAGATGCTGATACGTTGTTGAAGAAGTCGGAAGATTATTTACTCGTTGAGAGAAGTGGTGATACGCTTTATATTAGCTTCAAGGATTTGCCGATTCAAAATGGACTTTTGGACAGTGGTGCAAAGAATCTTAAGGCAACTCTTATAATCCCTGCTGAGTTGGCAGTGGAGATAGACGGACAAAGTACCGATCTTGTCTTGAAGCCTAGAAAACTCTTGAATGACTGGAGTGTGAAGGATAGCGGAAATCTAAGTGTATTCCTTCAGGATAATAGTGATATCAAGATAGATGCTAGAGGGGTCGAGGAACTTGAAGGTCCAAAGAATGGCTGGAAGATGACTGAAGTGAAAGAAACAAGTGAAGAAGGCATTGTAAAAAAGAATGGGATACTCAATATGGGTAAAGGGAAACATACTTTAACGGTTACCGATACATTTAACGTGAATGTTCAATATCCATGAAATCATTTACTAGAATAAAATTGTAAAAAGCATTATAATTTCCCTGATACGATTTCTAGTAAAATGCAAAAGATATGGACCGAAATACGGTCCTCTTTTTTCGAATATTGCTTTTCATGTAACGAAGGATTAAGATGTAAATTATGGAATCAATATGTATAAGGATGATGGGAAATGAAAAGAGCAAGGTTGATTTACAACCCGACTTCGGGCCGGGAAGCCATTAAGAGGAGCCTGCCAGGTGTGCTAGCAAAACTTGAAGAAGCTGGTTATGAAGCTTCTGCACATGCGACGACCGGCGCTGGGGATGCGACGAAAGCGGCTAAGATAGCGATTGAACGCGGCTATGATATAGTTATTGCAGCAGGGGGCGACGGTACGATTTATGAGGTTGTTAATGGACTGGCCACTGCAGAGAAACGTCCGAAACTAGGAATCATTCCGACGGGAACGACTAATGATTTCGCGCGGGCGCTGCATTTACCGAAGACGATCGAAGGGGCGGCGGAAATTATTGCCAGTGGGCATACGATGCCAGTCGATATTGGAAAAATGAATGATAGGTATTTCATCAATATTGCTGGCGGAGGCAGATTGACCGAATTGACCTACGACGTGCCGATCAAGCTGAAAACCATGCTTGGTCAGCTAGCGTACTATATTAAAGGAATTGAAATGCTTCCTTCAATTAAGCCGACGGAAGTTTCTATTGAATATGATGGAAAGATTTTTGAAGGAGAGATCATGCTTTTCTTGGTGGCTAACACAAATTCGGTCGGCGGCTTCGAGAAACTGGCTCCTGACGCCTCTTTGAATGATGGGATGTTCACGTTGCTTATTTTGAAAAAGGCAAACCTCGCTGATATTGTCCGTGTCGCGACTTTGGCAATGCGCGGTGAGCATATCCATGATAAGAATGTCATTTATGAAAAAGCCAACCGAATTAAAGTACATGCCAAAAAGGATATGATGCTTAATTTGGATGGGGAATTTGGCGGGATGGCCCCAGCTGAATTCGTAAATCAGTACCGCCATTTTGATGTATTCATCCCGCAAGGAATATTGCCGGATGATCCGGCAAATAAATAGAGTGAAAGGGCCACTGAATCTGGTGGCCTTTTCAGTTTAATAAAGCAAGGAGAATCGCAAACATGTATATCAGGAAAGCGACACCGGAAGATGCGGACAAGGCAGCCGTATTGACCCGGTTAGCGATTAAGGAAATTGCAGAGGTTTTGACAGGCGAAACGGAAGAAGAAAGAATACTTTCCGTTCTTGCCGATTTGTTCAGGAAAAGTGGGAATCGGATCAGTTATGAAAATACGCTTGTCAGTGAACATGATGGACAAGTATCAGGATTGATCATTGCTTACCATGGCAAGGATGCCGAAAGCTTGGATGAACCGATAGTGAGACAATTAAGGATGAAAATGAAAGACCCTAGCGTTACGCTCGATAAGGAAGCGGAAATGAGGGACTTTTATTTGGATACTGTGTCCGTTGACCCGAATTTTCAAGGAAAAGGAATTGGTAGTGCGCTGATTCAATATGTAGAGGGATACGCTAAACAGAAGGGATATCCAAGAATTTCTTTAGTCGTTGAAAATGAAAATGAAGCGGCGAATCGTCTCTATAGCAGATTAGGATATAGGGAAATGAAGACCATTTCTATTAGCGGCCATGAATTTCGCTATATGGTGAAGAAAATAGAAGAACCCCCTGTTTAACAGGGGGTCCTTTTTAGTCATTTGAAATCTGGCACTGAATGCGATTACATTTGTTGCCCGTTCATGGCTGCCCAATCAGAGTAAACTCCGGTGCCATTACAGCCGGGACAGTCGTGTATATCGGAAAAATGATATTCCGTAGGTACGAAGGAGCTGTATCCACGTCCGTAACAATCCGGACAGAGGCCTTTTTCCTCCATACTTGCTCGGTGTTTTTCTAGCCTTGTAGCATTCCAGGCTGATATAGAGTTAAATAAACCCATTTCCTCACCTCATCTGTTTTTCCTTATTTTTCATTTTTAAATGAACTTTTATTCATGGAACTATGAAAAATCCGTAATTCCTTCCACTATATTTTTATGAAAACCAGGGCGAATTGGTGAGTGGTTTTGTGGCAAGGCCTCAATTGTGGTAAAATACAGGCTAGCATAAAAAAGAAAAGAGAAGATGATATGAAAAAAACAGCACCGGTTGCTAAAAATGATATTATAGAGGTTTTATTTGAAGATTTAACACATGAAGGAGCTGGCGTCGCTAAAGTCGATGGCTACCCGATCTTTGTTCAGAGCGCCCTTCCAGGTGAAAAAGCAAAAATTAAAGTGATGAAGGCCAATAAAGGTTATGGCTTCGGACGCTTGATGGAGATTATCGAAAACAGTCCTTACCGGGTTGAGGTCACGACTGAAGATTACCATAAATACGGTGGTTGTCAGCTGCAGCATATGAGCTATGAAGGACAGTTGAAATTCAAGGAAAGGCAAGTGCGTGAAGTGATGACACGCATCGGGAAACTTGAGGATGTGAAGGTTCACCCGATCATCGGGATGGAGAACCCGACCCATTATCGTAATAAGGCGCAAGTGCCTGTTGGTGAAAAGGATGGCGAGCTAATAGCAGGGTTCTTCAAACCGCGGACACATGAAATTGTTGAAACGAAAGAAAGCATTATCCAAAATGAAATGATCAATGAAGCCGTTCAAGTTGTTAAAGAGATTTTCAGTAAACTTGGTATCCCTGCTTACAATGAAGAGGCACATAAAGGTGTATTACGGCACATCATGGCCCGTTATGGCAAGCAAACAGGTGAATTAATGATCGTTCTCGTTACAAGAACGAAAAGTATTCCTTTCATCGAAACAATCGTGAAGGAAATCGTTGAACGTCTTCCTCAAGTGAAATCCATCGTTCAAAACGTGAATTCCAAGAAAACGAATGTGATTTTAGGCGATAAAATGACTGTACTATGGGGCGACGAAGTGATCCATGATATGATCGGTGATGTGAAATTTGCGATATCAGCAAAATCATTCTACCAAATCAATCCGGACCAAACGAAAGTCCTTTATGATAAAGCTCTTGACTATGCAGGGCTGACTGGTGAAGAAACGGTGATTGATGCCTATTGCGGCATTGGAACCATCTCTTTATTTTTAGCTAAAAAAGCGAAAAAAGTAATCGGTGTCGAAGTGGTCGAAGAAGCGATAGAAGACGCACGCCGCAACGCTGAATTGAATGATATCTCAAATGCAGAATTCATGGTTGGCGATGCAGGTAACGTTATTGCTGAATGGTATCAAAAGGGCAACACTGCAGATGTCATCGTTGTGGATCCTCCTCGCAAAGGCTGTGAAGAGTCCTTACTGAATACGATCATCGAGATGAAGCCAAATAAAGTCGTATACGTATCATGCAACCCAGGCACTCTGGCGCGTGATCTTCATATTTTGGAAGAGGGCGGATATAAAGCAGTTGATATCCAGCCTGTCGATATGTTCCCAATGACGACGCATGTTGAAAATGTAGTGTTATTAGAATTGAAGTGATGGAATGGGGCCCGGTCTAAATGACCGGGCCCTACAGTTTTATTGGCTTGTACAATTTGAACGTTGATTTCCGCTCAAGAAACTCGCTTTCCGCGGGCAATCAGGGAGCCTCCTGGGGTCTCTCCACTCGCGTTTTCTAAGCAGGAGTCTCTCATACCTGCAAAAATCCACTTTGTTTTAACATTTATAGATAGAAACCATACCCTGAGAAGTTGAAGGTGTTGCTTTGGGGCAGATGGTCCGGGAACATCATGTTATAAAGAGATGTGTTCCGAACCCCTCCGGACCCTTTTTCGATTGAAGTGAAAGGAGGGGGATTTTTTTTTTTGAATGGATATTCTTGACGCTCTGACTTGGACATATAGTAAGGATATATAAATGTAGGCAGGTGATTTTATTAATTTTCAAAAAGCGTTTGCTGTAATTGTTGGTAGCTTTTTGGTAGGCATCGGAATCAATGGCTTTTTAGTTCCGCACCATTTAATAGATGGCGGCGTTGTCGGGATTGCACTCATCCTTCATTATTTTTTTGGGTTTAAAACAGGGCTATCCATGTTGATCCTCAGTATTCCCATATTTTTATATGCCTGGTCCTATGAACGGTCTTTTTTCTATAGCAGTGTTCACGGATTGCTTCTGACATCCCTTTTTATGGATTGGCTTAATCCATTGAAAAAAGTCTTTTCCATGTCGATACTAACAAGTTCTTTGATTGGCGGTGCCATCATAGGGATGGGGATAGGTCTCATGCTTCGATATGAGACAAGCAGCGGGGGAACGGATATGTTAGCCAAAATCATTTCTAGATCTACCTCTATAGACATTGCCTTGGCCATTATCCTCATAGATACGTTAATCATTTCCGCTGCCGCCTTCACCTTAGGTATAGAAATTTTCCTTTTTTCATGTGTGACGATCTTCACCATTGGGCTGATCACTTCTCTTATGAAAGTGAGGAAATCAATACGTTAATCAGTTTCTTAAGATATGGGCTACGTCATTTATTGCCTTTTGCAGTTTTTCGCTATTTTTGTTATACATCTCTTTAGCTTCGTTTGATTCAGTTCCAAGGGCAAATAATTCTAAGTCTGCTTGGCATTTTTTCATGGTTGCGAGCATTAAAGGTTTTTCTTGAGGAGATGGCACTTTAATTTTATCATCAAAAAGGTCCACGAATAATTCTCCATTAGAGTTTGCTTGTCCAAGAAAGACATTCTCGATGGTTACGCCTTGCTTATCCAATTCGGTATTCAGCCAATTTCGGTTTAGGCCAATCGTGGAAAGTGGTTCATCAAGGATTTCTCCATCCATAATGACAGTCTGATTCTCCTTGACTGCAGCAACTGTCATTTTTAAATCTTTTGCTGTTAGAGGTTGGTCTTCTTTCTTTAACAGTACGGAAAAATCACCGTTAGCCTCTAATAAGGCAAACTCGACTGTTGATATATCAAAGACATCCTTACTTCGGAGTAACCACAATAATTCATCGGTTGTATACTTTTCCTTTTTTAAATTGGCCTCCATGACTTTTCCATCTTTAATAAAAATTGTTGCTTTCCCTTCGACTAAATCACGAACAATTTTGCTTTTCATGGAAAGTAATCCTGCAATGAAAGGAGCAAATGCAAAAACGAGAATGGAAAGTACACCATGAACAATATTTCCTTCAACCTTTGTGGCTAACTCTGCGCCAACATTCCCGATGGTTATGCCAGTGACGTATTCAAAAAAGGAAAGCTGAGATATTTGTTTTTTGCCTAACCATTTTGTGATTAAAAAAAGAACAATTAAGAAAAATACTGACCGTAAAACGATTTCTAACCATTCAGGCATTACTTAGCACCCCCTGCAATTCCTAGGTATTTAAAACCCTTTATATTGTGGTTCTTCCCGTTCTAACTCACCCACTCGTTTTTGTACATCCTTCATTATTTCATTCACCACCAGCATCGTTTCATGCAAGGTGCGTTTAGATTCATCATCTTGAGTCCGGAGTGCTAAGCTGGATAAGCCTGCCTCAACTCCTTTTAGGCTAGAGACACATTGTTTTACATCAGAAGCTATCGTCATAGAGCATCCTCCTTATCCTTTAGGTCTAAAAATAATGGCGCCTATCATACCAAAAATGATGGCAGCTGATACCCCGGCACTAGTTACTTCGAACATGCCAGAAACGACACCGATCAAGCCATGTTTTTCAGCTTCGGCTAACGCTCCGTGTACAAGGGAATTTCCAAAACTGGTAATGGGCACTGTCGCTCCTGCACCCGCAAAATCGATGAAAGGTTCATATAATCCAAAACCATCCAAAATTGCTCCCGTAACAACGAAAGTACATAAAGTATGGGCAGGCGTGAGTTTAAATACATCAAACATTATCTGTCCAATTACACAAATAGAGCCCCCGACGACAAAAGCCCAAAAGTAAATCATAATCGTGGTTCACCGCCATATTCAATTGATACGGCATGGGCAATGCATGGAATCGTCTCATTTTGTTGAAAGGAAAGGGGAGATAACAAGGCACCGGTAGCCACGACGAGCATTCGTTTTATTTCACCCTTTTTCATGCGATTTAATAAATGACCATAAACAACGGTCGCGGAACATCCAGGTCCGCTTGCCCCAGATAGGACCGGTTGATCATCCTTGTAAATCATTAAACCGCAATCTTTATATTGCTCTTTCTTAATGGGAGTCCCATGTTTTTTAAATATTTCCAATGAAACTTCATGACCAATCTTTCCCAAATCTCCGGTTACTATTAAGTCATAATAGGAGGGGTCGATGTTTCGTTCTCTTAAATGGGTCTCAATTGTATCGACAGCTGCTGGGGCCATAGCTCCTCCCATATTAAAAGGATCGGTCAATCCCATGTCAATTATCCTGCCGATTGTGGCTGAAGTGACTCTTGGGCCATCCCCGGCACTGCTTAATAATGCGACGCCTGCCCCCGTAACGGTCCATTGGGCTGTTGGAGGTTTTTGCCCACCGTATTCAGTTGGGTAGCGAAATTGCTTTTCAACTGCGGCGTTATGACTTGATGCTCCTGTCAATAAGTAATCTGCCCCTTTGGTGTTGACAAGGTATGCTCCGATAGCCAGTCCTTCCATCGAGGTTGAGCAAGCTCCAAATAAGCCGAGATAAGGTGTTCCCAATGTTCGACAGGCAAAACTCGTAGGGGTTATTTGATTGATAAGGTCGCCTCCAAGGAAAAATTGGATTTGTTCCTTCTGAAGACCCGCCTTTTCTATTGCTTTTGTACTCGCTTCTTCTATGAGGATTTTGTGAGCCTTTTCATAGGAATCTTGATTTAGCCATAAATCGGAATGAAGTAGATCGAAATCATCAGCAAGCAAACCGTTTGCTTCAAATGGGCCACCAACGGTTCCGGTGGAGATGATGACAGGCTTTTGATCAAACACCCATGTGCGATGCCCCGTAAGCATTATAAACCACCCCATTGTATGAGTATTGTTTTTATCATTGCTACGATAAAAGCGGAAAATACACCGAATAAGATAACGGATCCAGCCAATTTGAACATATTGCCGCCCACTCCTAACACGAAACCTTCCGTACGGTGTTCAATTGCCGCCGATATAATGGCATTCCCGAATCCCGTAAGCGGCACAGCAGAACCAGCACCGCTAAATTGGGCGATTCTGTCATACACCCCAAAGCCGGTGAGAAGCATGGCGATGAAAATTAATGTGCCTGCAGTTGGGTTTCCAGCTGTCTGGTCCGTGAAGTCAAAGTAATGGATATAAAAGTTCGAAATGACCTGTCCGATCAGGCAAATTATACCGCCGGTCATAAATGCTTTTACGCAATTCAGCAGTATTGGCCTTTTGGTTTCCAGTTGGTGTTGAAGTTGCTGATATTCCTGTTGGACAGGAGTCAGTTTTTTCTTTTTATTATTTGACATTTTCGTATCACTTCTTTCATTTGTTACGTTTTTTCATTCAATAAGGATTTGATCCTTTTGAAATCCCTATTTAAGGAGTCCAGCTTAGTATGGTCTTTCTCAAGTTTCTGCTCCAGGTGCTCGAGTTCTATAAACAACTTTTGATCTGTTGAGACCAGGATTTTATAATCAGGAAACATGTCTTCCAGTTCTGTTTGCGATTTCTTTTTAATCTTTTTTAAGCGTAGGCGATCGAAGTTTTCCACTTTAATGGCAACTAGGAGTTCCTTATTGGAATTCACGGCTTTTGCATCCGCGACTTCGTCCTGATTCACTAGCTTATCTTTAGCTTGATTGGCAACCGTTTGGTCAATTGGATTGCTAGTATGTACTTTGGATATATTCAAGCCCCGGTCCTTATTAATATCTGTTTGACTGGAATTTGCCGAACATCCTGTCATAAGCAAAACGATTAATATGAAAGCAGTGAAGCGGTTTAGCATGTATGGCAAGGGATCGTCTCCTTATAGATGGATTAAAGATAAAAAAAGGTTGGTTGCCTCAACCAACCTTTTTTTATGATTTCTTATTGCTTATATTGTGGTTCTTCTTGCTCAATCTGATCAATACGAGGTGAAACACTGTCAACAATCGATTGTGTTTGTTGAGCAGCTTGTTGGTAAAGTTGTTTTGCTTGCTCGTTGTCTGTTGAAAGGGCAAAGGTTTCGAAGCTTGCTTGAGCACTTTTTAGTCCAGCTAAAGTCGTCTTAACATCACTAATTACTGTCATGGTGTTACCTCCTTGTTTTTTAACTGCCCTATTAGATTAAGGAAAAAATGATTTAATATACCTTCCAAATTTCTCTAGGTAATTTAATATCCTCTTTCCATTAATCAAACTTTCGATTAATGGAAAGGGCCTTATTGGAAGAAGGGTTCGTTCGTACGAAGAGAAATGTGAACATTCTCATGAAGGTTTTCGATGATATTACAATCGGAACGCTTTGTTATTTCGTCGTTGACTTTGGATTAATGTAAGGAACGGATTAAATTTCGGGCGTATCTTATTTTTGTTGTAATGATGATGGCACTCATCTATCCGATTGCCGGCCACTGGGGATAGGGTGGCGGCTGATTAAGCGAGATGGACATGCAGGAGACTTCGCAGTTCGGCGGCCATTCATGCACTAAGGGTTTAGTGGTCCTTTAAAATTAATCAATCGTTTGATTAAATTCATTTATTGGAATTACTGATTACCGAGTCCTTCCGATAAAAGTTAGAATAAGCAGGGCCCATAATGAGCGCCTGCTTTTTGTATTAAAAGCCATCCTCTGTTGCGTTGAATGGAATGTTTAAGTTTCTTTCAACGGCACGAAGTCTTTGGTTTAGTCGGTTTAGCCTATTCGTATGGCGTTGATCATTTCGACTTATCCTGGTTACTTCCTGGATAACACGGCCCACTTCTCGATTCATCCGTGTGATTTCTTGGTTTTGCCTAGTGAGTTCCCTCGTTTGCCGCTCATTTTGCCGCTCAAGTTCCCTGACTCTTCTTTCAAGTTGTTGAGGTTCCCTTTCAACATCGAACTGTTCGGGCACTTGGCTATATGAATTATCTTGAACCTGCTGAAGGTTCCAATCTTGCTGTGGCATGTAATCAAATCGTTCAGGCTGTTGGAAATATGGGTTATAATTAGGCTCAAAGTACTGGTGATTTCCATTTTGTTGTGGAAAAGTGTAAAATCCGTATGAATTCATCGTCAACTCTCCTTTTTAAAATTCAGGATGGATACTTTATAACTTATGTAAGTTCCGATGAGGTGACTAGGCGTTAGCCCATACTGGGGAAAAGAGTTAATTTACAGAAAAAATTTCAATAAATTTGCAGAAACCATCCGGTTCCTATATCGTTTAGGATAGGGGAAATTCTTTTAATCCTTCTTGAAACCAATCCATGGGATAATCCGTATATAATAGAAAAGAGTGTAAGTCAGGAGTGTAATGATTATGAATCGATTTCTTGCTGATTTTGTTCCGATATTGATTGCATTTCCAATGGTTTTGCCGATTTGGATGATTAGCTATTTTGCATTGAATCAACCGTTTGCCTTATCCGTTGTCATTTCTTTAGCAGGAGGGGCGCTTGCATACTGGCTAAGTTCCGTATATTTTTCATCAAGATTCCTCAAAAAACATGAATTGACGAGAAAAGAATATCAATATATTAAGAAAAATTTATTTGAAGCAAAATCGAAGATATGGCGGGTTCAAAAAGCATTAATCTCGGTCAGGCATATCTCTTCTTTTAAACAGAGGAAGGATATGATTAAAATGATCAGAAAAATATATAGTCTGACAAAGAAAGAACCGAAGCGATTTTACCAGGCGGAACAGTTTTATTACTCGCATCTGGATTCCGCCATGGAGCTTGCGGAGAAATATGTTTTTTTAGCACAGCAGCCAAAAAAGAATAGGGAACTCGAACTTTCCTTAACAGAGACTCGCAAAACTTTAAAGGAACTCACTAATACGATAGAAAAGGATTTATATAAAGTGATTGCCGATGATATCGATCACCTTAACTTCGAATTGGATGTTGCTAAGCAATCCATTGAAACTAGAAAAGAGTCACAAGTAATTGATGAAAGCAGGAGGTTAAAATGAATAACAATGATCCAAACCTGTTGAATAAAACGAATAATGCCAGTTTGATCGATGATCTTTTAGCCAATCCATTTGATGGGGTGCAGGAGCTGGAGAAAGTATCTTCCCAGGAAGCGAAACCGGTTAAACTGATTGATGTCATTCCTGAAGAGAACAGGGCAAAGGCATATCAGCTTGCCGAACAAATCGACCCAACGAATCATCAGGCGATGATATCCTACGGTACACCCGCCCAATCAAAGCTTCTGACCTTTTCTAATTCCATGCTTGAGCATGTTCAGAAAAAAGATGTGGGTGAAGTGGGCAACATTATCAGTGATTTAATGAAAAAGTTAAACGAGCTGAGCCCGGATGAGCTAAAACCGGATAAGCCCTCTTTCTTTGCGCGTATGTTCGGGAAGCTCTCGGGATCTGTACAGGAAGTGCTATCCAAATATCAAAAAACTGGTGCCCAAATTGATCGTATCAGTGTGAAACTCGAGCGGAGCAAGAATATCCTGCTATCGGATATCGTAATCCTTGAAAAGCTATATGAAACGAATAAGGATTATTTCCAGGCATTGAATGTCTATATTGCAGCCGGGGAAATTAAACTCGAAGAAATCCATGGGAAAACGATTCCGGAGTTAAGGAAGTCCGCTGAATCGAGCAATGATCAAATGAAGTTCCAGGAAGTCAATGATATGCTGCAATTTGCTGAACGGTTGGATAAAAGGCTTCATGATTTGAAATTGAGTCGCGAAATTACGATTCAAAGCGCACCGCAAATCAGGCTGATCCAAAACACGAATCAGGCGCTGGTCGAGAAAATACAATCTTCGATCATGACAGCCATCCCCCTTTGGAAAAATCAGGTTGCGATTGCATTGACCTTAATCAGGCAAAGGCATGCAGTAGAAGCACAAAAGCAGGTTTCCAAAACTACAAATGACTTGTTATTGAAGAACTCTGAGATGCTGAAAACGAATACCATTGAAACGGCAAAAGAAAATGAGCGCGGACTTGTCGATATCGAAACATTAAAGAATACCCAAGCTAACTTGATTTCCACGCTTGAGGAAACCATGCGGATTCAAGAAGAAGGAAGGCATAAACGCCGACAAGCCGAACGGGAATTGGCTTCAATGGAAAATGAACTGAAACAGAAACTATTGGAAATAAAGGGATAAGGGGAGATAACATGGAAACCATCGAGGCTATAAAAACGAGAAGAAGCATTGGAATCGTCAAGCAAGATCCGGTACCTAAGGAAATGATCGAGCAAATCATTGAAGCTGGAACGTATGCCCCTAATCACCATCGAACGGAGCCTTGGCGCTTTTTTGTAATGACAGGAGAAGGAAGAAATAAACTTGGAGAGGTATTCGAAGAAATCACAAGAATTGAAAATGCTGACGATACCCCTGAAAGTTTAATCAGCAAGCTGGAAAGGCAAAAAAAGAATCCATTAAGGGCTCCAGTCATTATCGCAGTGGGCATAGAGCCTAGTGATAAGAATAATGTCCTCGTGGCAGAAGAATATGCAGCAGTGAACAGTGCCATTCAGAACATGCTTCTTGCTGCACATTCCCTAGGTCTGGGAGCGGTATGGAGAACGGGAAAAATAACTTATCATGAAAAGGTCCGTGAATTTTTCAATTTATCCTCAAAAGGCGAAGTATTGGCTTTCATATATTTGGGTTATCCTGATATGGAGCCGAAACCTGCCAAAAAAACACCGTTTGATGAATTGACCACATGGATCGGATGAAGGGTTGAGGGGAAGCTGCATCAGTGTATACACACTGATGCAGCTTTTTTTTTGCCTTCAATAAGGATTCCTTAAATCTGATTTTGATGAAAGGGATTTGGATTCGACAGGCTTCGTTTCAAGTGACGATTGGTGAATTAGGTTGTACAATACAGAGGAAGAATAAATTTTGATGAATTAGGATGTGTCTATAGATGAGAACGATTGATCCATTTGAGATACTTGATGGAAAAGCGATAAAATATTTGGATGTTTTTGGCGTGGAGGATGGAATTGCTTTAAAGAGTAAGTACGAAGATAAAACGTATTGGATATATGATTATTATTGTATGCACCAGACTTGTGATTGCCAGGAAGTATATCTTGAATTCGTTGAGGAGCTTAAAGGAAATAAACAGGCAGGACAGCATTTTGGAGTGAGGGTTTCTTTCGGGGATAATCAATTTGTCCTTGAGGATTATAATATTTCCAAGCAAAAGGCGATGGATATTGCGGAAGATACGTTAAAATACAGTAAAGATGTTATGGAGTTATTTAAACAGCGGTATCAGCAAATGAAGGAAAAAGGCACGCAAATCATCATGGAAAGTGCAAAGGCAGCTAAAATGCCGCATGTTCATACAGAGCCGGTCATTGGCAGAAACGAACCATGCCCATGCGGAAGCGGGAAAAAATTCAAAAAATGCTGCGGCGCAGCTTAACATCTCATGGAAGCTGACTCGAATTGGGGTCGCTTCTTTTTTATTTTGGAAAGAATTGAGTAATGAATAAAAAAAATATGGCGTTTTACGAACGTTTGTTCTATAATAAGAGTACCAGATAATAACACAAAAAGAAATAAAAAGTAGTTATTTAGACGGAATTTTCCGAAAACTTCTTTTTTATTTTCATAAATCTGGTATATATAAGAGAGAAGAGTTTTTTGATCTCATCTCTTTCAACGGTAGACGGCAACCAGACGGGATGAATATCCCCACACTGATGGCAGTTTAACTTATTGAACGAAGGAAGGGGTAATCAAATGACAAGAGAAAAAAGATTAATACCTTACAAAGTTCTTGAAGTAATGGAAACGGTGAAAGAGAAGATTCCTGAGGGTATCGAGCTTGTGAAGGCCCCGGCAATTTGGGAGAAAAGCAATTATGGTGAGGGCGTGATAGTTGCCGTCATCGATACAGGCATTGACAAGGGACATCCAGACCTCAAGGAAAGAATCATTGGTGGGAAGGATTTTACCAATACCGGGGATTATCAAGATGATAATGGACATGGGACACATGTTAGCGGTACGATTGTGGCTGCCGTCAATAATGCTGGTGTAGTGGGAATGGCCCCGAAAGCGAGCATATTAGCGTTAAAGGCCTTAAATGGTCAAGGGCAAGGTGATATAGCTTGGATTAATGGAGCTCTAGAGTATGCAATCAATTGGCGGGGACCTAATGAAGAAAAGGTTTCGGTCATTTCACTTTCACTTGGCGGTCCTCCGGATGAGGCTGAACACAAACTCATTCAAAAAGCCCTTAAGAATGATATCCTAGTTGTTTGCGCAGCTGGAAATAGTGGTGATGGGCGTCATGAAACGGATGAATTGGATTATCCAGGAGCATATCCCGAGGTAGTGGAAGTCGGAGCTGTGGATTTAAGCAGAAATTTAGCGGATTTTTCGAATACAAATGATGAAATTGACTTGGTGGCGCCAGGTGTCGATATTCTTTCTACGTATCCAGGAAATAAATTTGCCCGGTTGAGCGGAACGTCAATGGCTACGCCTCATGTAAGCGGTGCAGCAGCCCTCTTGAAAGTGATTGCTGAAAAGGAATTTGACCGCAATTTAACTGAAGCGGAATTATATGCACAGCTGGTGAAAAGTACGGAAGATCTGGGAATCAACAAAAAAGCACAGGGAAATGGATTGCTTAACCTAACGATAGCGGACCAAAGAGCTGAAAAATCGATTAAGATTACCATAGAATCAGAAAACCTTAAGTTACCGAGTAAATCGGTGGTCATGGAATATTAGAAGGGAAAAAAGGTGCCTCAAGAATTCTTGGGGCACCTTCCATAATGATTATTTTTTAGTTTTCCTTAGAGCTGCAAAAAGTGCTACAATCGACAGGATTAGTGAAATGACAGCCAGAGTGATGAACAGCGTTTGATTGCCATCACCTTCTGTTGTTGCCGAATCCTTTGAATTGTCAGTTGCCGTGGAATCATTATTAGTTCCAGCCTCATCTTTGTGACCATGGTCCGCTGGTTCTGCATCAGCCTTGGGCGCAACCGTAATCTCCGTTACAGAATGCGGTAGGTCTGAGCCTTCATCACCGCTCCATTCAACAATTTCACCATCTTCGTAATATTGAAATGCATCCCAGGCAACTTTCGTTTCTTCTTTTGGATTTTGTGCTACGAAAGAGAATTGCTGGAATTGTCCAGCAGCTATTCCTTCATCAGTTGCTGTCCAAGTTACCGATTTTACATGCCCATCTTTGTCACCTTCTGTTGATACTTTCCACCCCGGTACAGGCTGATAGCTTTCAAAAGTAACCCCTTCAGGTACTTTTAAAGTCACCTTTGTAGTGGCAGTTTCTTTCTCTACTGGTACTTTGAGTGTATAAGTTTCCCACGCCTCAGGTGCAGATGAACTAGGCTTGACTGTAACGTGAGCATATGCTGAACCGGAAAAAATGAATAATGCAGCAAATGTGAAAATAAGTAGTTTTGAAATGTTTTTCATTAATATTAACCTCCTGTTATGAATTCCCTATGAAAATTATAAAATCAGCATCAATTGAATCCAGGCTTTCAGTTAATCCGTGAACATGGATATTCCACTTTCCTGGCATGGTTAATAAAGACTTTGATGTAAATGTACCTGTGTTTTTCTCCTTCATTTGCAGTTTTATTTCACCGCGTGGCGTATCTAATGGCTGCATAGTGATTGTAAGCTGCTCTATTTTAGCAATGGGCTTGCCTTCTTTGAATAGGTTTACTTGAATCACGTTATCCCCGACTTCATTGGGAGTCACCATTAATGTAACCTCATTATTTTCTTCAGTCCGTAACGTCTTTTCAATGGGCCCGGGAGAAGACATGGCAGTTTGGACATTTGTCAGTAGAGCTGCAATGAGAAGTATGACGATTCCTAAACCAAACTCCATTCCTACACTATAACCAAGTTTTCTCGTTTGCTTTTTCCCTCTGAGAAAATGGAAGCCTCCTAAAACGATCATGACTAACATGAGAATGATTTTCGCCAGTAACAATTGTCCATATGTTGTGTAGAACAATGAATGGATAGTCGGAACATGCTGTAAACTGCTATATATCCCGCTAACAATCAGTATGATTACAAACAGAAATGCCCATCTGGAAAACCTTTGAATGATTGACCAGTAAAATGTTTTCTTATCTTCTTGGACTGCCTGCCGATCAGCAAGCCCAGGTAAAATCACCAATATGGCCATAAGGCCGCCAAGCCATAAAGCCATGGACAACAGATGAAGGAAATCCATCAAAACGGCCAGAACCTGATTAGGAACAGCAGCTGTATGTCCAGTTAAAGCCTTACAAATCATCAAGCTGGCCATTATGATGAAAGAAAAGAAAGGCAATGATTTATTCAGGGAGTTCTCGAGCATGAAATAAATCACTAAAAATAGAAGAAGCAATATTAGAACTTCAATGATCCAGACCGCTCCAAAGTTTGTAGCATTCAATACTTCTTTTATATAAGTCAATTTAAATGCATCCGTCCAACCTACGCCAGCGTCAATCGTAACTTTTAAAGGCAGATTTAAGAAGATGGAAAAGGCTAAACCTGCATATGAAAGCCAAAGGTATAGACGTGTTCTTCTGCTTGCTTCAAAAAGTCGAGGATCCTTCATTAACGATAATCTGAAAAAAAGGATTCCAGTAAGTGCAGCGAAGCATATGTATTGAAGACTTTGAAGGATAACATTGATGGAATTCGGAAAACTTGCATTCACTTCGGGATTTTCTTGGTCTGAAAGGCCCGCTGAATCTCCGAATTGAAAGGGAATTGTTCCTTCAATGGGATGTCCATCACTTGAAACCACTCTCCATTTAATGTAATAAATCCCTTCGTCGATAGTGCCCTTCCACTTAGCTTCCAGTATTTTTTCACTTTGTTCCGAGATTTTACTGTCATGAATTTGAACTTTGTCCCCGCCTTGGCTGAATACCTCAAGCGAATGGAAAGATGGTTGAATATTCTCACTGAATTGAATGCTGATCTTTTCAGGAAGGGTATCCATTGCTTCATTCGGGCTAGGATTAGAGCTTATTACCGTAGCATGACCAAAAGCCATTGCCGGGTATAAAAGCAAACTGAATAGGCTGACTACCAGCCATAAATATTTTTTCATCTTGGTGTGCCATCATCCTTTCATCAGATCATGTAAGCTCATTATAAAAGGAAAATGTGAAAAAACAGTGAAAATAAATTAGTTATCTAAAGGCAGTTTGAAAGGTTTGCTAGAAAAGTGATAACAATAAGTTTAGATTTGCCTTCCTATCTCCATTATTGCCATAAATATTGGTTTGGAATTCCTTTTTGCAAAACATTAATAGGCATCCTGTTGGTATAAACTCCATTAAGAAATAATTAAGGTTCCTTTGATAACCTGAACCTATCATGTTTGCAGGAATTATAGGAGGGATAGGCTTTGCTAAAGAAGGGATTAAAAGAAAAAAGTGTGAAGGGGATCTTGGTTGGTTCCCTTGTGGGGATGGGCACATCCGCTTATATACCCGTGGCAGGGGCTGCGGAAGACACTTCCGTCATTCAAAAAGAGGAACAAATGGTAAATAGTCTTTCAAAGCTGGAAATAGAGGGTATAGCACTGGATCAAAAATTTTCTGAAGATGTACACGAGTATAGTTCGGCAGTGGGGAATGATGTGGAAAGGATCAACTTACTTGCAGCAAGCCCTAACGAGAATGCAGCCATATACGTGAATGGTGTCAAAATGAAAGAGGGGAAGGTGAAGGACTTACAGCTTCAAACTGGCATGAATACGTTTGAAATCACTGTCAGCGATGGGCAAAATGAAACGGTTGCCTATACGCTCAAGGTCGAAAGACTTGAAAGTGATGATAACCTTTTAACATCAATTCGATTATCAGAAGGCTTAATAACATTCGATTCTAAAGTGACAGCTTATAACGCTTCTGTCGAAAATGAAGTCCAGTCCATTGCGGTAACTCCGATATTGAGTGACAGTACCGCAATTGTAAAGGTGAATGGAAAGGATGCAACCAATGCAGGTGTAAAGGTTACCCTTCCAATCGGTAAGACAAAGGTGAAGATTATCGTTACGGCAGAAAATGGAGATGAAAAAACCTATACGCTTACGATTACACGGGCGGCAGCCAAGGAAAAAGAAGAATCGAAAACTGCACCTAAAGCGGGTGAAGTTCAACAGGAGCCCTCAACAGGAACGGGTAAAACTCAACCATCCTCCGATAAGGGAAATAAATCATCTTTAACATCAACGGAATCCACCAATAATCTAAAACCAAGCAGTGGTGTCAGCCAAGCACAGCAACTTGAAAGCATTTCAACAGAAAAAGCGAAAACGGATTCTAGAGAGAAGGGAACGTCAGCAGATCCCTTAGGTGATGAGGGCAATAATGCACCAGTGTTAAACAATTTGACTGTATCATCAGGAGTATGGAACAAAGCTTTTGAATCTAATGAGCATACCTATCATATCGAGGTCGATCATGATATTTCTTCAGTCGAAATGAATGCAACGGCAAATGCCAGCGGAGCAACGATTGAATATGATGGTGAGAGCAGTAAAAAAGTGAAGATCAAGGATAAAGCGAAAACGGCCATTTCCGTTACCGTTTCAAAGGATGGGGAGCGCCGTACTTACGTCCTTGTTTTCGAAAAGGATATGGATGTGGAGATGGATGAGGAAGAAACCGTGGATGATGTCATAACAAAAGAGGTGGGCGTTGAGGCAGCGCAGATGAGTACAGCCGGCAAGTCGGAGGGAGATACATACAATAATACTGGAGGCCAAATTGATCGCAAACAACCTGTTGGGACCGGGTCATTCTTTGGGAATATAAAGGATTTCTTCACCTCCTTGATTAAATAGGGATGGGTCTGAATCCTGCAAAAAAAGGACAAGGTTTAGGCTTGTCCTTGGATTTATACTTTTATGGGCAAAATGATTTGGACCTCGGTTCCATGGTTTAGTTCGCTGTTAAAGTGGACCTTTCCCCGATGCGCCTCAATGATTCGGCAACTGACTGTCAGTCCTAATCCGGTTCCTTTTTCTTTAGAAGAATAGAAAGGTTCGCCAAGATGCTTTATCCGTTTTTTTTCAATTCCGCTTCCATTATCTTTGATGGTAATGGAAAGGTTATTGTCGATGCGTTCAAAATCAATCCAAATGTGATCGGCGGATGCCTCCATTGAATTCTTGAGCATGTTTATGAATACTTGTTTTAATTGGTTTCCCTCACATAATAGAAGCGGTATTTCGTTTTTAACAGATATTGATATTTGGGTGGGGTACGAGTCCGCCTCTGGTTTCAACAAGGTTTTGACATCATTCATCAGGTCGATGATTTGATGTTTGCTGAATGGAAGTTCCTGTGGTTTTGCCAGAACGAGTAACTCGCTTACAATAAGATTGATCCGGTCCAATTCACTTAACATGATCGTGTAGTATTGTTCATAGGGATGGTCGCTCTTTTTAAGCAGCTGGACGAAACCTTTTAAAGAAGTCAGCGGGTTTCGTACCTCGTGGGCCACACTTGCGGCAAGTTCGCCGACTATCGATAATTTTTCAGTTCTTCTTAATCGTGCTTCGGTTTCCCGAATTTGAGTGACTTCTTTAGCATAAGTAATGATTCCTACTAAATCCTCTCCAACCATCATCGGGACAAACGAACAAGAAAGTAAGATGGACTTTCCGTACTTCGTCAGGAATTCTATATCTTTCCCTTTTTTTATCCCCTTTTGGTTTTCCAGGACATATTGGCAAGATGTACGGATCAATTCCGCGTCTTCTGCTGAGAAGTTCAAATTAATGAATGAGGCTCCATGTATTTCTTCCTGTTGAAAGCCTGTTACAGTTTCAAACCTTGGATTAACGGTCGTGATCATTCCGTTTAAATCAAGCATCAGCATTGGATAAGGGTTGTGTTCAAACAATGATTTATAGCGTTGTTCACTATCGAATAATTGATTCTCCGCGACTACTCTTTCAGAAATATCCCTGCCAATGACGACTAAGCCTTTTCGTGAACCATCCTCATTGAACAGAGGAACCTTGATCGTATCAAAGGTCTTGTGATTGCCATCGGGAAGAGGGACGATTTCCTCACACCTTGTGATTTCCCCTTTTACCCAAGTTTCTTCATCGGATACTTCACAGTAGATCAACGACTCTTTATAAAATTCTGAGTATTCCGCGAGCTCGCTGTCTCTTTTTCCCTTATAGTCTACATGCTCCAATTGAAATAATTGCAGGCCGAAGGTATTGGATTCAAGCCAACGGCCATCACCATCCTTGAAGTTAACGAAATCCACCATTGAATTGATGAGTGTCCGCCGACGTTGCTCAGCTTCTTTTAATTGCTTGAATTCTTCCCTTTTAGCTAAATAAAGATATAAAACCAAGCCTATTGATAAAAGGAAAACAAATCCTTCCGCTCTTTGAAGTTGAATGAAGACCTCTTTGTTTTGGATATTTGTAGTTAAAAAATAGTCGAACACGACTAGTGTAAGAATCCCGGATAGGATATATATTGCTAAGATGGAGCGTTTGGACATGGAGATTCTCCCTGATTTTAAGACATTTCTAAGGTAAAATTACATACACATTTTAACAAACTATCGGAAAAAAATATATGCAGATTCCTAAATAAAAAAACAGGATCAAAGTGGTCACCTGTTTTTTCTGAAAAAGGTTTGTTTCCTTTTCTTTTTTGCACGCTTATAGATAATGAAAAATAGTAAGAGGACGAGTGCGAGTGCTGCTAGCGTATATTGGTTCATTTCAACAGATAACAGTCCATATGGAATGAGCGAAAGGAAGAAAAAGTAAATAAGGTTACCAAGTGCCGTCGCTAATAAAAAATCCTTGAAAGTGACGGTGCTGACACCAGCTACCAAGTTAATTAAGCTTGTTGGGATCAGAGGGAAAATCCTGCCTGTAAAAACGTACATGAAGCCATGCTCTACAACAGTTTCTTGCCATTTTTCGCTAATTTTCTTTATGAGAAGTTCCTGAAACCAGTTTCTTGCTGCATAAAAAATGAAACCTGAGGCAACAACGCTTGTAAACCAACTCCATAGATATCCATATATGAATCCGAATATCGTGACATTGATGGTCAGGAGCAAAATTAAGGGGATGATTGTAAAAGAATTTTGTACAAACATCAATACGAATGTCACAATAAATGTAAGCAAAAGGTTTTCCTTCAAAATGCCAATAACAGAATCCAGATCACTTTTCCAAACCAAAGTGAATAACTCTGCATTATAGAAAATAAATATTGCGATTACCAATAGACCGATTATGGTCAGGATTTTTTTCAAAGGGCCACCACCATTCTTACTAGTAGTTTATCATTTTCGAGTTCATTGGTGAAAAAAAGAGCTGCCGCATCATTGCAGACAGCTCTTTTCCATTATAGTGGGTTTCAGACACGAAGATTCCATTAAAGCCACTTTTCAAACTGAATTCTTTTGTTCATTCCATAAATGATTGGCGCTCCAATCAAGAGGACAACGAATTCACCGACAGCCGTGGTCATCCAGCTTAACCAGAATGGGAAGCCCAGGGCAAGATTCAGCTCAATTGCAATTAAAAACATTGTGAACGTGAAAAAGATAATCGTTGCGATCATCCGTCCTTTAATGCCTTTTATGAACCGAGAAACAAAAATGACAAGCAACAAGGCGAGCAGAGATTGCCCCACCCCGAAAATCAAGTCATATGGCACCATCGGGGAAAAGAGCAGATTCGATATGAAGACTCCGCCGACGATACCGTAGATATACTTTTTATTGAATACAATCAGATGATTCAATATTTCCGGTACACGAAATTGGAACATCTGAAATGATATTGGTTGGAATACCAATGAGACCGCCACATACAAGGCAGCCAATAACCCGCTTATTACGAGTGTACGAACATTCATTTTACTCTCTCCCTAGTTTTTTATCGTGGGATGGTTACGAACCACGTTTAGGCGTTTGCCCGATGTTTAATAGTATCCCATGTAAGCTTGTTTCGTCAATTTGTAAAGAATGGTTTTAATTTATAAGTTTTCAAGCAGGGGAAGTAGCTCAATTGGATTTTGATTTATTGCAATGATGGATGATATTATTTCAATATGTACTTCAAAGGAGTGAATATAGGATGTCAATCGAGAGTGTCAAAAGCCATTTTAAACAATGGGATCGGGAAGGCGATGTAATGGAGTTCGAAACATCAAGTGCTACGGTGATTGAAGCAGCGGAAACCATCGGTGTTATCCCAGCGCGGATTGCTAAGACTCTTTCCTTTAAGGGAGAAGGTGAAAAAGCCATTTTGGTTGTTGCCGCAGGGGACGCGAAAGTGGATAATAAGAAATTTCGTCAGACGTTCGGTTTCAAAGCACGTATGCTTTCACCTGAAGAAGTGCTTGCACAGACCGGCCATGCCATCGGAGGGGTTTGCCCGTTTGGTTTGGCAAATGATCTAGCTGTTTTTCTTGATGTATCGATGAAACGCTTTGATACATTGTTCCCGGCATGCGGCAGTGCGAACTCTGCCATAGAACTTAAACTCGCTGAGTTGTTTGAATATTCAGGTGCTAAGGATTGGGTGGATGTATGCAAAGGTTGGGAAGAGAAGGAAAATGAGGAAACGACGGTAGGCAATGCAGTTAATGGCCTTTGATGGTTTCATAAAATCCACATGAATGGTATTGAGTCCACTACGGTGGACTTTATTTTAGTGGCGGCGGCATACATTTTCTATGATTTAAGCGGAAAATCGGGCGGAAAGTGTTCCTGAGTGGAGGTTGAAAGATGTTAAATGAAAGCAAAAGAAAAGGCAATAACTGCTATTTTAGTCTTAAAACTCTTTATGAAGAGAATATAACGGTTAAGAGCATTGCCCAGGAGCTTGAGTTTTGCCATAAAAACGATCTGGCAGTGGATATCCAGAAAGCATTGGAAAAAAAGAACTTTGATATATTGGCAGTGCAAGATCAGGGGGAAATCATCGGGTATATCGAAAGGGAAGAACTCGGTGATGGAAGCATTTCTGAATATTTGAGAAACTTTTCACCAAGGGAAATGGTTTCGGATTCAACCCCTTTGATCCAGCTTCTCCAGATTTTCAAGAATAAAACAAGGGTGTTCGTATTAGAGAATAATTCGATTAAAAAGTTGATTACCCATGCCGACCTTCAAAAGCCTCCGATCAGGATGCTGATATTCGGATACATTACTTTATTGGAAATGAGGATGAGCGATATCATCCAGGATAGATTCGGCGATGGCAGCTGGTATCCAATGATCAGCGAAGACCGTTTTGAAAAGGCAACCGAATTATATAGAAGGAGAATCGATAAAAACGAGGATATCAATATAATCGAGTGCCTGCAAATCAGTGATAAATTCGATATCATACATAAAGATAAAGATTTGAGGCGCTTCTTCCAAATCCCTTCGAAAAGTAAAGGGAAGAAGGATGCAAATGCCATCCGGAAATTACGGGATAAGATTTCCCATGCTAATGAATTGGGTCTGGACATGTCATGGATGGAAATCATCGAGGTTGTCGAGTCCTGTGGCCGACTGCTCGAAATCTCTGAATCCTATCAGTATGAAAAATAAGGATCCAGCTAATCATGCGGGTTCTTTTTTAGCGCATCCAAATAGAAAAAACTGCCCATATCGGGCAGTCTCCCCCTTAAAACTCCGGCAGTTGATCCAGATTATTTTCTTTTATCCCATCGGGCTCACTCCGCAATATGTCACGTCCATATTTATGAAAGACGTCAACATTGGCCAGGTTGCCTGCTTTGGCTTCCGAAAGGGCTGTGGGGTAGTCGAGTTCGCGGCCGGAGTTCGTCTTGATGGCGATTATATTGTCCTCTTCATTTTTCCTTACAGCGATGATTTCTTCTTTTCCTGCTGAATCAGCTTGGTTTGCTTGCGGTGTTCCCTGCTGTTTATATGATTCATAGGCTTTTTCAAATTGGTCCATGTTTTAGACACCTCCTATTTATAGGGTGAGCCATTTTTTCTGCAATATACAAACCGGATTTCGTCCAACTTGAGCCGTTAATTCGTCCAAATGGGCCGATTTTTCGGCACTTTATTAAAGTGAATGCTGTCTTTTTGCTTTTTTGCAGTGGCATGGCACTTGCATCTTGTGTAAGTAGCAGGTGTAAGTAGTAGCAAGAAATAATATCCACTGGATTAAGGGAGGAAAATGAATCATGAATGTAAAACAAGGGGCAAGCACTGTAAATGAAAAACAAAAGGTCAAGACAATGAAAGCGGCGGTCGTCAATGAATTTAACCAAAAACTTGAGATTAAAGAAGTTCCCATCCCCGAGTTGGAATATGGTGAGATATTAGTGAAAATTAAAGCCTGTGGCGTATGTCATACCGATTTGCATGCGGTACATGGTGATTGGCCGGTAAAACCCAAGCTTCCGCTTATCCCCGGACATGAGGGTGTGGGCATTATAGAAAAGGTGGCAGAAGGCGTAACTTCCTTGAAAGTAGGTGACCGTGTTGGGATCCCATGGCTTTATTCGGCCTGTGGCGATTGTGAATATTGCCTGACCGGAAGGGAAACGCTTTGCTTGGATCAATTGAATGCAGGCTATTCCGTGGACGGAGGATATGCGGAATATTGTAAAGCACCCGCCAAATATGTGGTGAAGGTTCCAGAAGGGCTTGACTTTGCGGAGATTTCACCAATTTTCTGTGCAGGTGTAACGACTTATAAAGCGCTAAAGGTGTCAGAAGCAAAACCAGGCGATTGGGTAGCGGTTTATGGAATTGGCGGATTGGGACATGTTGCCCTGCAATATGCAAAAGCGATGGGCTTTAATGTAATTGCTGTCGATATTCAAGATGATAAGCTGGATCTGGCAACTGAACTTGGGGCGGATTATACGGTTAATGGGCTTAAGACCGATCCTGTTCAGGCTATAAAGGATAAAGTTGGCGGTGTGCAGGCATCCATTTCTGTAGCGGTTACGAAAAAAGCTTTCCAACAGGCTTACAGTTCAGTCAAGAGGGGCGGGACACTTGTCGTAGTAGGATTGCCGAATGATGAACTCCCAATCCCGATTTTTGATACAGTGCTAAATGGGGTAACTGTAAAAGGGTCAATCGTCGGCACGAGAAAAGATTTACAGGAAGCCGTTCAATTTGCGGCTGAGGGTAAAGTCAGAACGAATATAGAGACGAGGAAACTTGATGAAATAAATGATGTGTTTTCAATGATGGAAAAGGGGGAAATCAACGGACGCATCGTATTGACGCTAGAATAGGAACAGAGGAGGATGTCCTGGAACGGGGCATCCTCCTTTTTATTATGTCTGGTTCTTCTCATTTAATATATAACGTAATTTCCGTATGGATATCTGCAAGCGTTTGGCTGCCTCATTCCGGTTGCCGTAAGTTTTTTGCAGTGCCTGCATGACGAGCTCCTTTCCAATTGTGGATTGAAGCTGTTTGATTTCCGTAAGTATTTCTTCAAGCATCAGTTCATCCTTTTCTTTAAAGTCGGCCACTAGCCTTTTTCGCCATTCTTCAAGAAGGTTTTCAGTTGACTGAGTCCCATTAGTGGACACGTTTTTGTCAGGCGTGATCTGGCTGTTAGTGAGAGAGATATCATTTGCGGATATTACCGACTTATGGTCTGCAAGAGTTAATGTGCGCATGACCACATTAGATAGTTCGCGTATGTTGCCTGGCCAGTTGTATTGCTGTAATTTTTCAATGGCTTCATTGGAAAAAGAGATATCTCCATGACCATTCCTCTCAATCAAGTGACGGACAAGCAAGGGAATATCCTCTTTTCGATTCCTTAAAGGCGGGATATCGAGAGTCACGACGTTCAGCCGGTAAAATAGGTCTTCCCGGAATTTATTTTTGTCCACTGCCTGCTGTAGGTTTTCATTGGAGGCTGCCACTAACCGGGCGTTCGTCCGTAATGTCCCGCTGCTGCCAACCCGCATGAATTCCCTCGTTTCCAAAACTCGAAGCAATTTGACCTGGATGGCGGGACTCGCATCCGCAATTTCATCAAGAAAAAGCGTCCCGTTCCCGGCAATTTCGAAAAAACCCTTTCGCAGCTGGGTCGCTCCGGTGAAAGCGCCCTTTTCATGACCAAATAATTCGCTCTCAAGCAGGGATTCAGAGATCGCTCCACAATTGATGCCGATAAAAGGTTCATGGTTTCGGGGGCTGGCAATGTGAATGAAGCGTGAAAGCACTTCTTTACCGCTTCCGGTTTCTCCTTCGATCAATACATTGACGGATTTTTGGGCGACCTTGAAAGACGTTTCAATCAAATTCTTCATTAAAGGACTTTCGCCGACAATGAGTCCTGAATCCTCGGCCAGTTTATGGATGAAATGCTGATTCAAATCTTCATTTTCATTTAAAAGGTTGTCAATCTGCCTTTCCAGTACTTCAATATCCACAAAGGGTTTTTCCATATAATCACTCGCGCCAAGTTTCATTGCATCAACAGCGGTCTTGACGGTGCTGTATCCGGTCATGATCAGTACCTTGCAACGCGGCTGTATCTGTTTTAAATGCTGCAGGAGGGAAAGTCCATCACAATCCGGAAGTTTCAGGTCTATCATTGCGACATCAAAACGCTGCTGATTCCAATCCATTTCATGAAAATCCTTCCCACTATTCACAACTTGTACGAGATAACCTTTCATCGTAAAAAGGCGGGAAAGAAAAGTCCCAACCTCTTTCTCATCGTCTACCACAAGTAAATGAACCACATTATCATCCCCTTTCCTCTTCTGCTTGTAAGGGAAGCCTCAGGAAAAAAGTGCTTCCTTGTCCTGGTGTGCTCAAAACGTCGATATTCCCACCATGTTCTTTGGCGATGCCAAGGCTTACAGACAGCCCCAAACCGGTACCTTTTTCACGGTCTTTAGTCGTATGGAAGGGATGGAATATGAAGGGCAGGCGTTCTTTTTCAATCCCGGTTCCGTTATCAGTCACACGAACCACCATGAACTTGTTATCTGTATAGGTAGTGATCGCAATCGATTTTTCCGTTTGGGCGGACTCATCCAATGCGTCCTTGGCATTCAATAGCAAGTTGATGATGATCTGTTCTATCTGCGGCTGGCTGCCCTTTATGTAAGGAAGGTCTTCCTGAAGGGTAAGATGGAGGGATATCTGCTTCTTCCCAAGTTGGAACTTCAAAAGGTTCAAAACCTGGTTAATGGCTTCGTTAATAGAGTAATAGTGGAATCTATACTCATCTTGCCTTGAAAAGGTAAGCAGGCTTTTCACTATTTGCCTGCATCGATCTCCGCAAACCTTAATATCGTTTAACAGCATATGATCCAGATTATCCTGTGGGGTTTTACGTAATAAAATTTGCGAGTTACCAAGAATGGCCGTTAATGGGCTATTCAATTCATGGGCAATCCCAGCTGCCATTTCTCCGATCGCCCCAAGTTTACCGGCGTGTAATAGCTGGACTTCCATCTGTCTTCTTTCGGTGACATTTTTATAATAAGCAATGACCCCATATACTTGATGTTCCTTATTCTGAATCGGGTAGGCATGCATTTCCAGGATGGTATCATGCTGAAGGAGAATTTCCTGAAACCCTGGCTTATTACATGAAAAGGTATCTTGAATCAGATTTTGGGATTTATCAATTAAAGGAATCTGGTCGGAAAAGTCCCTGGCTGAATCATTGGATTGATAGACCGCTCCTTTCTGATCAAAGACGATGATCATGTCTTCGACTGCCTTGAATGTATCCTCCCACTCCTGTTTGGAATGAAGAACTTCCTTATAAAGCTGGGCATTCTCCAAAGTTAACGCAAGCTGATTGGATAGTTGTTCAAGAAATTCGAGTTCATCTTTATGCCATGTCTTCTTTTTCTTCCTGCCAAAAGTCCAAATTCCGATTTTTTTACTTTTTCCGTATAAAGGGACCAATAGAAGTGATTCGATCTCAAGGGATAATAGACGTTCCTTTTCCCGGAAGTCCGGTAACTGTTTAACCTCCACCTCAATGGGCTGTTTTTCTTTCAAGGCAGACGAGAAATCCTGAAAAGGGTGTAACAAATTTTTGGCATCCATTTCAAGTTCACAGTGACCATTAGGGCAGATATGAAGAAGGGCAGGTTCTTCCTCATACAATATGACAAAATGACTGTCATCGAAGGTAATGAGCTGCTTAAGTTTTGTGATAACATTTCGGAGAATCTCGTGGATGTCGATGTCCATATTCATATTTTTAGTGATGTCATTCATGATTTCAAGCTGCATATTCTTCTTCTTCAGCTGATCCACGGTTTTCTTAAGTTCCGTGTAATACGTTTTCTTTGAAGATTTAACACCTGTCATTAAGTCTATCAATTCAATTTTGTTCATGCTTTTCACCTCTTAAAGGGCTGTAAGAAGCAGCTGATTAATCTGTTCTAATGACATATCACGAGGATTGGTGATCATGCAGGCATCCTCAAGAGCGGTCATCCCTATGGGGTATATCATTTCTTTCGTAATGCCGACATCACTTAAACTCTTGGGAGCCCCTATATCCTGGGATAATTCCCTTACGAAGTGTATGGCTGCCATTCCTGCTTGCTGCTCGGTCAATGTCCGTGTATCGATGCCCATGATGTCTGCAATCTCGCTGAATCGCCTTGGTGAGGCAATTCGATTGAAATCCATGACATGGGGAAGGAGTATCGCATTGATTTCACCATGCGGAAGGAGGTATTTGCCGCCTAAGGCATGTGAAATGGCATGGGCAGCTCCCAAAATGGCGTTGGAAAAAGCCAGTCCAGCCTGAAGGCTTGCCATCGCCATCGCTTTTTTTGCTTCCTCATTATGCCTGGATGCAACAGAGGGGCGTAAGTGGCGGGAAACGATGGAAAGCGCGTTTTTGGCTTGTACATCTGTCAAAGGCGTCGCTGCGATTGAAACATAGGATTCAATGGCGTGGGTTAAAACATCCATTCCCGTAGCTGCGGTCAAATCCGGTCCCAAGGTGGTTAAGGTACCAGGGTCGACTATTGCAATATCGGGGACGAGTGATTTTGAAATGATCGTCATTTTTTTCTCGCGGAATGAATCGACGATCACCGAAAACTGAGATACTTCCGAACCCGATCCTGCAGTGGTCATGATCATCACCATGGGCGGGAGGGGTGAGTGGACTTTATCAACACCTTCATAATCACTGATGATGCCGCCATTCGTTACTAAAAGGGCTACCCCTTTGGCGACATCCAAAGCACTGCCTCCTCCCAAACCAATGATGGCATCACATTCTTGTTCTTTAAATGCCAAACAGCCGGCCTCGATCTCCCTATCCTTCGGATTGGTCGTCATTTCAATGAAGGTAGCAAAAGCAAGGCCTGCATCTTGGCAGGATGTAATGACTATATCTAACCAGCCAGCATTGGCCACCCCTGAGTCGCTGACTATCAAGGCCTTTTTGGCACCCAAACGCAAGCAGGCCTCGCCAGCTTGTTCAATCGAACCTTTTCCAAAAATCACTTCAGGCATCACGAATTTAGTTATCGACATCTTTGCGCCTTCTCCCTGTGAAAATTCTATTTCTTCTGTATTATTTTCCCGAAAAAGAGCGAAAATCCTGTTTGGATTCCAGGTATTTTTATATAATCTGACAAAATATCGAATGATAAGGAACTTTTGGCACGAGTCAAACCTCCTATTAATTTCTTTGATTTGTAAATTTGTTACTTTAGACATGTATGAATAGGGATAAACCTACCTAGTTAGTATTTTCTATATATTGTAAAATGATGGTGAAATCTACTAAACTGGGAGGCAATCTATGAAAAAACCATTTCTATCGGTAACCTTAATCGCAGCATTGACACTCGGGACAGCCGGGACAACTACCGCTTTAGCAACGCCACATCCATCGCCGGTGCTATCTGCGCCATCCACGGACAAGCAAGTCATTAAAAAAATCGATGCCGATAAAATCTACAAGAATATTGAATACCTCTCACAAACACCTCGGGTCGCCGGTACCGATTCTGAGTATAAAGCTGTCCAATTCATCAAAAAGCAATTCAAATCTTATGGCTATAATGCCGATATCGAAGAGTTCAATTTTTTATCTTATACAGACCCAAATCTGGTTGAACTGTCCGTTGCCGGATTTGATGGGGAAATCCAAGCGAACCATTTAACCTATTCTGTTAATGGGGACCTATCCGGTGAAGTGGTATATGCCGGTTTAGGAACGAAAGAAGAGCTGGAGGAAACCGACGTTTCAGGGAAGATTGCCCTTATACAAAGAGGGAGCCTCACTTTTGCAGAGAAAGTATTGAATGCAGCAGAAAAAGGGGCAGCGGGAGTCATCCTATTCAATAATGCAGATGGGGATTTAAACGGGACACTCGGTGAGGATAATGACAAGTTTATTCCATCTGTCACGATAACCAAAAAGGATGGGGAAGCCCTGCTGGGAAAATTGAATGCCGGAGTTAAATTGACAGCATCATTAAAAATCGAAGGAGCTTATTCCGGAGAAAAAACCTCTTATAATGTAGTGGCAACGAAAAAAGCAACAAAGAACAATAAAGCAACAAAGAGCGATATCATTTATATTACTGGACATCATGATTCCGTCGCGGGGGCACCCGGCGCGAATGATGATGCATCAGGAACATCCGTCACCCTTGAACTTGCACGTGTTCTGAAGAACCTTCCGACAGATACGGAAATTCGCTTCGTCACCTTTGGGGCCGAGGAAAATGGATTACTAGGTTCACAGCATTATGTGAACAATCTCCCTGATGATGATATCAAGCGGACCATTGCCAACTTCAATCTGGATATGGTGGGAAGCAGGGATGCCGGGGATTTGGTCATTTTGACTAATGATGGAGAAATGAACCTTGTAACCGAGCTGGCCCAGGCATCAAGTACAAGACTGAATGGAGAGCCGACTCCATATGGACAAGGCGGGCGAAGTGACCATGTATCCTTTGCTGAAGCCGGGATTCCCGCTGCGTTATTCATCCACAGTCCATCAGAACCTTGGTATCATACTCCTGATGATACCATTGATAAAATCTCAAAAGAAAAGCTTCAAGATGTTGCTGAAATTGTCGGCACCGCTGTCTATGACCAAGCTAAAATCGAAGCTAAAAAACCTGATCCAAATCATAAAAAAGGGAAAAAGGTGAAAGTACCGCATTTATTTGTCGAAAAGGAATTCAAATAATGCAGTAAATATTTAGAGGGTGCAGCCTGCACTCTCTTTTTATGTTTAAAAATGGAAAACAGGGGTAAAAGGTCTAATCTGGAAATAGTGTCCATGGGGAAGATTCCCTAAACACCTAGCATAAATAGCTTATTTATCCCTATTTAACTCTAAGACTATAATCCTTATAATGAAAAATATGAAAAATATGACAGTCTACATAATGAGAATAGTATGTTTGAGGTGATTTTTTAAGTGTATGCAAATTCATTGAGTGAAATTCACTCTGCCCTCTCCAGTAAAATGTCCGATGTGAATGAAAAAATCAATCGTTTGGAGCAGGCAAAAAGACAAATCAAAGACGAACAGAATGCCTGTCTGGGGGAAATTGCCAAAATTAAAAATCCGGACTTGGGTAAAAGCTGGACGGGAAACCGTGCAGAAGACTTTCAAGATGCCCGCAGTGATGCATACAAGGCAATGACAACGATCATTCATGATGATTATGACGACTATCAAGAGAAAATCGACGGTAAAATCATGATGCTTAATATAGAAAAAAAGGCTCTGAGTGCAGCAGGCACCATAGCCCATGAAGCCGATGCACTTTTAGGTAAAGGGGAAGCCGTCATAGATAAATTGGAAAGTAAAATATCATATTTAAATGGGTGGTTGTTTTTATGACGACAATCAAACTGAATCATCCTGCCGTAACGAAGCAAGTCGATCAGGTGAAGACGGCACTTGGTACAGTCACGCTTGGAAATTTGCCGGCAGGCGAGCTTGGCAGCAATAAATTGGAATTCACTTCGAAATGGATCGACCGGGAAACGAACCTGGAA
>NZ_JANZMJ010000036.1:0-59409 GCF_025175645.1 Peribacillus aracenensis
GTATAGGTAACATAGGTAAAAAGTATCAATAGTTATATATTTTGGAGGTGTATGTGTGAAATATTATATAGCATCAGACGAAAAAAATTTGAAGCAAGTAAGGTCATTAATCAAGAAATTGACTTCAAAAGGGTTTACTTGTGTGAATGACTTGAATTTAATTATGAATGATGAAAAAAACCAAATAAAGGACGTCATTGGAGAATATGAAAAAAAAGGGATTGAGGAAGCTGATTTCATGCTGATCTTCCTAACAGCAGGTAAAGGTAATCTATATGAGCTTGGATATGCTTTATCTTTAAATAAGAAAATTATAGTGTATTCACCCGAGAAAGACAATTATCATATTAATAAAAAATCAATATTTCATAATCTGCCAGAGGTTACAATCTGCAGCGGGACTTTTTATAAGCTGGTTAAATTGATACATACGCTTTCCCAGGAAGGATCTGAAAAAGATTCACTGCATCTAAAATGAATGTCAAATGTAAAATTTAAAGGATACCCTCAAATAAAATTTCTTTTGCACGAAGTGTTTAATGTAATGAAAATGAGGGTAAAGACCATTAAAAAAAGGGAGAGGACTGTTTTGGCCATTATTGATATCGACCAATTATTGTTAGCCACTGAAGCGATTGCGGAAGAGTCAGTTCCATTCCATCTTGATACATTTGACATCGATCAACTTTTAGATAAAACGGATTATTGGAATTGGTAAGGAAAAGCATGCCCAGAGAGGATATGCTTTTTTTTTGAGTGAAAAATAACCTGATTACCGGTATAAAATTATACATGTAATCAGGCAGGTGAGGATATTTTAGAAAAAATTAAAAACGGCGTCCTTTTACGAATCCTAAAATCACAAACATCGCGATGGTGCCTATTACAAAAATTGCTTTAATGGATGTTGAGAGAATTTCATCGTACATTTGTATTACCTCCTTGTATGTAATGACAGTGCGATTATGATTAGCTGTTGATGTATAAATTATAACATAAAGTCAATAACAGATGGTGGGAAAATAAAGACGATATGGGTAATAATGTATAGGTTGTACAATTAAAACATAAAAAAAGATATCCTCTAAACAGTGGATATCGGTATTGAAAATTATTTAATTCCAAGCGCTTTTTTCGTTTTTGGTCCGACGACTCCATCTGAAGTGAGGTTTTTGGATTTTTGGAATTTCTTTACAGCAACTTCAGTATTTTTTCCAAATGACCCATCTACTCCTTTAGTGCTGTATCCGAGTTTAGTTAATCTTTTTTGCAGTTCAATTACTTGGGGGCCACTGCTTCCTTTCTTCAGGGAAGGGTTGGTATTTACGGGAAGGCTCACAGATCCGCTCACTTTATAGCCATTCGTGGCAGCTATGGTGGCAAATGATTTATTCGAACTGGCAATCAACACTACAGTGTTCATTTTCACCCTTTCGTACAGCCATTGAACATCATTGTTATACATACGAATACAACCGGCACTTATATATTTCCCAATGGTGGTAGGATCATTATTTCCGTGTATTGCGTAGGTATTTCCTGGTGTATTCCTTGCATTGATCCCCAGCCATCTTTTACCTAGAGGGTTTTTTGGGTCTCCGCCTCTAATGTTGCCTTTATAATAGGGCCGATTCACAATCTTTGTCACTACCTTGAACTTTCCTTCAGGGGTATAGGAGGCATTCTTTCCTGTCGCCACGCTGAAAACCCTCACCAAATTATCATTTTCGTAATAGGCAAGCTGATTATTGGCTTTATTGATGATAATCAGTTGCCTTGCTGCCGCATCTGAAGTATTACTGAACCCAACTAAACTAAAAGCGAATATTAATAAAAATACCATCAATTTCTTCATGTTTTTCCCCGTCCCTCTTTTAAGCAACCTACATTTACACATACACTATCCTATGCATGAAGTGGAGCTAAAGTGACAATTTTTTAAAGTGGGGGTAGACTAAAAATATGTAATATTAAAACAAGGGCAACTTTCTGCTTTTTTGGCAAACGTAGAAATGATGGGCACTATTTTTGGCCATATTACATACATTATTGATGTGAAAGCGGAGGTGGGGAAGAATTGTCACGCCTAAAGGTGGAGGACTATCTAGAACAAGGCATCCATGGTCCAAAAGAAATCAAGCCTGGTGAACGCAGGGAATTTCTGGGCACATTAAGGGAGCGCGTCGTCATCGTCTTAAAAAAAAGCCAAGTCTTTGAAACGAATGTATATCCGGAGATAGAGCAAATGATGAAGCAGCATCCCCGTTCAAATTTATTTTTAAATGGTCAGATGGACTATCAATATTTAGGGAAATATATAAAATTGGCAATGAGTCATAATATTCCTTACAAAATTGTCCTGAACAAAGATCATAACTCCGATTTGGGTCTGGTATTAGCAGAACATAATGCCATAAATAAAGAGGAAATTTATATCGAGAAGAAATATCATGTGGAGCAGGTTATCAAAAAGAAAAGCTACAAAGCATTTTTTAAAAGAATTGTTAAAAAATTATTAAACAAACGTTGATAGAATTATCAACGTTTTTATTTTGTGTACAAAAGGGGGGATGGTCTCACCCGTACCATGATTTTAAAACAAAAATAGGTTATCCTTCTTGTTACGGTTTTATGAAATCAACGGGAACTTTTTTGAGGGTTTGTGAAATTTGAACTTTCATTTCCACTCCAGGCACTCGCTTTCCGAGGGCGGCCCGGGGAGCCTCCACAGCGCTCTTAACGCCTTTGGGGTCTCCCTTGGACGCATATCCCGCAGGAGTCTCGCGCCTTCCGTTCCAATCAACTGGAATGTTTTTTTAACGCTGTTTTCGCATAAATTGTTGCTTTCTTGCCCCCCTATTGATAGGTCGATAAAATCATGTTTAAGGTGGCGTACGGTATGTGGTTAGATGTGTATGAAGATGTAAATGAACTTACAAAAGAAGAGCAATTTTAGCTTTTAAAGCACTTAAAAACGACTTATTTCCAGATGAACCTGATAAGATTACCGAACTTCTCAAAACTATCCGAGAAACTCGTTTAAGTAGCGGAATGGCTTGGGTTCATTGTGGGAGTACAGCTGCAAAATGGAACGGAAAGTACAAGATACGTCAACGCTATCTGTGTAAAGATTGCAAAAAGACCTTTAACGATATGACCAAAACACCATTTTCAGGCTCACGCTATCCTGAAAAATGGGTAAAGTAAATGGAAATGATGGTTGGCTACACACTGCCTAAAATTGCTAAACGCCTAAAAATACACATCTCAACCGCTTTTTATTGGAGACATAAAATCTTAAATGCACTTCGTTCAATAGACTTTGAACAATTATAAGGTATTGTGGAAAGTGACGAGCCTTTCTTTCTTGAGTCAATGAAAGGGCAAGAAGTTACACACCGTAAAGCCAAGAAGCGTGCTGCAAAAGACGAAAAAAGAGGCATATCTAACCTAAAAATTGCTGTTGTGGTGGGCACGAGACCGTAATCATAATATCGTTGCTCTAAAAGCCGGTACAGGGCGTGTCAAAGCGAAGAGATTGATGCAGTGATTGGCAAATATATTCATCCAACTGCTTTACTATGCAATGATACGGCAACTAACTACAAGAAGTTTGCCAACATTAAAGGCTTAAATACGAAACAATCAATGAACGTCAAAAACTACGGGTGAAGAAAGGTATTTTTCATATACAGCACGTTAATAACTTTCATAGTCGATTGAAAACGTGGATTAGACGTTTCCAAGGTGTAGCTATAAAATACCTTGATAGCTATCCCTATTGGTTTCGTTGGTTAGAAATAGATAAGCATTTAGCATTTGAAAAACAAGTTGAGCAAAAGCTTATTTCAGCCTGTTAAGAATCAAATAATACAACAGTTCAGATGTTAAGAACTGCTTGAAAATCCCCACAGAAATAATTGTTAAATTATGGTATAATTATATTCGATTATACATATTTAGGAGGGTTACTAATGATTTTTGAAATGACTACTCAGGTTCGGGTTTCCAGCATAAAAGAAGGGCAAAGATGGTATGGAACACTGCTAAATAAGAAGCCTGAATTTACTCCACACGATGGATTTGCAGAGTGGGAACTCATTCCTGGTTGTTGGTTGCAGGTCGCTGAAGGAATTCTTACTGACGGTAACGGACCATTACGATTAGGGGTTACTAACATTGAAGCTGAAAGAGATAGACTTGTAGAAGAGCTAAAGATTGATAGTTTTGAAATTCATTCAAGACCAGAAGTTCCAGTTAAATGGGGAACTTTCACAGACCCGTGGGGAAATCGACTTGGATTTTTTGAATACTTGGATAAGAACGAAGAGCAAGAACGTATTAAAACAATCGTTGGAACAATAGAAGTTTAACAGCTTGTAGAAAGGGAACTTCAAGCAATTTTTGAGTTCCTTTATCTTACTAAGGCAAAAGCAACAAACTTTACCAAAACAGCGGTTTTTAAAATCCGCAGGTAAACTTATTGGATTTAAGAGCTTTGCGACACTCCTGCCGAAAAACTGGCTAGCCGAGACACCGCAGCCGCTTGCGGTGAGGAGGCTTGGCAGGCAGTCGGCGGAAAGGGAGCGGATTTCTGAAATCAATTGAACACTTTTCAAGAAAAAAACTGCAGCCAACCCGCTTCTCATTGAGGTTACTATATCTACAATCTGAAGCGTTGATAGGATGTCCTTTTTAAAAAAATTACTTCTAATTAGGATTACTTAGGATACAGCTCCTTAATTAAGTAACCCCTTTTCGTAATCTGTAAAATTTCCTGAAATTCCCTATAATCGTTTTTACTACGGAATAAGTGGGGATAGCGATTAAAATGCCAATGAATCCGTATATTGATCCTGCAGCAAGCAACAATAAGATAATGGTAAGCGGGTGAATGTTAAGCCGTTTTCCCATAATATTCGGTGTAACCAAGTGCCCTTCGACCTGTTGAACAACGGTAAGGACAATGAGTACTTTCACTGCCAATCCAATGTCTTGCTGTAAGGCAATGAAAAGGGCAGGGATGATGCTTATTAATGGACCAAGGAATGGTACAACGGTAAAAATCATGGCGAATATGGCTAATACGAGTGCATAATCGAGACCGATGATCAAGTAGCCGATATACATCAAAGTCCCAATGACGATTGATATGATGAATTGACCTATAATATAAGTTGAAAGGGCTTTATCGACGTCTTTTAATATCGTGTTTCCCTCTGATTCAACATCGTTCGGTATATATTTTAATAGAAATGGTCTTAATTTATCTCCATCCTTCAAGAAATAGAATAGAATGAAGGGTGTAATGACCAATACTGTTAATACACTCGTGATTGTGGAAAAAATGGTATTGACATTCACTATTAGTTTTTCCGAGTAATCTTTCAAATACGTGACCGCTTTTTCTTTTAGATCCTCCATATTAACCATGCCAAAATCATTTTTCTCAATCATCACTTCAGATTCTTTAGAGAATTCCTTGACTTTGCTTGGGAGGTTTTCAGATAATTTTTGAAATTGGTCCACGATTACAGGACTTCCAAAGTAACTTACCATCCCAATCATGCTAAATATAATCAAAAACACGGTGAAGATGCTAATTGACCTCGGGATAAATTCAGTTAATAAGTTAACTACCGGCCGTAATATATAGTATAAAAGCCCAGCCACAATAATAGGGAAAAACATGGCAGCAATGATTTTTTGTAGCGGCAGCAGAACGTAATCAATCTTACCTAGTAAAAAAATAATTAAAATGATCAAAATGGTCGCGCATGCATATTTGAAAAACGGTTTATTGATCCACAAGACAATCCCTCCTAAATCCATCTCTTACTTGATTCCCTGATTTAGCTTAATGTTAAACTATATAACTTGTTCAAAGTTTGGTGCAAAACATGTTATAATGATGAACGTTTATCATTCATCTTTAATTCGATTGGAATGTTTCACTTTTGAATCTAATCACCTGATATAAAAAGTTGGAATTCGTATTTCTTATACTTTTTTGGAATTCCGATAGATAAAGCAGCAACCAAACGAAGCTGTTGGAATCGAATACAAGACTTTCACTGTGAAATGATGGTTAATTTTTAAAAAAATATCGGTGTCGTTTTCCTGCCTTTACGTGCATAAGTCCTCAATAAAGTCCGCCTACAAGGATTGCACGGCTAACTGCATTTCCCATGACTACTGCGATTAAAGCATTAGAAATGATCACAACTGTACGAGCAAACATTCCGGGATGATGGCATAATCCATAAAATCTTCGGTTGTGCTACAGTTCAAAAAGATACACTGTAATAGCCAGAAACAAACTAAAAAAAGCATCATCAAAGGTAAATTCCGTTTAGGGAAGTTTACTTGATAATGCCTTTTTGCAAGTTTTTAAATTAGGATATTTTACTTAATGTGTTTGTTACTCCTTGATTCTGTGCTCTTTGCATTTTTTTAATGTCGAGACGCAGCCAGATGGAGATGGCGAATGCTATCGCTATTAATACTGCGAAAACGTAGAATACCGGGATGTAGCTGTTCGTACTTTCCCTGATTGCAGTAACCAACATTGGTCCGCAAACCCCGCCTAGAGACCACGTAGTTAAAAGATAACCGTGGATTGCCCCAATTTCCTTAGTTCCAAATAAATCCCCGGCAAACGCAGGGAGATTTGAAAATCCTCCACCATAACAACTAACGACCAGCAAGATGAGTCCTTGGAACAATAGTGTATTTGTAGTCGTCGGAAGTAAAAGGAACGCTCCGATTTGAATGATGAAGAAAATGACGAAAACATTTGGGCGGCCAATATAATCAGATGCTGCTGCCCAGCCAAGTCTTCCTCCGCCATTGAAGATTCCCATAATGCCGACTAATGTTGCTGCACCTGCTACAGACAGACCAACAACGTCTTGAGCCATAGGTGAAGCTACAGAAATCATCATGATTCCTGCACTGGTATTTATCAATTTCATGGACCATAACATCCAGAAGTGTTTAGTTTTAACCGCTTCTTTTGCAGTTAATTGCCTTAGGTCTTTCTTTAGTTCTTTCTTACCTGATTCAATATCTTTCTTCATTCCTTCAGGTAGCCAGTTGGCCTTTGGAGGTGCAATATAGGATGCACCTAAGAACATCAGTATGAAATAGCCTGCTCCTAAAATATAATAGGTAGTATAAATGCCAACGGATTCCATAAGGCTTGCAGCTACTGGGGCTGTAATGAGAGCTCCGGCACCGAATCCTAATACTGCCATTCCTGTTGCCAATCCCCGGCGATCTGGGAACCATTTGACTAAAGTCGATACTGGTGAAATGTACCCGATCCCCATGCCAAGTCCACTTAAAACCCCATATGTCAATAGGTATAGCGGAAGTGAATCGACCATCACTGCTAAACCGGAACCGGCTTGGCCTAAACCAAATAATACAGCCGCGACCATAGCTGACTTTCTCGGACCATTTTTTTCCACGAATTTACCAAAGAAGGCTGCAGAAGTTCCTGCAAGCGCCATCATTATTGTGAATGCTAACGTTACCTCAGTTTCTGACCACCCCATAGTCTCAACTAACGGTTTTTTGTATACGCTATAGGCGTACGCACCACCAATGGAAAGGTGAATGGCGATAGCTGATAAAGCGATTAACCATCTGTTTTTTGTCATGTTGTTACCCCTTTTCGTCAAAAATAAGAAAGTTGCATGCGTTTTATCTATAATATCTCATTTTGCATGCGTTTTATCTATCTTGTGGGATAAGTATATAAGATTATTATTTAGTAGTAAACTACTAAATTGAATTTTGTGAAAATTTCCCTCTTTATTCCATTTGATTAAAATTGGAAATGGCACGAAAAAGCCATTTTATGAATCAGTATAAAAAAAGTTATATTTTCTTAGGTGTTAGATAATATATATAAGTTTGTAGGTATCAGCTTTAAGTGTTTTTAGAGCACCTGCAATCACGAACTTGCTGCATATCTTTTTATTTATCGATTTTATTGTTTGTAAAAAGGAAAACGAATGAATTTACTTAAGGTGCCATGATGAAATAACTAGAATTATTCTCATTGGCTTTATTTTAATTATTTTGGTAAAATTATTCTAATATTCACTATTTCAGGACACCTTGGCGACAATCGGAATTGATATTTTTTGATAGATTTCAGGAATAATTCATCCTTTTTTCAGGAATCATAGTCTGGAAATCAAAAAAATTCCATTTATTTTGAAAAAATTCCGAAAATTTCGTCTTGAAGGCTTGAACTATGATTCCTGATAGGAGTAAACTAATTAAAGATAGATTTTATGGAAGTGAAATCTTGTAAATTTAATCAACAAGGGGTTTTGGTAATGAAGGAACATGACATGCAAATCACGCTTAGTACAACAAAGAAAGAAAAGCCACAGGCGGACCAGCTTGAGTTCGGTAAGCAGTTTACCGATCATATGTTTATAATGGATTACACACAAGGGCAAGGGTGGCATGATCCAAGAATTGTTCCTTATCAACCGCTCTCATTAGAGCCGTCAGCTATGATTTTTCACTATGGTCAATCCGTTTTTGAAGGATTGAAAGCATATGCAACACCTGAGGATGAAATTATCTTATTCCGTCCGGAAAAGAATTTCCAACGCTTAAATAGTTCAAATAGCCGATTATGCATACCGGATATCGACGTTGATTTTGCGTTGAAGGCCTTAAAGACTTTAATTAGCGTTGATAAGGATTGGGTTCCCCAGGCAGAAGGGACATCCTTATATATCAGGCCGTTCATTATAGCTACTGAGCCATATCTAGGAGTTTCTCCATCGGATAAATATCAGTTCATCATCATCATGTCACCAGTGGGCTCGTATTATAAAGAAGGTATTCATCCAGTTAAAATTGCAGTGGAGTCAGCCTTCACACGTGCAGTTAATGGAGGTACGGGTGAAGCCAAAACGGGCGGTAATTATGCCTCGAGCCTGAAAGCCCAAGAAGTATCCGAAAAGATGGGCTATGCCCAAGTTCTTTGGTTAGACGGAGTAGAGAAAAAGTATATCGAAGAAGTTGGAAGCATGAATGTTTTCTTCAAAATTAATGGTGAAATTATCACTCCTGCTTTAAATGGAAGTATCCTTCCGGGTATTACTCGTGATTCCATTATCGAATTGCTGAAACATTGGGGCCTTCCCGTGTCGGAAAGACGCATTTCGATGGAGGAAGTCCATGAAGCCTATAAATTAGGTCAATTGGAAGAGGCATTTGGAACGGGTACAGCCGCGGTCATTTCACCAATTGGTGAATTTTTGTGGAATGGTGAAGAAATGATTGTTCAAAGCGGGGAAACTGGAGAACTTTCTAGAAAGCTTTATGATACACTGACAGGTGTGCAAACAGGTAAAGTCGCAGACGAGTTGAACTGGACTGCGAAAGTTGAAGAAAAAGTAACTCAATAATACTTAAACAAAAAAAACCTTCTTTGAAGGTTTTTTTTGTTTTCACATAATCATTTTGTTTCTTATGGCAACCGCGACGGCCTCTGTCCGATGATTCACTCCCAATTTCCTGATAGCAGAAGAAATATGATCTCTGACGGTAAATTCACTAACGCTCATTATTGGTGCCATTTGCTTTAATCCCATTCCATTGGCTAAATATTGAAGGACCTCCACTTCACGTTTGCTTAGAAGGTAAGTGGGAGGGGCGGAATCCATTGTTGAACCGACAGCCAGTTTTAAATAATGGGAAAGCTTATTTAAATCATTCTTGGTAATTGGCTCGTTAGCGTGAATGGGGTCGACCAAAACTAAACCAACGGCCAAGTCATTCACAATTATCGGAATGATTGCCAATGATGAGATGGAAAATCTTTTAACGTATTTTGCAGGGATGGAGGATTTTGCATGCTGTATGGTTAAGTACATGGGTTTGTTATGGATGACTGCTTGGTGGATGGGGTATATATCATGAATATTTTCTCTAACATTATGTAATGAAAAGGTATCTTCACTTGTACATGCACATATTCCTTCACCCATTCCCGTTAAACATGAATAACTGAATAAAGATGCTCGTTGAAATGAAAAATAATCCACACAGCCTTTTACAATCATTTGTGATTTATCTGCCATATCTTTTTGTTGGGATATCTTTCTTACATGATTCAACAGAGTTTCCTCAAGCATTCGACTTTATTCCTCCCTACATTTTCAGTGCTAGGATAAACGCTACTAATATCTTACAATATAATGAAAACCCTTTCAAATTTTAAAAAATCCAGAGATTCAAAAGTTTAACGTTCATAATTTCAAGGAGGCATTACCATGAAAAGAATGAATTTAACGACCACCAGCCGGAGTTTTAAAGAAGATTCCCTACCATTTAAACTTTATCAAAAGGCAAAGAAATTCGGTATATGGAATCCTCGTGATATTGATTTCAACCAGGATAAAGAAGATTGGAAGTCATTTACTGATATTGAAAGGCAAGTGTTATTAAGGATCATTTCCCTTTTTCAGGGCGGGGAAGAAGCGGTGACTTTGGATTTGCTTCCCTTAATTATGACGATTGCCAAGGAAGGCAGGATTGAAGAAGAAATGTACTTAACGACATTTCTGTTCGAGGAAGCGAAGCATATGGAGTTCTTTCGTTATACATTAGATCAATTAGGTGAAACGGGTGATTTGACGGTTTATCACTCAGACACTTATAAATCGATTTTTTATGAAATATTGCCTGAAGCCATGGAGAAACTTTTATCCGATCAATCTCCTGAAGCATTGGCAGAAGCAGCCACTGTTTATAATATGTTTACAGAGGGTGTGCTTGCGGAAACTGGATATTTTGGGTTTTATCAGACCCTCGAAGCAAATAAAATGATGCCTGGTTTATTAAAAGGTGTGGGTCTTTTGAAGAAGGATGAATCACGCCATATTGCTTATGGGACCTTCCTCCTGCAGAGAATCATCAGTGAACATCCGCATATCTTTAAACAGGTTGAAAAGCGAATGGAGGAGCTTTCACCACTAGCCATCGCGTTAAATACAGAGGGATATGATCTGTTAGGAAATCCATTTGATAATGACCAACAAGCTATATTGAATTTTACCATGAAACAATTAACAGTACGGATGGAGATTTTAGCCAGGGCAAAAGGAAAGGGGATTGAAGAGATCTATCAAACTAACGAAAAGGAATATGGTGTTATATAAAGCCGATAAAAGAGACAAGCTTAGTGTCCATTTTACTTTTCATACTGACTGGCCATCAGAAACTTGATAGCCGGGCATGAACAATTCTTAATTGCGATTATAAACTAGTATATCTGAGGTGAAATTTTATGAAGGTAAACGCTCATTCGAATTTTTGGTTAAGGTCTTCAGTTTACAGTGGCACTAACACTCGTTCACTCATTCCGGCCCTATTCAATGGTTTCGGGGCCAAAAGGATTTTACTCGTGAGTGATGCCGGCTTGGAAAATGCAGGTGTCGTTAAAAAAGTTGCAGAAACTTTTGAGCAGCAGAAATTAGGTGCCAAAGCTGAAATAGTGGGACAGTTTCTGGATGTTACACAAGACGCAGCTAGTGAATGTGTAAACGAAGCATTGAAATATGCACGCGAAGTGAATGCCGATGCCATACTTGCCATTGGTGGAGGGAGTGTCATCGATACAGCAAAGGCATTGAAATTCGGATTATATAAAGGAATTACGGATATAAATGATTCGATACCAAGCGGTTATCTGTATGAGGGTTTTCCAAAAGCGCAATCCATGAATATCCCGCATATTTCCGTAGCCACAACAGCAGGGACCGGTTCTGAAGTATCCCCGATCGCAGTCATATATAATGAACGTAAAAAAGTCAAAATGAATATTTACAATGTTTTTTTAAGTTCGGATGTTGCCATTCTAGATCCCGAATTAACAGTCGGACTGCCATCTGACATTACGGCGTTTACTGGTGCAGATGCATTGACACATGCAATTGAAGCGATCGTTTCACCTGCAGCGACAACAATAACCGATGCGTATGCTTATCAGGCCATTCGAGTTATTGAAAGAAACTTACCGAGGGCCGTAAAGGACGGAACGAATATTGAGGCCAGAATGGAAATGCTTCATGGAAGCATGATGGGAATCACTGCATTTTGCAGTGCACTGAATGCGATTCCAGTTCATAACTTTGCCCACGCATATGGGGCGTTATTCCGTATTCCGCATGGTTTGGCTAATGCCGTATTATTACCGGTCGTCATGCAAACAAATCCGGATTTATATCTTCCAAAGGCCCATTTGATGGCCGAAGCCTTTAATGTGAAAATACAAGATGAAGATTCAAACGGGATCTTAGCGAAAGTGGTAGAAAAGCTCCGTGTTTTCCTATCTGATCTTGGGCTGCCTTCCGACTTCGGTGCCTATGGAATTGACCATTCAGATATGAGAAGAATTCTTAAAGCGGTAATGACGGATCCAGCTGCCGCAAATTACCCGATGTCGGAGGAATTAATAATGTCAGTAGTTTCAAGAGTTACACCCGTGAGAATTAATTAATACTAAAAAAGGCCAGCCTATGAAGGTTGGCTCTTTTGCGTTGAGTAATACTTGCCATGTACTAAGTTCCGAAATTTTTCGTTCATTCAGTTCGTTTAATATATGATCTTTTGAATAAACAACCCCAACCGGAATCGGCTCTTTTAATGTTTTTTTCCTAAGTTCTCCTGTGCCATCTTTATAAGTTCCTTGACCATGCCTCCGCCTAACTTTCCGCCTATTTTTCCATTCTGCTTGGAGGTCAGTTCTCCGTTATAATCTTTTTTCAGCGGTACGCCCATTTCTTTTGCTACTTCAAACTTTGCTTCTTCGGGATCCTTTGTACCAGCAACTTTGGCTTTTAGATCATCGAGTCCTTTTCGCGCTTCAGATACTAGAATTTTCCTTCTCCTTGCCAATTTGCATCACTCCTATTTTTTTCTTAGGTTATCCCAATGTAAAGAAAATGATTAATAGGCAGATCGAAAGTTTTTAATTGAATCCCGATGAATCGGGATTCAGTCATAATCTCTTAAATAATGAAGTAATTATATAGGATACGATTGATTGAGTTTATTCCAGCCAGAAGAAGTTTTAGTTTATTTAAAGCGGGTAACATATAATAAAATGATGTAAGGAGAAAAATGATGCTGACTGCTAATTCAAGTTTGTTAACAAAAGAAGATATGACAAATCCCGATCGAGTGCCGCAATGGTTAATTAAGGAATATCAAACATTCCATAATACAGTGACCGATAAAACCTTTCCTTGTTATTTTGGTATGAAAGCTGAAAATAAAGGGGAACTTCGTTATGCTTATATCACACAGGAAGATTGGTCCAATCTCCCAAAAGCAGTGGAAAGCTTTCTTGATTTATTTCAGGAACCACCATATATCAGGCATGGCCTTTTTGTCTTTATGGAGCCTGAATCGATAGAGGGTGATATAGAATTGTACCGTAAAAGGTTTTGGGATATCCTGCAATACCTGCATAAAGCAGATGAAAAACCTTGGCCAATTGAAACGCCGAAAGATCCCGAGCATTATTTATGGGACTATCATTTTGCAGGGGAACCAATCTTCGTCTTTGGTAATGCACCTGCTTATAAACAGCGTAAAACCCGAGATTTAGGAAATAGCCTTGTACTTGGATTCCAACCAAGGATGATCTTTGAAGGCCTGGAAGGTACGGAAAAAGGCGGAATTATGTCGCGTGAAAAGGTTCGGGAACGAGTGGAGAAATGGGATAACCTTCCAAAACATCCTGATATCAGTCACTTTGGAGATGTAAATCATAATGAATGGAAACAATTTTTCATTGGGGATGATATAGAACCGATAAAAGGTAAGTGCCCCTTCCATCATAAAGAGTTAACTTAACCGAGAGCAAATTGCTCTCGGTTTTTTCGTATCTTACTTGGAAGGTAATGGGGATAAAAAATCAATCCGTGAAAATTCATGAAATGGACATTTGAAAATTAAAAACAAATTTCTTGCCTTATTGGATTTTCGGTTTTATAATGTGAAAGTAGCAATTGCAGTTAATTCGAGATATATGGATTAAATGCTATTTTTTAAATAACATAAAAAATTAACAATTGGGGGAACAAAAATGTCTAAAGTATTATTTGTTAAATCAAATGACCGCCCAGCGGATCAAGCTATTAGTGTCAAAATGTATGAAACGTTTTTGAACACATATAAGGAAGCAAATAGTAACGATGAAATAACTGAATTGGATTTATTTAACCTGAACTTACCTTACTACGGAAATACAGCAATTACTGCTCTATATAAACGCAGCCAAGGTATGGAATTGACTGAAGAAGAAGTGAAGATTGCCGATATCGTGCAACAATACTTGAATCAATTCCTTGCTGCCGATAAAGTAGTATTTGCTTTCCCACTATGGAATGCAACGGTTCCAGCACCATTGGTAACTTATATTTCTTATCTTGCTCAAGCGGGAACAACATTCAAATATACAGCTGAAGGCCCAGTCGGCTTAGTTGGAGGTAAAAAAGTGGCATTACTTAATGCACGCGGATCCGATTATGCATTGCCTGGAATGGATGCTGGCGAAATGGCGGAGAAATACGTAACGATGAATTTGAACTTATGGGGTATTACAAACCCAGAAACAGTCGTAATCGAGGGACATAATCAATACCCAGATCGCTCACAGGATATCGTTGCCGAAGGATTGGCGAAAGTGGCTGAAACTGCAGCAAAATTCTAATTATAAAAGGCGAAACCAGTATGTATTTTCAGCATACTGGTTTTTCTATGCAGATTTTTCTGAAAGTCGATTATAATAAAGGGTAAGCCTATAAGCATGAAAGGAAGTGCAGACAATATGCAAACGTTTAAATCACGTGACGAAATAAAAATGGAAGAAACATGGAACTTAAAAGATATTTACGATGATCAGTCTAATTGGGAAAAAGATTATCAAGAAGTCCTTAAGATGACAGAGAAATTAAAAACTTACGATGGCCATATTCAGTCGGCTCAAGATTTGTTCGAGTATTTACGATTAAGTGAGGAACTTGGGTACATTTATAACAAGCTATATGTTTTTGCCATGCTTCAAGCGGATTTGGATACACGGGTAACCTCATCACAAGCATTACTGGATCGGGCTGGTAAGTTAGGGCAGAAAATAAGCAATGCTTCTGCATTTTTCATGCCTTTTCTTTTGAGCCTGGAAGAACGCATATTAAAAGGGTACATAAATGAAATCGAGGGTTTGAAATATTTTGAGGAGGATCTACTGGATTCCTTCCGCTATAAAGCCCATGTGTTAACGAAAGAACAAGAAGAGGTGCTTTCCCAAATAGGCGAAGCCTTTTCAGCACCTCAAAAAACGTTCGGGATGATAAACAATGCTGATATTAAATTTGGTGAAGTTACGAATGTAGACGGCGAGAGGGTAGAGCTGACGCGAGGAATGTATTCCAAATTGATCGAAGACGATGATCGCGATAAAAGAAAAGAGGCCTATTTCGCCTATTATCAGCCATATGTACAATTGAAGAATACAATCGCTTCCACACTTTCCACAGCAATCAAGAATAATGTGAATCTGTCAAAACTAAGAAATTATCCATCTGCCTTGGAAAAATCATTATTTGGAGATCAAGTTCCAAAAGAGGTTTATGATAATTTGATTATGTCTACTAAGCAAAATATCGGACCCATGCATAAATACATTCATTTAAGAAAAAAATTGTTGGGTGTAAAAGAATTGCGTGCCTATGATTTAAGTGTACCATTAGTCGAAGGCGCTAAAGAGGAGATTTCTTACGATGATGGTTTTTCTTTGATGGTGGAGGCCCTGAAACCTCTTGGCGAAGAGTATATCACAATCCTGAAAACCTTTAAGGAAAAAAGATATATCGACGTCAGGGAAACACCTGGAAAACGTTCAGGTGCTTACAATTTAGGACTTTATGGCGTTCACCCCTTCATCCTATTAAATCACCGTGATGACTTAGATAGTGTATTTACACTTGCTCATGAATCTGGACATGGTATGCATTCATACTATAGCTCAAAATACCAACCGCAAATAAGTGCTGGGTATTCCATTTTTGTCGCGGAAGTTGCTTCCACTGTGAATGAAATCCTTTTGATTCGCCATTTAATTAAGACTACAAAAGATGTACAGAAGAAAAAACACTTACTTAACCATTTCATAGATAGTTTTAAAGGAACATTCTTCACACAGGTGATGTTTGCGGAGTTCGAAAAGATCGTACATGAAAAAGCTGAAAATGATGAACCTCTAAATGCCGAGGTTTTTAATACAGCCTATGAATCGATATTTCGTGCTTATAATGGAGATGAAATAATTTTCGATGAAGAAGTGAAGTATGGCTGGTCACGCATCCCACACTTTTATCGTCCGTTTTATGTCTACAAATATGCTACTGGTTACGTTTCAGCCATTACTATCGCTGATAAGATCCTTTCTGGGGACAAAAAAACACTTGAAAGTTATTTGACTTTCTTGAAAAGCGGGAGTTCCGATTTCCCATTGGAGCTGCTAAAGAAAACAGGCGTAGATTTAACTAAACCTGATCCAATCGAAAATGCAATGAAGATTTTCAGCGATCTGGTCGACCAATTCACTGATTTGTCCGAAGGCTAATCTAAACCATTTCTTCCAAAAGAGCCCATGGTATGATGTTATAAATAATGGTATAGTTAAAACATTGGCGTAGGAAAGGCCCAATCAATAGATTGGGCCTTATTTTATATGCTGAAGAAACAGGTAATTCGCGAAAAAAGTCATGGTGACAGCGTTATTTTAAACATCGGAGCCTAGCCAATGGGCCAGTTTCTTTGTACTTCAATGGCATATTTTGTGAGGAAAGTGAAAAATGAATTCGACAGTAAATTATATAAAAGAATGGCAGCAGGCACTACAACTTGAGATCCTGCATTTGAAAAAGTATGGCAGCACAAAATACTTGGTTTCAAACGGCCATCTGCTTACAAGTGACGGTTCTTTCAATTATTATTTTGAAACAGGTTCATCGATAAAAATCCCTGTCGGTTCCCTCGTTCGACTTGAATGGGGAGGGATTAAACAAGATGGAAGGATCCTTTCATCAGAGGGGAAAAGTATAATCGTTGTTTTTGATCGTTCTTTAGGAGATATGATAGGTGAAGCCTTTTTATACCATGATCCCTGGGAATTGCTGGAACAATTGATTATGCGCTTGGATGAAATCAAGAGAAGCAAAAGGAAAAGGCTTCGGATCAAGCGCTTGATGGATCCGTCCATGCCGCAAAAACATCCATTAAATGAAAAACAAAGCAGTGTGAAAGAATTATATGCGCGCTCGAAGTTCAATCCTGTCACTTTTGTTTGGGGACCCCCAGGTACAGGAAAAACCTATACACTGGCTCGTACAGTAGCCAATCATTATTTACAAGATAAAAAAATTCTGGTTTTGTCCCATAGCAACCAGGCTGTCGATGTTTTGATGGCTGAAATTTCATCATTCATTAAAAAGAAAGATCGTTTCAAAGAAGGCGATGTGCTTCGCTATGGATCTCAAACCGGTGAATCACTAGCCAACCATGATGATATTGTTACAGGGCAATTATTAGGGAAACATGAACCGACATTAGTTAAAGAAAAAGAAGAGCTTGGCGAAGAAAAACGTCTATTAAAGTATGACTTGGCAGGGTCATTCAGTAAAAGGGATACAGATCAATTAATTGAGATAGAGAAAAAGCTGGCCAAAGTCTTGGAGAAAATCCGCCAAAAAGAGGTTCAATTCGTAAAAGAAGCAAAAGTCATCGGAACGACCTTAGCTAAAGCCGCAAATGATGAAACGGTTTATCAAAAAGAGTATGATCTGGTTATTTTGGACGAAGCGAGTATGGCTTACGTACCTCAGGTAGCTTTTGCTGCAGCGTTAGCCAAGCATATTATCGTTTGTGGTGATTTCAAACAATTGCCACCCATAGCTTCGGCTCGCGATTCCCTCGTGAAACTTTGGCTGAAGGAAGACATATTTCATCGGGCCGGTGTTGCCCAGTCTGTTGAAGAAGGAGAACTCCACCCTCATTTATTCCTATTAAAGGAACAGCGCCGCATGCATCCGGATATTTCAGCATTCACTAATCGTGTCGTCTATAACAATTTTGTTGGCGATCATAAAAGTGTTGCGACTAGCAGGGAAGGCATAATGCTGTCGGAACCGTTTGCCAATAAGGCAGCAGCACTTCTAGATACAAGCTTAGCAGGGGAATATTGCATTACTGAACGGACATCCCATTCGAGAATGAATATATGGCAATTGCTTTTATCTTTTCAACTGATTCATGAAGCTTATGTGGGCGGATCAAGGTCAATTGGTTATGTTGCCCCTTATCGTGCTCAGGCAGACTTAATGGAAAAACTATTGGATGACTTATATGGGAAAGAACGGCAAACGGCGGATATCATCGCTGCAACTGTACATCGTTTCCAGGGAAGTGAACGTGAGATGATGATCTTTGACACTGTTGATAGTTATCCGCAAAACAGGGCTGGAATGTTATTGACAGGGAGAGAAAGTGAAAGGCTCATTAACGTGGCCATAACAAGGACTAAGGGGAAGTTCGTACATGTATGTGACACTTCATTTGTTAACAAACACGTTTATCGCAGCAAAACACTTCGTCAGCTTGTCGATCATCAAATTCAAAATGATCAGATTGTATCAAAGAAAGACATTGGAAAATGGGTTAAACACCAGCACCCGAAATTGCAATGGATGCATGCCCGTAAATTGGGGGACTTTCAGGAAGATATTGAATCAACAAAACAAGAAATGGTTATCGCTGTTCCAGATTTGAACAGTTTGTCAGAAGAATGGCAGCAATATTTGATGAAAAGAAACCCTGCAGTGAAATTGACGGCCATTTCAGCAAAAAGAAACCCTGATATCAACGTTGATCATTTTATTTGTTCATCTGTTTCCTTTTCCTTTATCATCTTTGATAAAAGAGTTGTCTGGCTAGGTTTGCCCGTCGAGTCCAATAATCGGGTCCAGCCCCCATTTATTGCGGCTCGTTTGGATTCGCAAATAATGGCGGATGAATTACTATCTCAATTCAAAAAAAGTGAATAACTTCGGAAAGGCCCTTAAAAAGGGCTTTTCTTTATATGCATTTCTTCCAAAAAAACCTCGATAGAATAAGTGATGAAATGACTCCTTAAGCCAGCACCTGCGCAATTAATGTATTAAACCAAATACCTCGCTAGAATATATCGTTCGCTTCTACTCCCCGATTTAGTTTCAACCCCTTATAATATCCGTTAAAGGCTGCAAACTAAAATAACAAAGCAAGCGTTTCAAGCGACTTTCGACTAGTTATGATTTACCATTAAGTTACGAAAGCCAAGAAAGGCGGTAACAAAAAATGAAACTGAGCATTTTGGATCAATCCCCAATTGCATCCGGACAGTCAGCACAAGAAGCATTGCAGGCATCATTACAACTAGCACAAGAAGGGGATAGACTGGGTTATAGCAGAATCTGGTTAACGGAACATCATGATCTGCCGGGATTGGCCTGTTCCGTTCCAGAGGTTATGATAAGCTACATTGGTGCACAAACAAAAAATATCCGGATTGGATCAGGGGCAGTGCTGCTTCCGCATTATAAGCCATATAGGATAGCAGAGACTTATCATATGCTTGCAACACTTTTTCCAGGACGGATTGATATGGGACTGGGGCGTGCTCCTGGTGGCTCTGCCGAAGCAACGATGGCATTATCCGATAATTTTCTTCAGAATGTTTACAAAATGCCAGAACTTGTTCAAGAACTGGTGTATTTTCTAAGTGATGAATTTCCAAAAGAACATCCTTTTTCAAATCTCTCTGCTGCTCCTATCCCAATGGTACCGCCTGAGCCCTGGATATTGGGGACAAGTGGGAAAAGTGCAAAACTTGCCGCTGAGAATGGCATGGCATACGCGTTTGGTGAATTCATGAGTGAAAATGATGGCGTGCAGAGTTTTCACCAGTACCGTGAGGACTTTCAAACAAAAGGATTACTTAAAGCACCTAAAACGATCGTTACGGTTTCGGCCATATGCGCAGAAACCGAGGAACGTGCAAAAGAAATCGCTCTTAGCAACATTCTATGGAAAATTCAAAATGGGCAAGGGGAAAGAACGCAGGTTCCAAGTATAGAAGAGGTAAGGAACCATGTGTGGACTGAAAAAGAAAAAGCACTGGTGGAAACCTTGGATAAAAAACTGATTTTTGGTACCCCTTTACAAGTGAAGAATCGGCTTTTGGAGATTCAGGAGAAATATCAAGCTGATGAAATCATGCTGATAACCATCACTCATAAGTTGGAGGATCGGCTTAATTCGTTTCGTTTGATTGCCAGGGAAATTCTTAACAGTTAATCCGTTCGAGCATTTTATGTGCATTTTGTGTGCATTTTCTATATGATGGCTTTGCGTCCAATTTATCATAATTGAAAGAAAGAAGATGAAGATATGAATGCTGATCAACAAGCTAAAAAACTTAGCGACATTTCTTTTTCCGTTCTGGATTTGGCTTCTATCGTTGAGGGTGGTACAGTTTCGGGAGCTTTTAAAAATACAGTAGAATTAGCTAAACATGCGGAGCAATGGAATTACAACCGTTTCTGGGTTGCAGAACACCATAGCATGCCTGGGATTGCAAGCTCTGCAACGTCAGTGCTTATAGGCTATGTTGCAGGTAGGACGGAAAGAATTCGTGTAGGTTCTGGAGGTATAATGCTACCGAATCATGCACCGCTGGTTATCGCAGAACAATTTGGAACATTGGAAGCAATGTATCCTGGTAGAATAGATTTAGGACTGGGACGTGCTCCGGGAAGCGACCAATTTACAGCCATGGCACTCCGGGGGGATGTACGTAATAACGGTCAGGATTTTCCTGAACAATTGGCACAGCTCCGTAGCTATCTAGATGCGGACTCTAAACATAATCGTGTTCGCGCCATCCCTGGCGAAGGACAGGATATCCCGATTTGGCTGCTTGGTTCAAGCGGCTTCAGTGCAGCATTATCAGCACAGCTGGGATTGCCATTTTCATTTGCAAGCCATTTTTCCCCTGAAAACACTCAACCAGCTTTAGCTCGTTACCGCAATAATTTCCAACCATCCGACGTTCTTGATAAACCTTATGTCATGGTTGGTATCAATGTATTTGCAGCTGATACTTCGGAAGAAGCGCAAAGGATCGCTACATCTTATCAACAGCAGTTCTTGAATTTGATAAGGAACACGCCTGGTCAACTTGCTCCTCCAGTTGATACGATGGAGGGCCTTTGGACAGAATATGAAAAGGCCATTGTCATGAAGCAGCTGAACGCTTCCATTATAGGAAATCCAAAAGAGGTTAAAGAGCAGTTGCAGGCATTTTTAAATGAAACACAGGCGGATGAAATGATTATAAACTCTGCCATTTATGATCAGGGTGCACGCCTTCGTTCTTATGAAATCATTGCAGAAGTTACTGGAATGAAATAAGTGTCAAAGAATGAGCTTGCAGATTACGTGTCTGCAAGCTTTTTTATAAAATACATACCGATTGTCTTCATAAACAAAGTTAGGAGAGAAGAATGAAACGAGAAGATCCTTTATCCTTAATATTTCACTTCACAGATAAACAAGGTGACAGCCGGCCTCTTTATTTTACGAACCCGAAAAAAGTGTTCACCGCCCATTCAATTGAGGATGTCCTTCCCCAATTCCAAAAAGTCCAGGAAGCGATTCAACAGGGGCATTATGCAGCGGGATATGTCTCCTATGAAGCGGCACCTGCTTTTGAAAAATCTTTTAAAGTAAAAGATGGAGCCAAAATGCCATTATTATGGTTCGGGATTTTTGATCGACCGGAAGAAGAATTACCTAAAAAAATGACCGGGGCTTTTAATCTAGCTGAATGGCAATCAGAAATGGATTCAAATACCTATCATTCCGGGTTTCAAAGAATAAAATCCGAAATCGAGAAAGGCAATACGTATCAAGTCAATTATACGATGCGTCTGCAATCCCAGTTCAAAGGAGATGACTTCGCTTTCTTTGAGCGCTTGAAGAGAGCCCAACGCTCGAACTATAGCGCATATTTGAATGTGGGGACACATCGAATCCTATCGGCTTCACCCGAGTTGTTTTTCCGTTGGGAAGATGGTCAGCTGATTACTCGCCCAATGAAAGGAACGGTAAAACGGGGAACGACTCTGAAAATGGATCAGCTCAATGCAGAATGGTTAGCAGCCTCGGAAAAGAATCAAGCTGAAAATTACATGATTGTGGACTTATTGAGAAATGATTTGGGAATGATTGCAGAACCTGGAAGCGTCAAGGTTCCACAACTTAAGGCAATTGAAAAATATCCGACCGTTTGGCAAATGACATCCACGATTACAGCCGATACGAATCCGGAAACAACAATCATTGATATATTCAAGGCTCTTTTTCCATGTGGATCGATAACAGGTGCACCTAAAATAAAAACGATGGAGATCATTGCTGATATCGAGAATTCACCACGTGAAGTTTATTGCGGTGCAATCGGGTTTATCACCCCTGAATCCGAAGCCGTTTTTAATGTGCCGATTCGTACAGTCGTGATCGATAAGGCAACAGGGAAAGCTGAGTATGGGGTAGGCGGGGGAATCACCTGGGATTCCGAGTTATCGGAAGAATATGACGAAGCCTTTTTAAAAGCCAAATTATTGACGGTGGAAAGGCCTGCTTACAAACTATTGGAATCGATGAAACTCAAGGATGGCGAATATTATTTGTTGAATGATCATATCGATCGGATGAAACAATCCGCTGATTACTTCGATTACCGATTCTCTGAATTGTATTTAAGAGATCGGCTCCAAAAGTATGCGGAATTAAACCTTGGGACGTTGCAAAAGGTAAGGGTGCTACTTAATGAAAATGGTGAAATTGAAGTCTCCGGACAAGCAATCAAGCCCCTTGATGCGGAATTTACGGCCATCTTGGCTGAAACTCCAATATCAAGTGCAAATCCATTTCTATTTCATAAGACCACCAATCGTGATGTATATGAAGGCTTTCAGATGAATAATCCTGACTTCCAGGATGTTCTGCTTTGGAATGAAGAAGGATTCATTACGGAATTCACGAATGGAAATGTTGTGGTGAAGATAAATGGTGAACTCTATACCCCTCCGGTGGACTCAGGTCTCCTTGCTGGAACATTTCGTCAAGACTTAATCAGGAAGAAGGAAATCAAAGAAAAAGCCATTTCAAAGGATGATCTAAATAACGCTGAGGAAATTTGGTTTATTAATAGCGTGCGAGGGAAATTAAAAGTGAATTTATCTTTCTAAGCTGATTATTCGTAAAAAGTGAAAACTGAAATCTATATTGCAGTTTAAGAATGCTTGCGAGTGAAAAATATTTAATTGCTGACGATTAAACCGGAAATTCAGGAATGAGTATTAGAATAGCATTCGGCTCCAGACATTCGGCCGGAGTGTCGCAAATTTCTTCAACGGTTTCATCACAAATAAAAGTCTTGTATTAAAATCATGAAAGGGAATCGGGAAGAGAGCATTCCGAACCTCATTTTGTTTGACAAGTGCAAAGAAGTTCACGACAGTGAACTTCTTTTTCTTTATAAACCCCATGAGATCAATAAAAGGTGGATGGCCTTTTCCAATTCGGATTCAGGGATCCCTGCAAAGCCCAATATGATTTTTGGAGGGGCATCGTCAATTTTTTCAATAGAATATGTCGATAGTCCATAAATTTTAATATGATTTTCGTTTGCCCTTTGAATAAGTGTCTCTTCATCCATGCCGTTCTTAACGATGAGGACGATATGCAATCCTGACCGTTCACCAATGATCTTTATTTGCTTATGTGGTTTAAACAAATCGATCACTTTATCCAACTTGCGACGGTAAACTTTCCTCATTCGATTCAAATGCTTTTCGAAATCCCCTTCCTTCATGAACTGTGTCAACACATGCTGATCAATCCGAGAAACGGTGGAATGGTAAAAAGATAATTCCTGTTGATGAATTTGTAACAATGGAGCGGGAAGAACCATATAACTGATCCGAATCGATGGCATCAACGATTTGGAAAACGACCCTAAATAAATGACCTTATCACCAGCATCCATACTTTGTAAGGAAGGAATTGTTTTTCCACTATAACGAAATTCGCTATCATAATCGTCTTCGATAATATAGCGGTTAGTTGCCCCTTGGGACCAGTTCAACAATCGCGTCCGTCTGTTAACGGATAGGATCGTCCCATTTGGGAAGTGATGAGAGGGAGTGACATACACGACGTCGATCTTTGAATCTTCAATTTGGTTAACCTTTACGCCTTCTTCATCAATTTGCAGGGGGTGGACTTCATTTGGGTAGCTGCGTAAAATCCGGTGAATCAAGTGATACCCAGGATCTTCAACACCATAGATGGCATTTTTATCGAATAGGAGGACAAGCTGCTGCAATAAAATTTCCATTCCTGCACCAATGATGATCTGTTCGGGAACACATTGTACACCACGTGCATGATACAAATAATGTGCAATTTCACATCGTAGTTCATATTCCCCTTGAGAATCCCCCAGTAAAAGAAGATCTTGATGTGATTCATCGATTTTGCTTTTCGTGTATTTTCTCCATTTTTCAAATGGGAAGTGTTCCGTGTCAATTTGGCTGGGATGAAAATGATACAGTAATTCCCCTTTTTTATGATCATCTTTTTCCAAGGATACTTGGTTCGTTTGTGTATATTCTAAATCCTCGAATGTTTGAATATAGTACCCTTTTCTGGGTATGACTTCAACGTATCCTTCAGCAGTCAATTGTTCATATGCAGTCTCGACAGTATTTTGACTTATTTGAAGGAACTCTGCCAATTTCCGTTTGGACGGCAACTTTGTACCGTAAAGTAGACGGCCATCAATGATTTCTTTTTTAATATGTGAATATAATTGTTCGTACAAAGGTATTTCACTTAACCTAATTAAATCACAAGAAAGCATATTCATTTTGTTTCCACCTTTTATAATAATTTAATGCTGACCCCATTAATTTTATTAAAACTGATACTTTCAATGTGGTCAACTATTTTTTATACTAAGTCTAACAAATCTAAAAAATGCAAATATTAGGGGGAAGAGAAATGGAAAAATTATTAGGAACTGAAACAGTAAAAAGAGGAATGGCACAAATGCAAAAGGGTGGCGTAATCATGGACGTCATTAACGCTGAACAAGCAAAAATCGCAGAAGCATCAGGTGCTGTCGCTGTCATGGCATTGGAAAGGGTTCCTTCCGACATCCGTGCGGCTGGCGGGGTAGCTAGAATGGCAGATCCGCGAATTGTCGAGGAAGTAATGAATGCAGTGTCCATCCCGGTCATGGCTAAAGCAAGGATTGGCCATATTGTTGAATCAAGGGTACTTGAATCCATGGGAGTGGATTATATCGATGAAAGTGAAGTGCTGACTCCTGCTGATGAAGAATACCATATTCTGAAAAGTGATTTCACCGTACCTTTCGTTTGTGGATGCCGTGATTTAGGCGAAGCTGCACGCCGTATTGGTGAAGGAGCATCAATGCTTCGTACAAAAGGAGAACCAGGTACTGGTAATATTGTGGAAGCTGTGCGTCATATGAGAAAGGTACAGTCACAAATTCGTAAAGTGAGCATCATGAGTGATGATGAATTAATGACAGAGGCAAAAAATATTGGAGCCCCTTATGAAATTTTAAGAGAAATCAAACGCACAGGTAAATTGCCTGTAGTTAACTTTGCAGCTGGCGGAATTGCCACTCCAGCTGATGCAGCACTGATGATGGAATTGGGAGCAGATGGCGTTTTCGTGGGTTCTGGTATTTTTAAATCTGAAAATCCAGAAAAATTCGCATCGGCAATCGTTCAAGCTACTACATATTTCACCGATTATGAATTGATTGGCCGGTTATCCAAAGAGTTGGGCAGTGCAATGAAAGGAATTGATATTTCCAAACTAGCTCCGGCAGAACGGATGCAGGAACGTGGATGGTAATATGATAACTATTGGTGTTTTGGGATTACAGGGAGCAGTTGAAGAACACTTGAACCAAATCAAAGCTGCCGGCGAACAAGCAATTATAGTAAAAAAACCGGAACAGTTGCTGGAAATCGACGGCTTGATCATTCCAGGCGGAGAAAGCACTACGATGAGGAAGCTAATGGATCGTTATGGATTTATGGAACCGATCAAAACTTTCTTCGAGGGTAAAAAACCTATTTTCGGTACTTGTGCAGGGATGGTATTGGCGGCCAATGAATTGGCTGGCGATGAGAATGCCTATCTTGGACTAATGGACATTTCCGTGAAACGGAACGGATTTGGACGTCAACGGGATAGTTTCGAGGCGGAACTAACAATCAAAGGAATGGAAGACCCTTATAAGGCTGTATTCATCCGGGCGCCGTTTGCTGATGGAATTGGAGAAGGTGTGGAAGTATTGGCTGTTTATGAAGAGAATGTAGTGGCTGCAAGACAAGACCATGTCCTTGTCAGTGCGTTTCATCCAGAATTAACAGGTGATGATCGTTTTCTACAACTTTTCATTGAAATGGTGAAGACCTCCGTAAGTAAGGTCGAATTGAAAACCTCCTAAACAAATGAAGCTGTCCTATTAATAGGGCAGCTTCAATTTTGAATGCTCCTAACACTTTAAAAATACATTTTGCTTGAATTCAACATCCTTTACTTTTATAATAAAAAAGTAAGTGATCACTAACATACTTTTTATTGGTGAGAGGGGAATGGAAATGACAGCAAGAGTTGCAGTTATTACAGGAGGAGCAAGCGGAATTGGCCGAGCAACATGCTTGAAATTCGCAGCAAAGGGGGACAAGGTCGTCGTTGCGGATTTTAATGAGGAAATGGGACAGGAAACTGTTGAACAGATAAAAGCGGATGGTGGAGAGGCCATCTTTGTTAAAACGGATGTTTCTAAGCAGGAAGAAGTTGAATCGTTAATCAATAAAGCAGTGCAAACATACGGAAGGATCGATATCATGTTTAATAATGCCGGCATTGGTGCAGGCGGTATGATCCTCGATCAAGATATGGAGGGTTACTTCAAAACGATTGGAGTGAACCAGCACGGAGTTGCTTTTGGAATCATGGCAGCAGGAAGGAAAATGAAGGAGCTAGATAACAAGGGGGTCATTATAAATACCGCTTCCGTGTTTGGCTACTTAGCTTCCCATGGGACTTTTGCCTATCAGGCAACTAAAGGCGCAGTAAGAATGATGACACAGACAGCAGCTTTGGAATTGGGCGCTTATGGCATACGCGTAGTGGGCATTGCGCCAGGCGGGGTTGACACTCCTATCATACAAGGCTATAAAGATATGGGAATCATCGATAAATTGAATGCAAGTCAAATGCGCGGTAAATTAATCAAGCCAGAAGCCATTGCAAATGCCGTCTATCTATTATCGTTAGAGGAAGCGGATGCGATCAATGGAAGTGTAGTCATGGTCGATGATGGCTATGCATCTTTTAAGTGATTTTCAAAAAATAGAAACATCGTCCCAATCAGACGATGTTTTCTATTTATGATATATGGGAATATTAATTCTAACAAATCAAAGGTAATATTGACCGATTGCTACCACCGAGATATCATAGAAATAGATTGGTGAAACCGGTCTTATCTTTATAAAAGAAGGTTGATATTTTTGAAAAAAGGGCAGCAAACCAAAGAACGAATCATAAATGTAGCCCGGACTCTTTTTGCCACTAAAGGTTTTGACATGACAAGAACGAATGAAATTGCCTCTGCATGCAATGTTTCCGAAGCTACTATTTACAAATACTTTGACAGCAAAAAAGATTTGCTTTTGGCTACAATCACCCCTAATGAAAATGAGGAATCCGAAGATGTGACTAGCCATCTAGCCACGGATGAACTAGTGGAGAATCATGTTTGCACCATGATAAGAAAAATTCTTGAAAATAAAGAACAGTTTTCAATATTATTTAGGGAAACACAATTCGATCAAGATATTTCAAAGCAATATATAGATCAGATTTTCAAGCCAAATGCCAAGCATATTGAAATACAAAAGAGAATAGATAGCGGAGAGATACAATATATCTCTGACATTATCCTATTTAATGTAGGGATCATTTCTTTTACATTGGCATTATCTACACATTATGAAATCCATCAACAAAAAAAGGAGCCGTATTTTACTTCTGAACGAATTAAGAACATTGCACAACTTTTGGTATATGGTATTCATGGTAAACAAAATCATACATAAAGAAACGGTCATATTTAAAGGCATGTGCATCAAGCCGCAAATATGACCGTTTTATATGCATTCAGAAACGATACAGTCAAATTTGTGAATCCATTAAACCAGAGTGTAAGATTTGACTTATATTTTTCAGACTATTACGATAAATGCATACTACACGAAATGCTTTACGAAGAATTTATCTGGAAAATCATGTAACAATGGAGGGGTATTATATGAGCGATATCGTAATTTTATCAGGAAGTCCGGCTATTCCATCAAGAACGGACATTTCACTAAAACATATTCAATCATTAGTCGAAAAAGAAGGATTTACCACAGCTTATTTCTCAATAACGGATTTCTCAGCAGATGATTTATTCCAAGGGAAATATAATAGTGATGATATCTTAAAACTTTCAGAGAGAATTCAAGCAGCCAGAGGAATCATCATTGGTTCACCGGTTTATAAGGCTTCCTATACAGGTGTATTAAAAGCCTTGATTGATTTGCTGCCAGAAGGCGCTTTCAAGGGTAAGCCAGTTCTGCCAATCATGATTGGTGGAAGTAACAGGCATCTATTGGCGATTGACTATGCGCTTAAACCATTAATCTCAATATTAAAAGGCGAGCCGCTTCAGGGCATTTATTTTGTTGATAAAGAAATAGATAAACAGAATTCTGAAAATCCGATTAATGATTCACATTTAATTGACCGTGTCCAGAGTCAAGTTCAAGAATTTGTAGAAGCGATACAGTTAAGAAATTAATGAATTCAAGTAATCCTTTCAACAAAAGGACAGGCATTCAAACGTATTTCTTAAAGTGATTACAGCCGTCAATAATAGGTTTATTAATGAAAATAGACTCATTTTTTTGGAGACTTTATCTAAAAAAATAAGTCTATTTTCGTATTTAAATGAACATAAAATCATAAATTGAATAGTGTGTATAAAAATAACAGTTCATCCATAATATTAAACCAAGTTATTTTATAAGAAAACTCCATTGACAAGGATTAAATATATGTTAATATTTAAAATAATAAAACTTATCCAGAGCGACGGAGGGAATTGGCCCTTTGAAGTCCAGCAACCTGCATGATGGATGCAAGGTGCTACCTCCAACAAAATGTTGATCATTTTGGAAGATAAGGTAATGATATTTACCTTGGGATCTTTCCATCATGGAAAGATTTTTGTTTTTGGAAAAATTTCAGGTAAACCATAACAATGTAAGGTTGTATGGAATTATATAAAACTAAGAAATACATTTAATCAGCGTCGAAAATAAAATATTCGCGGATTTTCTTAAAGGAGGAACTGGTTTGGATAAAGAGAATCAGCTTGAAGAAATATTTGAACGACTTCAAGAAATGCTTAATTCAATGAAATATGGATCCATTACACTTATAGTCCAGGATGGTAAAATCATTCAAATGGAAAGAAATGAAAAATTAAGAATTAAATAAGGTATCTGCTGACTAGAAAAACTAGAGGCGGGTTTAACTGATATAAAGAGAGTATTGGTTAGATTCGTCTCTTTTTCCTAGAATCAGATAAACTGGGGAAGATTAAAACGGGTATTGATCAACAGATACTCTAACCTGATACAGCAAGTTTTTAGAGGGGGCTACAAAAGTTGGCTGGATTAATAAACTATGAAAATTTCAATTCAGGGGAATTCCCTGTATTTCCTGAAGACAGTGACACAAAAGGAGCTTTGGAAGTTCTGCAATGGGCGAATGACCATTATGGAAACAAACTGATTTATGCTTGCAGTTTTGGTATTGAAGGCATCGTGCTTACGGATTTATTGGCGAAGGTCAACCCTTCGGCAAAAATTGTTTTCCTTGATACAGATGTTCATTTTGAAGAGACCTACCAATTGATTGAGCAAGTGAAGAAGCGCTATCCAAAACTTTCAATCGAAATGAAGAAACCTGCCTTGACGCTTGAGGAACAAGCAGCGGAATATGGGGATGAATTATGGCTTAGTGATTCCAATAAGTGCTGTAACATCCGTAAGATCATTCCGCTTACCGATGTGCTTTCAACGGCAACAGCCTGGCTTTCGGGACTGCGGAGGGAGCAATCCGAGACAAGGGCTAAAACCGAGTATATCAATAAGGATAATAAGTTCAAGTCGGTTAAAATATGTCCACTCATACATTGGACATGGAAAGACGTTTGGCGCTACGCCCACAAAAACGGACTTCCATATAATATCCTGCATGATAATGGATATCCTAGCATTGGATGTAAAACGTGTACAGCACCTGCATTCAATGCAGATGATTTACGCTCAGGCCGTTGGCAAGGAGCACAAAAAACGGAATGCGGATTGCATTTATCTTAAATAAATAGAAACCATAGGGGGAAATTAGCATGACAATCAGTCTACCGCACGGAGGAACATTAATCGATCTTTGGGAACCAAAATATGATTTTAGTAAAATAACAAAGTCAATCGAAATCGATGAAATCGCTTTAAGTGATCTTGAATTGATAGGCACTGGTGCCTACAGCCCGATTAAGGGATTCTTTACAAAAAGTGACTATGAGACAGTGGTCAGGGAAATGAGGCTTAGCAGCGGACATGTATGGAGCATCCCGATTACGCTGCCTTTGACCGAAGAAATTGCAGAAACCCTTACTATAGGTGAAGAAGTAACGCTGACTCATGAGGGTGAAACATACGGGGTTCTCACCGTTTCCGATATTTACACTCCGGATAAGCAATTGGAAGCGACATTAGTATATCAAACGGATGATGAGAAGCATCCCGGAGTGAAAAATTTATTTAACCGCGGTGATGTATATGTCGGCGGGGAAATAAAGTTGATTAAGAGAATAGAGCGTCCGTTATTCCAAGCTAATTATCTGGACCCTGTCGAGACAAGGAAAGCTTTTGCTGAAAAAGGGTGGGAAACGGTTGTCGGTTTCCAAACGAGGAACCCTGTTCACCGTGCACATGAATATATTCAAAAGACAGCATTGGAGATCGTCGACGGCCTATTCTTAAATCCTCTTGTAGGTGCCACTAAATCCGATGACATTCCGGCAGATGTAAGAATGGAAAGTTACAAAGTGCTGCTTGAGAAATATTATCCCAAGGATCGTGTCTCCCTTGCTGTTTTCCCTGCTGCCATGCGTTATGCAGGACCTAGAGAAGCCATTTTCCATGCAATGGTCCGTAAAAATTATGGATGCACCCATTTTATCGTCGGACGTGATCATGCGGGTGTGGGCGATTATTATGGCACATATGATGCCCAAAAAATCTTTGGGAATTTTAACGCCGATGAGTTAGGGATCACGTTATTATTCTTTGAACATAGTTTTTACTGTAAAGCATGCGGCAATATGGCTTCCGCTAAAACTTGTCCGCACGGCAGGGAAGATCATGTCATCCTGTCTGGAACGAAGGTAAGGGAAATGTTGCGTAATGGAGAAATTCCTCCAGCTACCTTTAGCCGTAAAGAGGTCATCGAGGTGTTGATCGAAGGTCTGAAAAAGAATGAAGTTTATAACTGATTGGACATGAATTGAAGGATCACATGAAGAGGGGGATTATTATATGAGTAAAAGTACGAATGTCACTTGGCATGAAACGTCATTGACCAAGGAGCTCCGCCGGAAGCAAAACGGGCATGAAAGCACAGTTCTATGGTTTACAGGACTCTCGGGTTCCGGAAAATCAACGATTGCGAACGCGGTCGCAAAAGAATTATATAATCGGAATATTCGAAGCTATGTTTTGGATGGTGATAATATCCGCCACGGTTTAAATAAAGATTTAGGTTTTTCTGAAGAGGATAGAACCGAGAATATTAGGCGGATCGGTGAGGTTTCCAAGTTATTCGTGGATAGTGGGCAGTTCGTATTGACTGCCTTCATATCTCCATTCAGGGCAGATCGGCAGATTGTACGTGATTTACTCGAAGAAGGGGAGTTTATTGAAGTATACATAAAGTGTCCGATCGAAGAGTGTGAAGTGCGTGATCCAAAGGGTCTATATGATAAGGCACGTAAAGGAATCATTAAAGATTTTACAGGAATCGACTCTCCGTATGAAGAACCAGAACAACCGGAAATCATTTTAGAATCCGACCAATACAGCATTGAAGAGTGCGTTGAACAGGTAATCGGCTATTTGACAGCAAAGAAAGCGATTTAATCAAGGAGGAAATGTAATGGTTTACGAAAAATCTTGGTCGGAAAATCCACTAATCGCTAAAAATAAAACGGAAATCTGGAAATTGGAAAAAGACGGATTGAAGATATTTGATGATATTCCACATTACGCAGCAAATGGTTTTGATTCCATCCCTAAAGAGAATTGGGATATGTTCAAGTGGGCAGGTCTATACCTGCAACGGCCAAAAGAAGCTGGTTACTGGATGATGCGTGTCGTTATTCCCGGAGGTATCCTGACGTATGATCAACAAATAACTCTAGCTAACATCGCTAAAGATTACGGGAGGGGTGTATATGACATTACAACCCGTCAAGCCATTCAATTCCACTGGCTGACTATCGAACAAGTCCCGGATATCTTAAATCGTTTGGAAAAGGTTGGAATGACTACGGCTGGTGCTTGTGGTGATATCACACGTAATATCATCGGGAATGCATTAGCAGGCATCGATCCCGATGAACTTTTTGATACACGCGAGGTCCTCTATGATGTATTTGAGTATTTCCGCCTTAACGAAGACTATTCAAACCTTCCGAGGAAATATAAAATGTCCATCAGTGCTAATATCCATAATGCTTCGAATGCTGAAATCAACTGTGTTTCATTCAATCCAGCCACTAAAGAAATCGATGGGGTGACGGAAGTTGGATTTCACGTGAAAGTAGGCGGAGGGCTTTCCTCCGTTCCGATGCTGGCAGAAGAACTTGATTTATTCATTTTACCTGAAAAAACAGTGGAAGTAGCGGCCGCCATCACGACGATATTCCGTGACTTTGGGTACCGTGAAAAGCGTCATCGCTCGCGCTTGAAATTCCTTGTTGCTGACTGGGGTCCTGAACAATTCAAGGAAAAATTGCTGGAATACACCGGTCCGCTTCCTGAAAAGGGAGAAAGTGCGGTGAAGGGATGGAATGCAGGTTATTTCTACGGCATCCATAAACAAAAACAAGATGGTCTTAACTATGTTGGAGTCAATATACCAGTGGGTCGTCTAAATCCGGACGAAGTGATCGAGTTTGCCGAACTTGCGAAAAAATATGGAAATGGTGAAATCCGCAACTGTAATTCCCAAAATCTAATCATTCCCAATGTGCCGGATGCAAAACTTGAGGAATTAAAGCAGGAAACCATCTTTGAAAGATTTCCATATCAACCAAAGAAATTCATTGGTTATTCCGTTTCTTGTACAGGCATCGAGTATTGCAACCTGGCCCTTGTTGAAACTAAAAACCGAATGAGGACCATTTCTGAATCACTGGACAAGGAAATAGATCTCGATGTACCTGTAAGGATGCATATGGTCGGTTGTCCGAATAATTGCGGTCAAAGAGCCATCGCCGAAATAGGGCTACAAGGCATAAAAATGAAAAACCAGGACAAAAAGATGGTCGAGGCATTTGAAATATACGTTGGAGGAACGCTGGACGAAGGCGGGAAGTTCAATGAAAAACTTAAAGGAAAAGTGGAAGCTGATCAGCTCTATCATGTTTTGAAAGAATTGATCCTATTTTTCAAAGAAACAAAACTTCTATCAGAAACCTTTCTCGATTTTGTTGAAAGGATAGGGGTAGACGAGTTACAAAGTAAACTTGATGATATATTAGCGGGAGTTTCCGTTTAATAGGGGAAGGTAAGCATTCCATGAATCTATACCGTTTTGAAGTCACTATCAAGGAAAAACCAATCCATGTCATCATTGTTGCCGATTCAGATGAAAAGGCGTTTGAACTTGTTGATATCGAACTGGAAAAGCATTATTTGAAATTGCCTGAAGTGGATGACATCTCATTATATGAAAAAAGGAAAATTAAAAATGGAGCAGGTTTCGTTTTATCGGAATTCGAAACAATTCTCTAAGGGAAGGCAGGTTGCAAAAATGGGGAAAGTATATCTAGTAGGAGCCGGTCCCGGAGATCCAGATTTAATTACATTAAAAGGATTAAAATGCATTCAAGAAGCTGATGTCATTTTATATGATCGACTTGTGAATAAAGAACTATTGAATCATGCAAAAGACGGTGTAGAGCTGATTAATTGCGGTAAACTGCCGGATTATCATTTATTGCAGCAGGATACCATCAATCGGTTCCTGGTCAAATATGCAAAAAAGGGGAAAATAGTCACCCGCTTGAAAGGCGGAGATCCTTTCGTCTTTGGGAGAGGCGGGGAGGAAGCGGAAGCCCTTGCCAAAAGTGGCGTAAGCTATGAAATCGTACCAGGAATTACCGCTGGAATCGCCGCTACAGCTTATGCGGGAATTCCAGTTACACATAGGGACCATGCTTCATCATTTGCAATTGTTACCGGTCATCGGAAAAAGGATGAAGAGGATAATATCAAGTGGGAATCACTTGCAAAAGGAATCGATACATTGGCCATTTATATGGGCGTTAAAAACCTGCCATATATTCAAGGAAAACTATTGGAACATGGAAAAAGCCCTGAGACTCCGGTAGCCCTTATTCATTGGGGGACATTAAAAACGCAAAAAACAGCTGTCAGTACATTGGCTAATGTAGTGGAAACCGCCAATAACGAACAGATTTCGAACCCTTGCATGATAGTCGTGGGCGATGTCGTTAATTTACGAGAAAAAATTAAATGGTTTGAAGGAAAACAATCCGAAAATTTGTTGGCGAATGAGGCCTTTTAATGGAAGCCATTTTATATATTTGCCATGGAAGCCGTGTTAAAGAAGCTTCAACCCAAGCCATTGATTTTATTAAAGTTTGTATGCAAGCGCAGCCCAATTCCATTCAAGAGTATTGCTTCTTGGAATTGGAAACTCCAACAATTGAAGAAGCCTACGAACGATGCGTACAAAAGGGTGCGATGAGAATCATTGCCATTCCAGTTCTATTGCTAACAGCTGTACATGCAAAACATGATATTCCAGTCATATTGAACAAAATGAAAGAACGGTACCCTGCCGTTGACTTAAAATATGGAAGGCCGATTGGTGTCAGTGATAAAATGGTTGACATATTAGTGGAACGGTTAGAGGAAACAAATGTAAAGGTTACGGAGGATTCCTTGGTTTTATTGGTTGGAAGGGGAAGCAGTGATCCCGACGTGAAAAGGGATTTGTCTCGATTGGCCGATTTGCTAAGGAATAGGTTTCAAAAAATCCGTGTGCAAGAGTGTTATTTGACAGCTGCCACACCGAGCTTAGGAGAAGCATTGGAATTTGCACAGGAATCTCGATCAAACCAAGTATTTATCATTCCTTACCTATTGTTTACCGGTCTCTTAATGCAGTCCATCGAAAATAGTATAAAAATGATCAAAAAAAAGAGGAAGCAGAAATTCATACTTTGCCGATACCTAGGTTATCACCCAAAGATTGAAAAAGCCATATCGGAACGAATTCATGAAGTGAGTGGGGAGGGAGCTTATGTATCCAATTACGCTTAATATTGAGAAAAGAAAGTGTGTCATCATCGGCGGTGGAAAAATTGGTTTCTTTAAAGCGGGTCCATTATTGGAGGCCGGTGCTGATGTGACAGTCGTAAGCCCCGAGATATGCACAGGTTTTCAATTGTTGGAGAAAGAAGGTAAGATTCGAGTTTTACTTAAAGAAGTGGAAGAAACAGACTATAAAGATGCGTTTTTAATCATTGTTGCAACAAACTCTACTGAAGTTAATGAACGAGTGTACGAAAATGCATCAGAAAGTCAGTTGGTGAACGTAATCAGTAATCATGTGCTGGGTAATTTTCATATACCGGCGACAGTGAATAGAGGCATGCTTTCCATAAGTGTTTCCACCAATGGAGCAAGTCCAACGCTCGCAAAAAAAATTCGGAATGACTTAGGTAAAGTATATGATGAATCATATGAAGAATATCTTGAATTCCTTTTTGAAGCAAGGATGATAATAAAGAATGGTTCATTTTCAAAAGAGGAAAAATCCAAGTTATTGAAAGATTCAATAGAGGATATTTATAAATATTCCCTAAAAGAAAGATATCGTTTTTTAGCTAGGCTTTTACCAGTAGAAGCTGAAGAAAATATATCATTGGGCTGATCAGAAAAACTGAAGGCACCTAACCAACATGTCATTTATTTTGGTTAGGTGCCTCTTTGTGTCTTAACGGAAATCTAAATGACTTATACAGGCAAACGGTACCGTCGGGTCGGTGTTATTTAGGTTCTATTTTAGTGAAAAAAGGGGAATGTCATGAAAAAGTTAATCGTTTTAGCCTTTATTGGGTTTTTAGCCCAATTAATCGATGGCTCGCTTGGAATGGGGTATGGAGTGAGTTCCACTTCCTTATTGTTGACATTCGGGATTGCCCCTGCCGTAGCATCAGCATCCGTTCATTTATCGGAAGTAGTGACCACAGCAGTATCCGGAGCTTCGCATATTAAGTTTGGGAACGTGGATAGAAATATGGTCTATCGTTTGATCATTCCAGGTTCTGTTGGTGCATTTGTAGGTGCATGTTTCCTGAGCAACCTGCCAGCCGAATTAGCAAAACCGTATATTGCCATATTTTTATTTGGCCTGGGTGTTTACGTTTTATTCCGCTTTTTATTTATTTTTAAACCGTCGAAGGAAACTGAAATCGTAAAGCCATTGACCGCAAAACAATCCATTCCGTTAGGCCTTTTTGCAGGCTTTTGTGATGCAACAGGCGGAGGCGGTTGGGGACCGATTGCAACGCCCGTTTTATTGTCAAAAAAAGGCATGACGGCGAGAAAAGCCGTAGGGACTGTAGATACGAGTGAATTTGCCATTGCTTTCTTCGGAAGTCTTGGTTTTATCATTTCGCTTGGATGGGAAGCTGTCAATTGGCTTTGGGTCGTAGCATTGATAATTGGTGGTGTGGTTGCCGCACCGATTGCAGCCTGGCTCGTCAGGATGCTTCCTGCTCAATTAATGGGTGTTTTAGTGGGTGGTTTCATTATCTTAATCAATGTAAGAACATTATTAGCTACATGGATTCCGGTTGAAGCTCATATATATATCTATACAGGCATCGTGATTATATGGCTTTCTGGAATTCTTCTTACCGTCAATAAGATGTCCAATGCGAGAAAACATGATCATATCGAACAACGGCAAAATGTTTCCTGATTTCCGAGATTGAAAGAAGCGAATATACACAAAAGCGTATTCAGAAATGTAACTTAAAAACTCGTAGGTACATAAATGCCTACGAGTAAAGTATTTTGCCATGGATTACCCCTTTAAAGTTGTTGCTGTTTAATAAAGGTTCTTGATCCTGTGAAATAGATTTAACTCTCTTAATTATCGAGAGATTGAAGCCCCCGGTCTATTCTCCAAACAGATTAATCAATGGTATCCCCTTTAAAAAGTCAGCTATCGTGAGAGATTTAATAATTTTAGAACAGCAGCAGAACCATTAATTGATGGCCATGCATTTAGTTCAAATGATTGAATTGTACTTTCATATAATATAATAAGCGTTATAATATTTTTTTATTATCGATTTTAAATCCCTTCCTGTTTGAAAATCGGGATTTAGTTGTTGGAGGCTAATTCACCGTCCCAAAATATCAGAGATTTCTATAAAAAATAAAAGGGCCTTTCGCATGCCTTTGTTTTCAAAGTAACCAGGCCCGTAACTACAATTGGTCTGCATGTGCATTTTCACATTCTCTTGTTCACCAGTGAAATGAATGAACTCTTTCTTAATACTTAAAAAATTGGATGCAATCAGCTACATGCTTTAATGTCCATTAGCTGGCTGTCGTTTTTGACGATGATTACAGGAAGATTGGGGACATCCTCTATTTTTGAATCCCAAAAAGCTTTGTTTAAAAGCATGCACGTTATTGCTTTATGCCGGGTTGTCTTGGTGAGTATAGATTTGGGCACTCAGAGGATATTCACTTTTCTTCCATAATTCCAATGAAGGGGAATGGGGAGAGATCGATTATCAAATCCATTGCATTTAGTGGAGCATTCTTTGGGAAGTAATTTTGTATATGTTTTTTTAACGGTACATTAAATGCAACAGCGTCATTTGTAAACTGTAAAAAAACTTGTATAACTAATTTCCGGAAGTGTGTCCCGTGAAGAGTCATGAACGGATTTTTTTTAGGAGCAATAGGTTTTTTAATATTCAATTTGTCAGTTTTTCACACATATTATTCAGCTATCATCGTTCATTCTTTTCAAAACGTTATTGGTTTTGGCTGTTTTCGCCCACTTTGTTGCTATTTACCAAGTAATGTGGTGTGGTTGTTTTCCCCTCCAGATGCTCGCTTTCCGCGGGGCGGGCGGTGAGCCTCCTCGGCGTAAACACCTGTGGGGTCTTACCTGTCCCGCTGCTCCCGCAGGAGTCTCGCACTTCCACTCCAATCAACCTTAAATAGTCGCGTTTTAAAAACAACAATCTTAACGAGAAGAGCCTTGGTTTTTAATATAAGTCGTGAAAATGGCGGAAAAGGTAGTTAAATATTTTTCAGTTTTGTACAATGATTAAATAGTAAATAGCAAATTTTAAAGGAGTTTTAATATGGAGGGCATCTCTGATCATTTAAAGGAAGATTTGGATATATTGTTCGTAGGTTTCAATCCAAGCATTCGTTCAGGCCAGACTGGCCATCATTATGCGAATCCAAACAATCGCTTTTGGAGAATCCTCTTCGAGTCGGGGCTGACACCAAGGAAATATGAACCAACGGAAGACTCGTCTTTACTTGAACTAGGTTATGGTTTTACCAATATCGTTTCAAGGCCTACAAAAGGTGCGGACGAAATCACTAAAGAAGAGTACATAAAAGGAAGGAAGCAATTAAAAAAGAAAATTGAAAAGTATAAACCTAAACTAGTCTGTTTTGTAGGCAAGGGTGTCTATCAGGAATATCGTCAATTACGAAAAATCCCTTGGGGGCTTCAAGAAGAACCTTCATTGAATGAGACCATTGAATTCGTTGCCCCTTCTTCCAGCGGTTTAGTAAGAATGCCGATAGAACATATCATCGAAATATATAGGGAGTTGCCAATTCTGCTTGGCAAGCTGAAAAGCAATTGATTAAAAACAAGGGTGGAATTTTATGAGTCAGGATAGTGCTGAATGGAAAAGCGATGGATTTTCCGAGGTTAATGATGGGGAAGGCTTTTGGCAAGGAGTAAAGGATTGCATTCCTACATTATTGGGATACCTAAGTATCGGTTTTGCTGCAGGGGTCGTCGAAAAAACGTCTGGATTAAGTATGATTGAAGTGGCACTTATGTCGCTTTTACTCTATGCAGGGTCTGGTCAATTCATAGCTGCGGGGATGATAGCTGCAAGTCATCCAGTATCGGCCATAATTTTTACGATTTTTTTTGTGAACAGTCGCCATCTATTACTTAGTGCTGCATTAGCTCCATATTTCAAGCAGCAAAGTTTGAAACAAAACCTGATAACCGGAGCCTTATTAACTGATGAAACTTTTGGAGTGGCCGTCACGGCGGCACAGAAGAGGAAACAACTTGATTTTCAATGGATGCTTGGACTGAATCTTGCAGCCTATTTAAATTGGTTCATTGCAAATATGACCGGCGGTTTCTTTGGCCAATGGATTCCAAATCCAGAAAAATATGGGATGGACTTCGCCCTGCCAGCGATGTTTATCGGCCTTTTGGTTCTGCAAATATTAAGTAAAAAGGACTTTTTTATAGATCTTGCAGTCGCTTTTAGCAGTATATTAATTGTTGTTGCAGTAAGTTTCTTCTTTCCTGGCAGTACTGGCGTCATAGTGGCAACTGTTGTAGCTGCAACGATAGGGATGGTGATTGGCAGGTGGAAATAAGCGGATATATCCTTGCTGTGATTGTAGGGATTTCGATTGTAACTTTCATACCTAGAGTCGTTCCTTTGGTACTGCTTAGTAAAATGGAGATTCCAAAGTGGGGCATCGATTGGCTAAAGCATGTGCCAGTGGCTGTAATGGCGGCGTTGTTGGCTCAAGAACTTCTATTATCGGAACAGGTCTTTTCAATTAAGGATAATGCGTTGAATTTGGCCGCAGCTATACCGGCTTTCCTGGTTGCCATTTTTACGAGAAGTCTATTGGGTACGGTTATGATTGGCGTGCTTTCATTGATGATATTACGATTTTTCTTTTAATATATACTAAACATTTAAATGATAGGCCGATATAACCAGTAATGGATTGCCATTACTGGGTTTTTATTTTCCAAAGAATATATTTCATGACAGGCAGCTTTTTTTAGTTCGTTTCGGTTAGGCAAATGACGCTTTTTAATGAACATTGGAAGCTTGATTATCAAAAAGGGCAGTGATTACATAAACTAAGGTGAATGTACTTCTGAAAAATTGTTTTGGTTAGCTGAATTGAAAGCGCTTCTAATTGAAAATGAAACAACAAACGTTTAGAAAATGTGAGTCTGTCAACAATGGGAATAGGCAAATTACTATGGAGGTGTTCAATTAATGAATGTGAATGGTGCACTAGAGGTTCTTGATCGCATGCGGCTTCCTAATGGCGCATATACTGCAAGCGTTTCCGATGATTATAATTATGTCTGGATAAGGGATGTCGTTTATACTGTAATCCCTTTTATAAATGATCCATCCGATCGTTATGAGAAAGCATATCATGCTTTATTCGACTTATTTCAATCCTATGAGTGGAAGATAGATATTCATACGGAACAGAAACCCCGGTTTTTATTTGAACATATCCATGCAAGGTATTCCACTGAGCTTAAAGAACTGCCCGATGAGTGGGGCCATGCCCAAAATGATGCGATAGGTGCCTTTTTATGGGGTGTCGGTGAAGGGTATAGGCATGGTAAAAAGGTGATGAGAAATCAACGTGATTTACAAATTGTTCAAAAGTTGGTCAATTACTTGGAATGCCTGCAATATTGGCAATCGGAAGATAACGGGATGTGGGAAGAAAATATAGAAATCCACGCTTCAAGCATAGGTGCATGTGTGGCTGGTTTGAATTCAGTCAAAATGCTGGTCAACGTCAAGGAAGAACTGATTAAAAAGGGAGAAGAAACTCTTCGCTTCTTACTTCCAAGGGAAAGTTATTCAAAAGAGACGGATTTAGCCCTTTTATCCTTAATTTATCCTTATCGGCTGGTAGACCGTGAAATAGCACTTAAAATATTGAAGAATGTCACGGAGCGCCTTGAAAGAACAAATGGTTGTATAAGATATGAAAAGGACCTTTATTATAATGACGGTCAAGAGGCGGAATGGTGTTTCGGGCTTCCGTGGTTAGGCTTATGCTACCTAGAACTTGGAATGATGAACAAAGTTAAGGAATATATAGATAAAACGAAAATGATCATACCGGAAAATTGGGAAGTACCCGAATTATATATAGGGGGCAGGAATATTCCAAACAAGAATACTCCTTTGGCATGGTCAGTATCATTATCCTATTTATTTTTGACGAAGACTTCCATGATACGAACTGAACAAATAACATGAAGCATTCATACATGATAACTTAAAGCTCTTTCCAAAAAAATGGGGAGAGCTTTTATTGGTATAATAATATTTTTACAATAAATGTATATTTTTATTGAAAAATGTTTAAATTTACAAAAAAACGGCTATTTATAACAATATCTTCACCTCCATTTGAAGGATTAATATCATTTCCATCGAATATATATAATAACTGGGGAAGGATGGTTAAAATACTATCGATTCAATACTGATGGAGGGGTTTTATTGAGTGCAATTATTGACCAGCTACAAGAGATTTATCCAAGCGATTTCGATTTGTATTTGTTTCATGAAGGCACCCTTTATGAAAGCTATAAAATGCTTGGGGCACACATTGTAACATCATTAGGTAAAGAAGGAGTACGCTTCGCCGTTTGGGCCCCCCATGCCAAGCAAGTTTCAGTAGTCGGTAATTTTAATAATTGGGACGGAAAAGATCATGCGATGAAACGGATCGAGCGATCAGGTATCTGGGTGTTGTTCGTACCAGGACTACAAGAAGGGGAACTCTATAAATACGAAATACATACACCTGGAAGTAAACGAATCCTAAAAGCCGATCCATATGCCTTTTATTCGGAAGTCAGACCAAATACAGCCTCGATCATTAAAAGGCTGGATAATTTTGAATGGCAAGATTCGAAGTGGATAGCTAATAGGAAAAAGGAAAATATTTATCATAAACCCATGTCCATTTATGAAGTGCACCCAGGAACATGGAAACAGAAAGAAGATGGCGAGTTTTATTCGTACCGTGAATTGGCTGATAGATTGATTGATTATGTGATTGAAAATGGTTTTACACATATTGAAATCATGGCCATAATGGAACACCCATTTGATAAATCGTGGGGATACCAGGTCACGGGCTATTATTCTGTAACCAGTCGTTACGGCTCGCCGGAAGATTTTAAATATTTAATTAACCTTTGCCACAAAAAGGGCATAGGTGTAATTCTCGACTGGGTTCCCGCCCATTTTTGTAAAGACGCGCATGGACTTTCCCGTTTCGATGGTACGCCTCTCTATGAACCAATTGATCATACTAGAGCAGATCGCCCGTTATGGGGGACATACAACTTTGATTTTACCAAACCTGAAGTAATCAGTTTCCTTATATCAAATGTAATGTTTTGGATGGATGTATACCATATTGATGGAATCCGTGTCGATGCGGTATCGTCAATGGTTTACTTAAATCATGATAATCCATTGCCGATCAAGCTGAAAAACCAGTTTGGCGGTGAGGAAAACCTGGAGGCCATACAATTTTTACAAAAGCTTAACGAAGTGGTTTTCAAGAAATATCCCAATGCATTAATGATGGCTGAAGAAGCAACGGACCGACCACTTATAACTTCTCCTACCGATATAGGCGGCCTGGGCTTTAATTACAAATGGAATATGGGATGGACTAACGATATCCTTCGTTATATGAAACTTGAAACGGGGGAAAGGCCAAATCATCATAGTCTCTTAACATTTTCTTTTTTCTATGCTTTTTCAGAAAATTTTGTCTTGCCTTTTTCACATGATGAAGTGGTTCATGGCAAGAAATCTTTATTGAATAAGATGCCAGGCGACTATTGGCAGAAATTCGCTAATCTACGGTTACTCTTTGGGTATTTCATGACACATCCCGGAAAGAAGCTTCTATTTATGGGCGGTGAATTTGGCCAGTTCATAGAATGGAAAGATGAGGAACAATTGGATTGGCTTCTTTTGGAATATGAATCACACGAAAAGCTGGCCTATTACTTCCGCACCCTACAGGATTTTTATAGGCAATCATCCTCCCTTTGGCGACTGGATCATGTCCAGGAGGGATTTGAGTGGATAGATCCGAACAATAGTAAACAGAGTATCATTACCTTTATGAGAAAGGGTAAACGCAAAGGCGATTATTGCATTGTTGTCTGTAATTTTTCTGCACAGGCTCATGCTCAATATCAAATAGGCGTACCATCCCATGGTAAATATATAGAGGTTTTCAGCAGTGATTCAGCAGCTTTCGGAGGATCGGGTCAGATCAATGAGGAACCCATTAATGTCAAAAAGGAACCATACCATAATCAACCATTCAGCATGGAAATAACAGTACCTCCATTAGGCATTTCCATTTTTATGAAGCAAACAAAAAAAAGGCGGGGGAGAGTGAACGAATAATGGGAGCGAAAAAATGGATAGCAATGTTATTGGCAGGAGGCCAGGGTTCAAGGTTAGGTGAATTGACAATCGGTTTGGCAAAACCAGCTGTTCCCTTTGGCGGTAAATATAGAATCATCGATTTTCCATTAAGTAACTGCACTCATTCTGGTATTGATACGGTTGGGGTACTAACCCAATACCAGCCATTGATTCTAAATGATTATGTTGGTAATGGCAAAGCTTGGGACCTTGATCTGGATGTTGGCGGAGTTTCCGTACTTCCCCCTTATCAAGGGAAAGAAGGCGGGGAATGGTATAAAGGGACGGCAAATGCTGTTTATCAAAATATCCAATATATTGATAACTATGATCCGGAACATGTACTGATTCTCTCGGGTGACCATATTTATAAGATGGATTACAGTAAGATGCTGGATTATCACATCGAAAAAAATGCAGAGGCAACCATAGCTGTCATTCAAGTACCGTGGCAGGAAGCAAGTCGTTTCGGGATCATGAATACCAATGATGATGATAAAGTCACTCAATTCGATGAAAAACCAAAGTATCCAAAGAGCAATCTCGCTTCAATGGGAGTTTACCTTTTCAAGTGGAAAACCCTAAGAAAGTATTTAATAAATGATGAAAAGGATGAAAATTCCTCCAATGATTTCGGCAGCAACATCATTCCAAAGATGCTTGAAGACCGAAAAAAGCTATATGCCTATCGTTTCAATGATTATTGGAAAGATGTCGGAACGGTCGAAAGCCTTTGGCAGGCACATATGGACTTATTGGAGGATACGCCAAATTTCCAGTTGGATGATCAGCAATGGAAAATTTTTGCCCGCAATGCAAATCATCCGCCGCAATATATATCACCGGATGCCGAGGCCAGTCAGTCGCTAATCAATGAAGGGTGCATGATACATGGGAAAATTGAACATTCGGTTTTATCCTATAATGTACAGGTAGGCTATGGGTCAACCATAAAAGATTCAGTCATCATGCCTAATGTCACGATTGGTGAAAACGTTCATATAGAAAGAAGCATCATAGCCAGCAATTGTGTTATAGAAGATGGTGCCGTAGTTGGCAATTCAGCGATTACATCCGATATTACCTTAATTGGTGAAAATCAAACCATTATCAATCCAAACAAAAAAAAGATCACTCTTAATTAGAAAAAGGGGACGATGCTATGGAAAATGTGTTGGGTATTATTAATTTAATCAATGAAAGACAACATTTAAAAGATCTGACTGCGCACCGAAATGTAGCATCTGTGCCATTTGGTGGACGCTACCGTTTGATTGACTTTACGATGTCGAATCTCATTAATGCAGATGTATCAAAAGTAGCCGTTTTCCCAAAAGAAAAGTATCTTTCTGTTATGGATCATCTTGGCTCAGGTAAAGAATGGAACTTGGCTCGGCGTTCAGGAGGCTTATACATCTTGCCCCCTATCCATCCCGATGAAACGGTAACGGGTGATATGAAACAATTTCATGATCATCTCAGCTTTTTCGAACGTGCAGAGGCAGATACTGTCATCATTTCCCCTGGAAGCCATGTATGCAAATTGGATTTTAATGAAGTGCTTGATTATCACAAAAAACAAAAAGCGGATATCACTGTCGTATATAAGGATTATGTAGGGGAATTAATTGAAAAACCAATCTATCACACATGCTCGGTAGATAAGGATGAAGACATTACGGACATTAGCTTTTATACCATCCCTAGACCTGGTGACCATGTTTGTCTAGAAACCTTCGTCATAAGTAAAACGCTATTGGTGAACTTAATCAAAAGCTGTGTTGCCAGTGGGGAATACGACTTTTTGAAGGACGCTGTGAAAGCAAATCTTCATCGCTTTACAGTCAAAGGCTATAATTTTACTGGAGATATGCCATTCATCCATTCCATTGAAAGCTTTCATTCCAGTAATATGAATTTCCTGAATCCTTCGGTAATCCGGTCTTTCTTCGGGGATACTTGGGATGTTTATACAAAAATCAAACATGAGGCACCAACCAAATATTCAAGTTCTTCGAAGGTTGCCAATTCATTAATAGCAAATGGTTGTGATATTGAAGGGACTGTCGAAAACAGTATACTCTTCCGTGGGGTAAAGGTGAAAAAGGGTGCGATTATAAGAAATAGCATCATTATGCAAAAAGGCGTGATTGAAGAAGGAGCCATCGTTGAAAATGTCATAACTGATAAAGAAGTGAGAATTACTAGTGAAAAATCAGTTATTGGTTTAAAACAGCCTACTGTAATAAAAAAAGCAGAAGTAATTTAATAGAGGAGGTGCGGCAATGAATGTTGTGTTTGCTGCTTCAGAATGCGCCCCTTTTATAAAAACGGGAGGGCTCGGAGACGTTATAGGAGCGCTCCCGAAAGCGCTGAAAAAACAGGGAGTTCATGTAAGTGTCATCCTTCCTAAATATGGGGATCTTCCTGAACAATTTAAACAGGAATTGGAACATATGACGAGTATTGAAGTTCCTGTTGGTTGGCGCCAGCAATTCTGTGGCATCGAAAAACTTGTTGCTAAGGGAATTACATATTATTTCCTGGATAATGAATATTATTTCAAAAGACATGGTAGTTATGGTTTCTTTGATGATGGCGAAAGGTTCGCCTTCTTTTCCCGTGCAATTTTAGAGGCTTTACCCTATTTAGGAGAAAAGCCGGATGTCATACACTGTCATGATTGGCAAACGGCCCTTGTCAGCGTTTTGCTGAAAGCTCATTATAGTAACCATCCATTCTATCAAGATATTAAAACGATATTTACTATACATAATTTACGCTATCAAGGAGTTTATCCTAAAGCTGTTTTAGCTGAATTACTCGATTTGAGTGAGTTATATTTTAATATCGATGGTCTTGAATTTCATGGAAATGTAAGTTATTTGAAAGGCGGCCTAGCTTTTTCTAACATTGTCACAACTGTAAGCCCAAGTTATGCAGAAGAAATTCAAAGTCCTTATTTCGGGGAAAATCTGGATGGTTTTTTACGTAAGAGAAATGGTGACCTTAAAGGGATTATCAACGGAATCGATTATGAAGAATATAATCCGGCGGCAGATGAACATCTTGCTGTTCCATTCGATTCCTATGAGGGTAAGATGGAGAATAAGCGTCAGCTACAGGAATCGTTGGACCTTCCTGTAAATGAGGGGGTCCCGGTTATATCGATGGTAACCAGGCTTGTTGATCAAAAAGGAATTGATCTTATTCTTCATGTTTTTCATGAAATGATGAACCAAGGAGTTCAATTCATTCTCTTAGGTACGGGTGATGAGCAATATGAATCGGCATTTCGCCATTTAGCTGACCAATATCCAAATCAGGTTTCAGTCAATACATACTTTGATGAGGGTTTAGCAAGACGGATATATGCAGGTTCTGATTTATTCCTGATGCCGTCACAATTCGAACCATGTGGTATCGGCCAGCTTTTGGCGTTGCGGTATGGTACTCTGCCTTTAGTGAGGGAAACTGGCGGACTTCGGGATACTGTCATACCGTATAATCAATTTACTGGTGAAGGCAATGGCTTCAGTTTTACGAATTATAATGCACACGATATGCTTCATACAATTGAGCAATCTGTTGGTCTGTACAAATTCCAGCCGAAAAGGTGGCGGAAAATGGCCGAAAGTGCAATGAAGTTAGACTTCAGTTGGACATCATCCTCCTTAAAGTATATTGAGCTGTATGAAAGTTTGATTCCTGTCATGAAGTGATAATTGGATAGGTAATACACAAGCACTTACGAATAATGTTTTCGTAAGTGTTTTGTTTCTTTTACCATCAAATATGGGTATATGTTTAGATATATATATAATTTTGCTGTGTAGGAGAATGAAAAGATGAAAAGAAGAAGAATGGAATTTGTATTTTTATTTATTTTAATTGCTTCAATCTATATGATCCTGTTCACTCAAGTAAGCTTTGATGTGAAGCTATTTTTTATTGGATTATATATTTTGGTCATGTTTATTACCATATTTTCACTCATGCTTGAAAATAGATTTGCCCACGAGACCCTTTTGTGGATGTACGTGCTTTTGTTTTTTCCTGTATTTGGATATGTATTTTATTTATTCTCAGGTCAACTCTATTTAAAGGGATATTTATTTCGAAGTAAAAGGAAAAAAGATCGTGAAGAATGGAAGAGCCTTGTCACAAAGGTTTCATCTCCGGATCTATCATTCTTGAATAATCATCAGCAATCATTCGCAGCTTTTGCCAAAAATGCTTCTGAGACCATCATTAGTACATCATCGCAAACAGAAGTATTGAAAAATGGGAACGAAACATTTACAGAAATCATAAAACAGTTAAAAAAAGCTGAGAAATTCATCCATATTGAATATTATATTTTTCGTTCCGACAGGCTTGGTACTGAAATTATAGATATACTTATTGAAAAAGCAAAAAATGGTGTGGAAGTTTTATTCATTTTTGATGCTGCCGGAAGTTTAAGCCTTTCAAATAATGAAGTTAAACGGATGCAAAATGCCGGGATAAAAGCATATCCATTTTCGCCACTGAAACACGGGTTTTTCAATCAAAAGTTTAATTTTAGGAATCACCGTAAAATCATCATCATAGATGGGGAAGTTGGCTTTGTTGGAGGTTTAAACGTAGGGGAGGAATATTTAGGCCGAAATAAAAACATTGGTTTTTGGAGAGATACACATATGGTACTTAAAGGTGAAGCGGTATTTATGCTTCATACTGTTTTCCTTTTGGATTGGGAATATGTCAGTGGGGAAGATGTATTGCAAGAACGTCCAGAATTCAAGAATAAAGGGGAACAAGGGGATGGAGCCGTTCAGGTGGTAGCAAGCGGACCTGATACACAACAGGGAATCATGAGTGATTATTACTTTTCACTTATCACAAACGCTACTGAATCAATCTGGATTGCAAGTCCATACTTCGTACCTAATCAAGCGATTAAGGCAGCCATAAAGCATGCGGCAATTAAGGGGATACAAGTTAGGGTCATGGTTCCGGCAGTAAATGATGGGTTTTTAACCCAATATGGGAGTCGCTCCTATTTCGAGGAGCTGCTACAATTCGGTGTAGAGGTATACTTGTATAAAAAGGGTTTTCTACATCAGAAACTGATTATCGTTGATGGTGATATGGCTTCCATAGGAACGGCAAATATGGATATGAGAAGTTTTCATCTGAATTTTGAAGTCAATGTCTTTCTTATGGGCAGCCATTCCATTGAAGATCTCATCATTCATTACAAAGAGGATATGATGGATAGTGACAAACTAGATCCTATCGGGTATAACAAGCGCGGTTTACTGGAACGTTCAAAAGAATCATTTGCCAGATTGTTTTCGAATGTACTCTAATGGGAAAAAAAGCAGATTAATAGTATAGTTGAAATGTAAAGAAATTAATTGGCCATAAGGAGAATGAAAGAAAATATGAAATTGGTTTCCTGGAATGTGAATGGAATAAGGGCTTGTGTAAAAAAAGGATTTTTAGATTATTTTAAAGAAGTGGATGCAGATATTTTTTGCCTTCAAGAAACTAAGCTACAAGAAGGGCAGATTTCACTTGAGTTGGAAGGGTACCATCAATATTGGAATTATGCATTGAAAAAAGGATATTCCGGCACAGCCATTTTCACGAAGGAAAAACCGCTTTCCGTGAAATATGGCGTAGGGGAGCTGAACGAGGAGCCGGAAGGCAGGATCATAACACTGGAATTCGAGAAATTTTATATGGTGAATGTTTATACACCCAATGCAAAAAGGGATTTATCCAGGCTGAATTACCGTCTCGAATGGGAAGATGAGATGATAAATTATCTTAAGGAACTGGACTTGGTGAAGCCGGTTATCTTTTGTGGGGACCTTAATGTCGCACATTCTGAGCTGGATTTAAAAAACCCAAAAACCAATATTGGGAATTCCGGTTTCACTAATGAAGAGCGCGGAAAGATGACTGAATTACTTGATGCAGGGTTTATCGATACTTTTCGTCATTTTTATCCGGACCGGGAAGGTGCCTATAGTTGGTGGTCATATATGGCTAAAGTGAGAGAGCGGAATATTGGGTGGAGAATCGATTATTTCATTGTTTCAAAACGTTTGGCAGATTCCTTAAGAGAGGCTAACATTCACTGCGATGTCATGGGCAGTGATCATTGCCCGGTTGTCTTGGAAGCAAATCTCTAAATCGAATAAATCCTGTTAAATGGGGATACTAATGGTTATCCATATTCAACAGGAGGTTAGATTATGAACACATTTATCGTGGGCTTTCATCAGGAAGATAATGTAGACAGCATGCAAGTGCAAAAATTGACGTCGGCTGAGTTTGAAAAATCAACATCACGCGGTTTTCGCAGATTATTTGAACTGGATACAAATATCGGGTATTTCGTTTTTTTTGATGCTGAAGATGATGAGGGTGATTTATCTCATCTAGTTTTACAGTATGAAGAAGATAGTCAGGATCCAAGTGATTGTTATTCTTTTACTAAAAATGATTTTTATGAGTTCATGGCTCTTTATTTACAAGGGATGGATGAAGAGGAAGTGGAGAATGAAGAAGATGACGACAATGAAGAGTATGGACCAATCCACCATCTTGCCCATTTGATGTTTCATATTGTTGAAGAAGGAAAATCCGTAAAGCCATAATGGACGAGTTATGAAATGAAAGGTACTTGTGAGCTTTGTGACAGGGATGAGATAGAACTGACCACCCATCATTTAACACCTAGAGAATTAGGCGGCAGCCATTTACCCATTGCCTATCTCTGTAAATCCTGTCACAAACAGATTCACGCCCTGTATTCAAACCGAGAGCTGGCCTTCCGACTGAATACCCTGCTATTGCTGAAAGATGATGAAGCATTAAAAAAATACTTAAAGTGGATTAAAAAACAACCAGTAACGAGGGCTGTGAAGATTAGAAAATCAAAAACGAAATAATGCAAAAGCCCATCTTGAAAAGATGGGCTTTTGCATTTCATTCAGCTTGCTTTATTTTTCAACCGATCCAATAAAAATCCACCTTTAAAATAACGTGGTTCATATGAAATGATGAAAGCCTTAGGTTCAAACTTTTCAACGGTTGCTATCAATTCTTGTTCCCGATTGCGTTTTGTCAAAATTTCCATGCGATAACGGTTGCTATCCCTGCCCTCGCCCGTATAAAGAGTTACACCAAATCCGTTGTTCCTCAGTGTATCTACCAAATGTTCATTTTTGGTTTGAGTATTAACGGTTACATTAATAAAACCGATGGCAAGCTTCTGCTCAATTTTCGTACCAAAAATTATTCCGATTCCAAAACCGACTGCATATACAACCATGGCGAGTATGCTTTGGTCACCGCCAAATACTAGGGATAAACCAAAAACGTATATTAACATTTCCGCTATACCAAGTATCGAGGCAAGTATGGTAATATTTTTTACTAAGAAAATGGTTCGCAACGTGTAAATCGGAACATAAATAAGTTGTAATAGTAGAATCAGAAGTATTTCTTTCACTTGAGCACCTCACCAACATCTTCCAGTTAAATTAGACGTTTCAACTTGGGGATTGTTCATTCCATAAGTAACATCTTCCATAATCTAACCACAATATAATAGTGGAATTCAATGGGGAATATTATGTATTTTTTGTGTCATTTCCATCGACACAAAATTAAAATTCCATAAGATTTTTCAATATTCTTTTTTTAAATAATTTGGTATCATTATCCTTATTAATTCATATGGGGGAATGATGATGTTTGATTATGATGGTCGGATATTCAAAGCTAAAGTCAATTCTGAAAATGGAGAAGTGTCAGGAAATACTTCCTTCCACTATTCACAAGAAGGCTCAATTCTTTCAGCAAGTTATCAGGGCGGAGAGATTGTTAAAGGGACTTTAATAGGGCTTGTCAATTTGGATGGAACTCTGGAATTCAGGTATAATCATATCAATGAAAAAGGGGAAATAAGAGGAGGCAGCTGTCGTTCCACCCCTGAAATGTTGCCTGATGGAAGGATACGCTTGCATGAAAAATGGAAATGGTCAGATCTCGAACAGACTGAAGGACATTCCATCATTGAAGAAGTGAAGAAATAACAATTTACTTAGAGGGGTTTGAGGACAATTACTACTATTTGTTTAGTGCGGCATGGTCAAACAGATTGGAATGCACTAGGGAAACTGCAGGGGCAGACTGATATCCCTTTAAATGAACTCGGAAAGATACAAGCACGGCAATGTGGTGAATTTTTGTCAAAAGATGATTGGGATGTAATTATTTCAAGCCCTTTAAAAAGGGCAAGGGAAACGGCAGATATCATTTCGCATTATATTGAAGTCCCGGTTATTGAAAAAATGGAATTCATTGAAAAGAATTTTGGCGTTGCTGAAGGAATGACAGCAGCTGAAAGGGAGTCAGCATTCGTGAATAAAGAATATCCTGGTCAAGAAGATCAGGAATCTTTACGAAACAGGCTGATGAATGGACTCCAGGAAATTCAGAAGGAGTATCCTGAGGGGAAAGTCATACTTGTTGCACATGGAGCCGTCATTCATTTTATTTTACGTTTGATGTCAAACGAGTCAATCGTATTCAACGAAATGCGATTGTTCAATGCATGTTTGAGTACGATTAGATTTGAAGCCGACTCTTGGATAATTGATGATTTCAATCAAATAAATCATTTATCTTAGTGATATAAAGCTTGGTTAGAGTTAAAGAGGATATGATTGATAGTAAGGTGCTAATTATAGAAAGAAGGGAATCATGACTAATAAGACGGCATTGGTTTTAGGGGCTACAGGTTTAGTCGGCGCCCAGTTGGTGAAAGAGCTAAGCAACAGCAATATCTATAGTGGAATCCATTTACTGACAAGAAGCGAAATGAAAATCACGGATGCCAAGTGCATAGGCCATGTGGTGGATTTCGATAATTTATCCAAGTACGCCGATTTGTTCAAAGTCAGCGATGTTTTCATTTGTTTGGGTACTACGATCAAAAAGGCTAAATCGAAGGAAGCTTTTCGTAAAGTGGATTATGACTATGTTATCGAAGCAGCTAAAATGGCAAAGACAGCCAATGTTGAAAAATTACTCGTCATAACTGCAATGGGAGCGGATTCCAAATCAAAGTTTTTCTACAGTCGTGTTAAGGGCGATGTAGAAGGAACACTACAACACTTGGAATTGAATACTGTACATATATTCCGCCCTTCCTTACTTCTTGGAGAACGCGAGGAATTCAGGGCAGGTGAAAAGATTTCAGGGCTGATAAGTACTTTTGCTAAATATGTCTTTGTGGGTCCTATACGCTCATATCGTGCAATAGAAGCAAACAAAGTGGCTGCTGCAATGTACGCTGCGGCCCAAACGACGGCAAAAGGATATCATTTTTATAATTCTGATGAAATAGAGAAACTTGCACAAAGTGAAACTATTTATCAGTGAACCGAGCCTCCAAAAGGTTCGGTTTTTTAATTTATTAGCAAATTTTGATCCCTGCTTTAAGGAAAAATAAACGGATGAACATTTGCTGCTGAAAAAAGGAATGGAGTAGAGGTGGAGAACCAGAGGACTTGGTAAAGCAAAAACTGTAGGGACCTAAAAAGTCAATCTATAGAAATCCGTGATAGTAATCTTCCGGATGAAACTTGATTGTAACAAGGATTTCCACTACAATTTGTAGTGGGAGGTGGTAAAGGATGAATATTAAAAATTTTAAATATGATGAAGTTGGACTGAATCGTTTCTTTGGTCCATTGGAAGCTAATATCATGGAGTATTTATGGGATAATGATGAACAGAGCATTAAATCTGTTCAGCAATCATTGGAAATTGACAAACCTATCAATTTCAACACAGTTATGACCGTCATGAATCGATTGGTGGAAAAAGGCATTCTTGAAAAGAGGGCTGAAGGTAGACTTTCATTATTTCGCCCGGTGCAGACCAAAGCGGAGTTTTTAGAAGAGCAGTCAAAGAAGCTGACTGAGAATTTGCTGGATGAATTTGGTGGGGCGGTTATAAGCCATATGCTGGATGCCATGAAAGACGCTGACCAAGGCTTGATTGAAAAATTGGAACAAAAAATCCAAGCGTTAAAAAAGGATAAATTATAATGTGGAAGAGAAAGTCTTATTTTGTGATAAGCCTGAGTCTTTTAATTGCCTTTGCAGTATGGTGCCAAATGGGGGCGTTTTTAGTACATATCTTTTTTGGTGTGAATATTAAGGCCAACTTTTTTAAATTTTGTTTTAGTTTATTCAAGGAAGATTCAGTATACTACTTTGTGGTCGTCACCCTGCTCAGTATAATAATATCCTATAGTATATTGAGCACATTATTTACAATTGCAGAGCAATATTTCTTATCCAGAAGATTTAAACAAAAGCTTTTTCTTTCAAAAAACGTTGATATGACAAGGTCCATAAATGAAACATTCAATCGTTTCAACAATGATATCTTAGTTGTGAACGCTGAACAGCCTCTTGCGTTTACGCTTGGTTTCAGAAGGCCTTTCATTGTGTTAAGTACTGGTTTAATTCGATTATTGGACTTTGATGAACTGGAAGCGGTAGTGGAGCATGAAGCCTTTCACCAAAAAAAATATGATCCGCTCGTAATCTTTAGTCTTCAGTTGATTTCAGATGGGTTATGGTTCGTCCCACTGACAAAATGGTGTCATAAAAGTTATAAAATAATAAGTGAATTATCAGCCGATGAAAATGCGATTAATAAAATGGGGACTGAATTAGGCATAAGTACAGCTTTGTTGAAGTTAATTAAACATGGCTGCACTGATAAATCCTCTCCAGTCCTTGTCCACTTCTCCAATGAATCAGTTAACTATAGACTTCAGCAATTAATTGAACCTCATAAATCAATTCCTTTGAGGGCTGAAACTACTACGATTTTCGTTTCTATTTATGTATTGGTCTTACTTCTGGGAATGACCATAGTGATTGTCGGATGACTTTCACTTGATTTTTTTACCATTTTACACTACACTTTGTAGTGTAAAATAAAAAAAGGAGATGTATCATGAATAAACAAGAGATCGGTACCTTTTTATTAAGAGTTATGTTGGGAGTTTCATTCTTCATTCATGGTTTGTCAAAATTCAAAGGCGGATTGGATAACACTGCAGGATGGTTTCAAAGTATAGGCATTCCAGGATTTATGGGCTATGTAGTAGGTATTATTGAATTGGTTGGAGGAATTGCCTTAATGATAGGTCTTGGAACAAGAATAATTTCTGCCCTCCTTGTTTTCATCATGGCTGGTGCAATTGTTTATGTGAAATTCCCAGCAGGTTTTATGGGGAATGGAGAAGGTACTGGATACGAACTGGATCTTGTTCTTATGATTATTGCACTTCATATGGTAATGAATGGGAGTCGATTCCTATCTATAGACTCTAAATTACGAAACCTTAAAAAAGAACAAGATTCAGAAATGATAGCAAGTTAATTAAAACAAACGATATCCTAAAAAATTAAACTTTTTAAACAGTATTGAGGCATGAAACCGGCAATCTACTGGGGTCATGCCTTTTTCTTTACACCTTGTTCTTGTTTGAAATGGTTCATGGTGAAAATTCGATGATAAATCAAATCAAATCAAATTTTGGTCATGGAAAGTAGTTTTCCATGACTGCATTATCGTAAAATACTTTGCGGAATGACAATAATGCAAGCCTGGACCAAACACCTTGGAAATTTCAATTCAATCGTTAACACGATAGTTTTCAGTAAAATCTCATTGACGAACACATGTTCTTCGTTATAAAATACAATCATGGGTAATAATGGTATAGTGGTTATTGTCACTGACCATTTCTATAGGAAGCTTGGAAATTTCTCAAGCTAAAAAAATCAAAGTAAAAGGAGCTATTTAATTATGACAATGCGATTATCTCCATATTTAATGATGAATGGAAATGCAAAAGAAGCAATCCAATTTTACGAAAAAGCATTGGATGCAAAAATCGTCTTTAATCAAACTTTTGGGGAAATGCCAGAAAACCCGGAATTTCCTCTGCCAGAGGAAGCAAAGGATCTTGTGGCACACGCAATGTTAAAGGTTGGGGAAACGGACCTCATGTTTTCCGATACGTTTCCAGGTCAAACCAGTCAATCTGGAGATCAAGTCACGATCTGTATTTCAATTAATGATATTGAAAAATCAAAACGAATCTTTGAAACTTTGTCGCAAGGTGGAGAAGTGAAAATGCCACTGCAGGAAGCTTTTTTCAGCCCTGCTTATGGAATTGTATCAGATAAATTCGGTGTAACCTTCCAAATTTATACAGAGGGTCAACAATAATTTTCTTTTGTTAAATCATATCAACATGGAAAAGCGGCTGTTTTAGAGTCATTTAGTTGCAACTTAAATCGTAATTGATGAATAAATAAATCCCAATTTCTCATTTATATCTATGAGAGATTGGGATTTTTAATATTGGAATTTCCTTAAACGCTGTAAATCCACGTTTTGCTTGCGGTACTCCTTATAAGATTATTGGTATGATTCCTATCTCTTTTCATATGCAGCCAAAGATCATCCCGCAAGGTAGCATAGCATCTGGTAATATCATGTTTATGTATAATGTAGCGTACATTCTTTCACATGATCCTGGATTCAATCTGAATGTATATATTACGCTTAATAAACGAACTCCACCATTGATATCATGACTTTAGTAGTTACCAATCATGTATTTTTCGTTCCACACTTTTAGTTTTGAAACCTTATCGTTATCTCTCTGTGATATTCGTCATACATTCTTCATCTATTTGTTCTTTGTCTAGAAAATGGCTATGCTATTATTTAAAACATTGACATACAAATTAGTCGCATTCGTTGTAAAATACATTCCTTTTAATAAGCTAATATCAATCGATTAACATTACATTGCGTAATAAGAGGAAAGGGGGAACAATGTGAACACAGATCAAGCTTTCGACCTGTTAAAGGATGCAGGAGTAACAGAAAGTAGCAGTATACAAACTGTTAGACGCTGGCTTCGTGAAGGTAAGATTAAATATGAGGGAGGAAACAAGAATAGAAAAACTGGATACATAATGGATGGCACAGATCAAGCATTTGAAATGTTAAAAGATGCAGGAGTAACAGAAAGTAATAGTGTGCAAACTGTTAAACGCTGGCTTAGCGAAGGTAAGATTAAATACTCTGGAAACGGTAAGAGGAACAATGGTTACACAAGCGATGACTTAGCTCCAAAGCTGGCTATAAATGATATCATAGACCAAAATAAGGACGAAATCATACACCGATTAAAATTAAAAATACAAGCTCAAGATAAGCATATAGAAGGTATTGAAGAACTTCATGAAACTGCAAAAAGAATATTGATTCAGCAGAGGGATATGTTCAAAAAGGAAGTTGGCATTCTAAAGAATGAGAAAAGTGAATTACAAAATGAAACAAAGGATTTATTAAAAGAAAATATTGAATTACGTAATGAATTGATAAAATTAAAAGAGAACAACAGAAAAAATTACAATATTGACTCCACTACACAATCAAATGATTATAATGAAAAATTAGGGCTTTCTAAAACGGCGAGCAAAAAAGAAGTATTGGCAGAATATAAAGGGTTATTAAAAATAACTCATCCGGACCATAATGGCAACGCGAAGGTATTTCATTACATTAAGACCGATTACGATAATTTTAGAAAAAGTACTAAGGGTAAATGAATAGTGTGCTCAGAAATTTTGAGTTCAAAGAGACCAGCCAGTGTAAAATTAATCATTCTTTTTGTGATTTTTTTATGAACATAAACCTAATGAAATAGGTGCCTAATGAACAAAGGCACCTAAAATTGAGGCTTTTAAAGGCTGCCGTTTACACATTATCAATCTGCAGACTACTTTTGTCTCCTCATCCATTGTGTTGCAACCCATTTTTCCCCGGTGATAACCGGTGCTCCACCGTGTAGAGTCAGTTCGTTTAGATTTTTGTCGTTATAGAAATATTCGAAATACACAGCCATTCCCTTTCGCGGGGATACTGAAAAATTCAGTTTAGGAAAAAAAGTTTCCCCTCCATGCTCCACATTATTTAAGTACATGATGATTGTGCTAATTCTATTATTTTTTGCTGCTATACTTGAGGATGTAAAAAAATCAAAATGAGCTTTATACTCTTGCCCAGGTGTATATTTAAGAACTTGAATACCATCTCCATGTTCAATGGGTATATTCATGATGGTTGAAATCCTTTTTTCAATTTTGGTAATGATATCATATTCATTTTCTTGAAAAAACATACTACTGCTCGTTCTTATCTCATTTACTTCGTGCTTAGCTCCAATTTTGGAACGATTCATTCTATCTTTTGACAATTCAATAAGACCGTCACATTCTTCGTCACTCAAAACATTTCCTAATATTACAATTAGTGGTTCATCTAATCTAGCAATAATATTAATTTCTCGATCATCTGTTTTGATTTTATTTCCAATATGATTAAAGATAGTTTGTTCTTTACTTATTTTATTTTCCACTGTCAACTTTCATCGACTCCTAACGGAAAGAATTTTCCGAACAATTAGTTTGAATTGCTACTGTAAGCGTTTTACTATGTTAATTATACCATGAGTCTTGTTATATAACTGTTTCTTAATTCTTGCTAACAGTGCTCCGATTATAGATGGACCAGTTAAAATTACTGGTGAACTGGACCTTGACAATAGCATGCTCTAATCTTTTACATAAAATATAGTAAGCTCACAATATGCACAAGTATCTTAGTATAGATATTCATGTGTGCATTTTTACAAAATTCCTTACGTGAATTTATTTCCTTCTGTTCAATAAAGATGAAATGACGCTTACTTACACATATTTTTGTGCAAGTTTTATCATTCTTCTTCCATTATAGAAGGACTTTTCAAAAAAATGCTTCCTTTCGTAATGAGCTGTTCTAGAAACTTAGAGAAAAAGAAAAAAAGTAATGTATGAGGAAATGTGAAGAAAGTGAACGAAAGTGGAGGAATTTAAATCCATGTATTACTGAAGGGTTTAAAAAAGTAGATGTAATAAAAAAATCCAATTTTGTTTCCGCTGATTGGTAAGGGGGGCGCAAGGGGCAGCATTCCTGTTAGAAGGATGTTCGAGGTCTTGAAAGAAAAAGAGCCCTCTTGTATGATGCATGAGTGTCAACGACCATTGACCCAGCATCAAACAAGGAGGACTACTCTATGCAGTTTA
>NZ_JANZMJ010000037.1:0-57317 GCF_025175645.1 Peribacillus aracenensis
TGTTTGGTGGCGATAGCGAAGAGGTCACACCCGTTCCCATTCCGAACACGGCAGTTAAGCTCTTCAGCGCCGATGGTAGTTGGGGGTTTCCCCCTGTGAGAGTAGGACGCCGCCAAGCCATTTAAAAAGATCAGCCATCTGGCTGGTCTTTTTTTGCATAATGCAAAGAAAAATCATTGGATATAAAGGGATTATCAATTAAGGAAACTTTTATAAAGACATACACGTATTGAAATTCTTCATCATACATTGTTAAAAGCATCCCCGGTTCTCTTAAACTATTTAAATTAATGTATGCGAACAATGGTTTTTGGGGAGAATGCAGGTATGGAGGTGGAGATGTTGGGGACAACAACAACCAAAACAACGGCAGGGGAAACGTGCGCGGTTTGTGAACAAATAAAAGGGATGGGTATACATCTATATACGACCTTTATTTGTGAGGAATGCGAAAGGGATATGATCAGGACGGATACGAATGATCCCAAGTACCAATATTACTTAAAGCAATTAAGAAAAATCACTAATCCTGAAATATTATCATGAAAAAATAGTATGTGGAAAGTTAAAGAGTCAGAGAAAAAAGAAATGATGTGTTTCTTTAATCTCTGATTCTTTTTTTGGTACTTTAGAAGAATGCTTGGCAACAAGCTCCCATGTTACTGTTTGTTCCCCCAAACCGACATGTTCGGAAACGCATAATTGCCTTTCAGCCGACGCAATATGAGATAAAATTGAACTTATTTGATAAAATGAAAAAATACTATGATATATGAGGGAAGAGAAAATGAATCAATCACAGACACCGTTGTTCGATGCAATGAGTGCTTTTCATAAAAAAAGGCCAATATCTTTTCATGTTCCAGGGCATAAAAATGGGTGGGTGTTTAATAAAAAGGGCCAAGCCTTATATAACCTCATTCTTGGTATTGATGCCACGGAGATAAGCGGTTTAGATGATCTGCATGCTCCAGAGGGCGCCATTTTACAGTCCGAGCAACTACTCTCTGACCTATATGGGGTAAAGCGGAGTTATTTTTTGGTTAATGGGTCCACCGTAGGCAACATTGCCATGATTCTTGCTACCTGCCGGGAAGGTGATAAGGTCCTTGTCCAAAGAAACTGCCATAAATCGATTTTACATGGATTGATGTTAGCGAATGTACAACCGATTTTTTTACAACCAGCCTATTATGAGAAATGGGGCATTGCTGGCGGTGTGGGATCAACATTAATCGCAGAAGCCTTGAGTGTACATCCAGATGTAAAAGCAATCATTGTTACCTATCCTAATTATTATGGTCTTGGTGAAGACTTGACGGAAATGGTAAGACTCGCACATCAAAAGGGGATTCCTGTACTGGTGGATGAGGCACATGGCGCTCATTTTCAGTTGGGAAGCCCATTTCCTAAGCAGGCAATTTTGGCAGGGGCAGATGCCGTTGTCCATTCAGCGCATAAAACACTGCCGGCTATGACGATGGGGTCTTTTCTTCATGTGAATTCACCCTTAGTTGATGTCGACCAAGTATCATTTTATTTACAAATGCTTCAGTCGAGCAGCCCATCTTACCCAATTATGGGGTCGCTCGACTTGGCCAGGGCCTACTTAGCTGCTTTTACATCAGAAGATAAAATATCCCTTATTGAAAAGATATCAGACTTCAGAGGGGAATTAGGTGCCTTGCAAACAGTAAGGGTGCTGGAGGCGCCACAAGGCACCTTGGCAGACCCGTTGAAAGTGGTCATTCAATCAACAAATGGTTTAAGCGGGTTTGAATTACAGCGGCTATGTGAAGCCAAAGGCATTTTTACGGAATTGGCTGATCCTCATAATTTATTAATGATTTTACCCTTATTAAAAATGGGCACCGAATTTCCTTTTCATGAAATCGTTCAAACTATAAAAAGAGCCACTGAAGACAGAACTGGAAACAAGGAATCAGAACTTGGGGCCCCATGGACTGATGGAAGGTCAATGACAGGACTTGAAATACCATACTCCGTCATGAAGCATAGTAAATCAAAGCCTGTCACATTACGGGAAGCAGTGGGTGAGGTATCTGCCGAGATGGTCATTCCCTATCCGCCAGGCATCCCTTTAATTATGTCCGGGGAAATGATTACTCCTGAGCATATAGACAACCTGAGGGGACTGCGAGAACTGGGATCAAGGTTTCATGGCGGTTCCTCCCTTTCAAACGGCGAATTGATCGTTTATGAAAGCAGGCATTAAAATGATATACTACAAACAAAGAACCTTGGAGGTACATCGATGAAACGTGGTATTTTTATAACAATGGAAGGGCCTGAGGGTGCCGGGAAAACAACAATTACCCAAATGCTTGGCAAGGCCCTGCAACAAGAAGGCTATCAAGTCCTATTAACGCGTGAGCCAGGGGGTGTTCCCATTTCAGAGCAAATTAGGGAAGTGATCCTTAATAAAGATAATACAGCCATGGACTCGAGAACAGAGGCTTTATTATACGCAGCAGCAAGGCGTCAGCATTTAGTGGAAGTGGTCAGGCCTGAGTTGGAACGAGGGGGAATTGTCCTCTGTGACCGATTCATAGATAGCTCGTTAGCCTATCAGGGTCATGCAAGGGGTTTGGAAATAGAAGAAGTTTATAATATCAATAAATTCGCAATTGGAGATATGATGCCAGATGCCACGTTCTTTTTTGATATAGACCCGGAAGAGGGATTGAGACGTATCCAGTCCAATGGGGAACGGGAAGTGAACCGTCTGGATCTTGAAGCCCTCGACTTCCATAAAAAAGTTTGTGAGGGCTATCAGCTCATTATAAATAGATGGAAAGAGCGTTTCATTATCGTGGATGCAGGCCGGACAATAGATGAAGTTTTTGAGGAAACGAAAGCCAATTTGCTGAAATTTTTAGCGAAAGCAGGAAACTAAATATACAGGTTTCCATATTATTCAACCAATACTATTCCAGACAAGGACTAGTTGCTATAATGGAGTTAGTAAAAATTCAGAGTAACCGGAGGATGATGAGAATGAAAATGATCATTGCTGTCGTTCAAGACAAGGATAGTCATCGCCTGCTGAATGAATTAGTGGAAAATAATTTCGGAACGACCAAGCTAGCCAGCACTGGCGGGTTTTTAAAATCAGGCAATACGACTTTTATGATTGGCACAGAGGATGAACGTGTTGACAAAGCCATCCAGATCATCAAACAGAATTGTCAGTCACGATCCCAGTTAGTATCACCGGTTTCACCGATGGGCGGGAATGCCGAATCCTATGTACCTTACCCAGTGGAGATTCAAGTAGGCGGTGCGACCATTTTTGTTCTGCCAGTTGAAAACTTTTTACAATTTTAACGGTTCGTTTCAGGGAGGTTCATTATGAAAATCAACTATGATATCCCTATAAAGCTGGATAAATCGCGTCAGGATGCCAAACAGTTTCAAACCGGAAATGGCAGATTCCAACAAATGGTCCAGACACAGGATCAAAAGATGCAAGTCCAAACATTAAACCGTTTGTTAGGCGATATTGAAGGGGCGGGTCAGCGTTTAGTAAGGTCACGCACTTTTAGGGAATTGGCAAAATATAAAACATTGGTGAAACGGTTTGTTAAAGAAGCGGTTGAATATGGATTGGAACTGAAGCAATCCACGAACTGGAATGAATATGGACAGAGCAGGCCGTTGAAAACCGTGGAAACGATAGATGTAAGATTAGTTGAGTTAAGTGAGGAAATTCTTAATAAAGAGAAAAGCTCGCTTGAAATATTGGAAATGATAGGCGAAATTAAGGGTCTGCTGATTAATTTATATACTTAAGTGAGTTGATGGTTTTGGATAAAACATGGCGGGACATGAGTCAAATTCAGCCGCAGGTAATGACGATGCTGCAAAATAGCATAACGAAGAAAAGGGTGGCCCATGCGTATTTATTTGAAGGGGAAAAAGGGACAGGTAAGCAAGAGATAAGCAATGCCTTTGCCAAAAGCTTACTATGTGAAGCCCCGACAGCAGGTTATGAGCCATGCGAACTTTGTCGGAATTGCAAACGGATTTCAAGTGGGAATCATCCTGATGTCCATTTAATAGAAAGAGACGGTCTCTCAATAAAGAAAGAACAAATCAAGGGGCTTCAGGAAGAATTTTCGAAAAAAAGCGTAGAGGCGGATCGGAAGGTTTATATGATTGCCGATGCCGACAAAATGTCGGTGGGGGCAGCCAACAGTCTATTGAAATTTTTAGAAGAACCTTCAGCTGATACTGTAGCAATATTGATGACCGAACAGCTTCAGAGGATTCTGCCGACTATATTATCAAGATGCCAAGTGATTTCGTTCAAGCCATTATCTCCTGAGAATGTGAAACGGAAGCTGATGGAACAGGATGTAGAACCACTGCTGGCTTCGGTTATTGCACACATAACACAGAATGTGGAAGCTGGAATCGGGCTTAGTCATGATGAATGGTTTGTACAAGCTCAAAAAATAGTGGTAAAATTATATGAAGTGTTAAAACTTAATTCCTTGAAGGCATTGCTGTACCTTCAGACGGATTGGTTCACACACTTTAAAGAAAGAGAACAGGTTGACAGAGGTCTTGATTTGTTACTTCTTATATATAAGGATTTATTATACATTCAGTTGGACAAAAAGGACTTCGTTGTGTTCCAAAATAAACTGAAGGAATTTGAAACTCACGCTCTTCATCTTTCCCCAAGGCGCCTTGCTGAACATATGGGTTGCATTTTGGAAGCAAAAAGGAAGCTGATGTCCAACACGAATCCACAGCTGTTGATGGAACAGCTTGTGCTGAATTTGCAGGAGGGATCATGATTTGTATGATGTTGTAGGTGTCCGTTTTAAAAAGGCGGGCAAAATATACTACTTCGATCCGGGTGAATTCGCTATTCCTAAGGACGATTTTGTAATAGTGGAGACTGTCCGCGGTGTTGAATTCGGTAAAGTCGTTACAGCCCGAAAACAAGTAGATGAAAACGATGTTGTCCTGCCATTGAAAAAAGTACTTCGGGTCGCTGATGCAAAAGATAAGCTGATTGTAGACGAGAACAAGGCGGCTGCAGAAGAGGCTTACTCTATATGTTGTCAAAAGGTTGTGGAGCATAAGCTGGATATGAAGCTGGTTGATGTGTCATATACTTTCGACAGAAATAAAGTCGTGTTTTATTTTACAGCGGATGGTCGCGTGGATTTCCGTGATTTAGTCAAGGATTTAGCTGCCATATTCAGAACTCGCATAGAACTGCGCCAAATTGGGGTAAGGGATGAGGCAAAGATGCTTGGTGGCATCGGACCTTGTGGCAGAATGCTTTGCTGCTCCACATTTCTTGGAGATTTTGAACCGGTTTCCATCAAAATGGCGAAGGATCAGAATTTATCATTAAACCCTACAAAAATCTCAGGTTTATGCGGTCGATTGATGTGCTGTCTGAAATATGAAAATGATGAGTATGAAAGTGCGAAGGAAATGCTTCCTGATTTAGGTGAAATGATTAATACGCCTGGTGGCAAAGGCAAGGTAGTGGGGCTTAATATTCTAGAACGCGTACTTCAGATTGAACTAATCGAGCAAGAAAGAGTATTAGAGTATACTCTAGATGAGATTCTAAAAGAGGGAGCCGTTTCTATTCAAGCCACAGATTATTAAGGTGGTGGGAGAGCGTGGATAAGAAAGATATTTTTGAGTCGGTGACCAATATGGAAACCCAGATAGGCCAATTATATAAGCAGCTTGGAGAATTGAAGCAGAACTTAGCTGAAATCCTTGAGGAAAATCAGTCGCTCAAGCTGGAGAAAGAGCATTTGCGCCATCGGTTGGGCCTTGTGGAAGTCGAAAGTGCGCCTGCTGCAGTAAAGGTCAAACAAAAAGTGAAAAACCGTACCGCAAGTACGGACAAGGTTATGGATATCGGGGAAGGCTATGATAATTTAGCCCGTATCTATCAAGAAGGCTTTCATATTTGCAATCTGCATTTTGGCAGTTTACGAAAAGAAGGGGATTGCCTGTTCTGTTTATCTTTTTTAAACAAGAAGTGATAAAGGAATAATATAAAAGATGTTTCTTTTACGTGATAGATAGACCGTTTACAATATATAGTGATTCGGGGTCTGACGCATACTATGAGTCAGGCCTCTTTTTGTACGATAGTAATGTAGAAGCATGGTCCCTATACATGCTTTTTCGATACATGATTAGGAGGGTAACAGCAATGGTGGAACTTAAAGGCGATGAGCGCCTGGATTATCTATTGGCTGAGAATTTAAGGATCATCCAGAGCCCATCGGTGTTCTCTTTTTCATTAGATGCCGTTTTATTATCAAGGTTCGTAAATGTACCGATCCAAAAAGGGAAAATCGTAGATCTTTGCTCAGGTAATGGGGTCATACCCTTGCTGTTGAGTACAAGAACGAAAGGGACAATTACCGGTGTTGAAATACAAGAGCGGTTATATGACATGGCCCAGAGAAGCATGGACTATAATGGCGTGTCCTCCCAAATCGAGATGATTCATGGGGATATAAAGGAAATTCCAAAACAGATAGGGTATAGCAAATATGATGTCGTAACTTGCAACCCACCCTATTTCCCGACACCGTCCATCGAGGAAATTAACAAAAATGAGCACTTTGCAATTGCCCGACATGAAATAATGTGTAATCTTGAGGACGTCATGCGTGTTACAAGCCAGCTGCTGCGTCAAGGTGGGAAAGCTGCATTCGTTCATAGACCGGGCCGTCTGATGGATATCCTGCATTTCATGAGGATGTACAGAATTGAACCGAAGCGGCTGCAATTCGTTTATCCTAAGAGCTCAAAAGAAGCGAATACTATTCTTATAGAAGGGATAAAGGACGGCAACCCTGATTTGAAGATTCTTCCTCCGCTTGTTGTATATAATGATCAAAATGAGTATAATCCGGAAATCAGAAGGATTCTATATGGAGAGGAATAAACATTATTTTTATGTTTTGAAATGCAGGGACGGCAGCTATTATGCAGGGTATACGAATAATTTGCACCGAAGGATTGATGCTCATAATAATGGCAGGGGCGCAAAGTATACACGAGGCCGGGCACCGGTTGAACTGATTTATCATGAAATATTCGAAACACGGACATTGGCCATGCAGGCTGAATATAAGTTTAAGCAATTAACAAGAAAACAAAAGCAAAAGTGGATGGCAAAGGAGGATACATGATATGTGGCAGCAAAAGAGTTTTGAAAAAGAAGGATTGGAGCCAGCTCTATATCTGGTTCCTACACCGATAGGAAACCTTGAGGATATGAGTTTCCGGGCTTTAAGAATCTTGAAGGAAGCGGATGTCATTGCTGCTGAGGACACGCGAAATACGAAGAAATTATGCAACTACTTTGAAATTTCGACACCTATCGTCAGTTACCATGAACATAATAAGGAATATAGCGGGAAGCAAATGCTAGAGAGGCTTCGATCCGGCGAGGTCATCGCATTGGTAAGTGATGCTGGCTTGCCGACGATATCCGACCCGGGATATGAACTGGTCAAAGAGGCCATTGCCGAAAAGTTTAAAGTCATCCCGTTGCCAGGGGCCAATGCTGCATTAACTGCATTGATCGCATCAGGACTGATTCCGCAGCCTTTTTACTTCTATGGCTTTCTACAACGGGGAGCAAAAGAAAAAAAGCAGGAGCTGGAAAAATTAAAAAAAATGGAATCGACTTGGATCGTTTATGAATCGCCACATCGATTGAAAGAAACATTGAAACATATGCATGAAATTTTAGGCGACCGCCGTATAGTATTATGCCGCGAGTTAACCAAGAAATTTGAAGAGTTCATTCGGGGGACTGTAAGTGAAGCATTGACGTGGGCGATGGAATCAGAAATTCGCGGTGAGTTCTGTTTAATAATTGAAGGTGGGCAATGGTCGGAAGAAGAACCTGAAGAAGCTTGGTGGTCGGCCCTTGACATCGTCGGTCATGTTAATCATTATATGGAAACCAAGGAGTTCACCTCTAAGGATGCAATCAAGCAGGTCGCAAAAGATCGCAATATGCAAAAACGTGATGTATATCAGGCGTATCACATTGATATAAAATAATAATAAACATAAAAAAACTTCCGAAGACCGGAAGTTTTTTTATCATTTATTTAGAAGCAGTGAAGTTTTGTTGAATTTCTTGAATAAGTAATTCTGCACCTTCACGACTAAGGATCAATTTACCATTAGCAAGTGTAAGGTTGTTATCGGAAACTTCACCTGTAACTTGGCAAGTCATGTTTGGTTTGTATTTTTTCAGGATGATGCGCTCATCATCAACATAGATTTCAAGAGCGTCTTTCTCAGCGATACCCAATGTACGACGAAGTTCGATTGGAATAACCACCCGGCCTAACTCATCAACTTTACGAACAATACCTGTAGATTTCATTTAAAAAATTCTCCTCTCAGTTACAATCTAGTACCCTATTTCTATTTTTTTCGCCATTATTCGACAAATTTTTTATAAATTTATAATACCAGCCATTCCCAAATTCGTCAATGATTTATTTTCATTTTTTTGTAAGAAATAGCATGGCTCTTTTCGTGTAACAAAAAGGCTTTTAAAGAGAAAAAATCGGTTATATCATTAAAAAAGAAGAAATAGCAGGAAACAGAGGACTACTCACTTCACCACATTTCGACAAAGTATGCATATAAAAAACACACTTCACTATTATATGATTAAATATAATTTAGTTTCAAAACAAAAGTTCTGAATTAAGGATAATCTTCTGAAAAAATTTACGAATATGTGAGTTGTTGCACAAAAAAAGAAATTTAGGTATATTTTGTTGAGGTAAGAGGTAATGCTGTCATAAGGGAAGTTCACTTCCAGTCCCCTTATTGTTAAAATGAAAATTTACTTCTATTTTTTATTCTATTAACATGATGATTAGATTAGTGATTATTGTCGCACAGAATTGTATATAGCGTTAAAATAGAGATAATAGCTTAAAATATATTCTTATGGCTTGGGCGAGTCCTATAGCCGGTTTTTCAAATGATGAGGAGGGAACGAAGTGCAAGATAAATTAAAAACATTCTATATCACGACACCCATATATTATCCGAGTGGTAATTTACATATAGGGCACGCGTATACGACAGTGGCAGGGGATGCCATGGCTCGTTATAAAAGGATGCGTGGCTTCGATGTCATGTATTTAACTGGAACTGATGAACATGGTCAAAAAATCCAGCGTAAAGCGGCTGAAGAAGGAGTCACTCCTCAGCAATATGTAGATAATATCGTATCAGGGATTAAAGAGCTCTGGGAAAAGCTTGATATTTCATATGATGATTTCATCAGGACGACGGAAGATCGCCATAAAGAGGTCGTAGCCAAGATTTTTAAAAGGCTATTGGACCAGGGTGATATATATTTGGACCAATATGAAGGATTATATTGTACACCTTGCGAATCTTTCTTCACGGAACGTCAGGTGGAAGAAAGCAATGGAAATTGTCCTGATTGCGGTAGGCCTGTTGAAAAGGTGAAAGAGGAATCTTATTTCTTTAAGATGAGTAAATATGCGGATCGGTTACTGAAGTTTTATGAGGAAAACCCGGATTTCATTCAACCGGAATCGCGCAAAAACGAAATGATCAATAACTTCATCAAGCCTGGATTGGAAGATCTGGCCGTTTCCCGTACTACTTTCGATTGGGGCATCAAGGTGCCGGGAGATCCAAAGCATGTTATTTATGTATGGATTGATGCATTGACCAATTATATAACGGCATTAGGATACGGAACGGATAATGACTCTAAATACTTGAATTATTGGCCTGCCGATGTACATTTGGTAGGAAAGGAAATCGTTCGTTTCCATACAATCTATTGGCCGATCATGTTAATGGCTCTTGACGTGCCGCTACCAAAGAAAGTCTTTGCCCACGGATGGCTTCTCATGAAAGATGGTAAAATGTCCAAATCAAAAGGGAATGTTGTGGATCCCGTTACATTGATTGATCGTTACGGTTTGGATTCTTTACGCTACTACTTATTGCGAGAAGTACCATTTGGTTCAGATGGAGTATTTACACCGGAAGGGTTTGTGGAGCGGATCAATTTTGACCTGGCAAATGATTTAGGGAATTTATTAAATCGAACTGTTGCAATGGTCAATAAGTATTTTGATGGTGTGATTCCTAATTACGAAGGATCCAATGGCGAATTCGAAAAGGCTTTGCTTGAAATGAACCAAGATACGGTAGGCAAGTATGAGGAAGCCATGGAAAACATGGAATTTTCAGTTGCACTAACATCCATTTGGCAACTCGTGAGCAGAACTAATAAATTCATTGATGAGACCCAGCCATGGACTCTTGCTAAAGATGAATCAAGGAAAGAAGACCTTGCTAGTGTCATGGTTCATTTGGCGGAATCATTGCGCAGGACGGCAATCCTTTTGAAACCGTTCTTGACGCAAACACCAGAAAAAATCTTTGCTCAGCTTAGCATCAAAGATGATGTGTTAAAATCCTGGGACAGTTTAGCGGAATTCGGTCAAATTCCTGCTGAAACAAAAGTCTTGAAGGGAGAGCCGATCTTCCCTCGTCTGGATATGGAAGAGGAAGTTTTATATATTAAAGATCAAATGCAGGGCGGCGCCCCTAAGGCCGAGGAAAAAGTGGAAGAGACGATTCCTGAAGTCGATGAAATCACTATAGATGACTTTACAAAAGTGGAGCTTCGTGTTGCTCAGGTCATGGAAGTTGAGCCTGTAAAGAAAGCGGATAAGCTTCTTAAACTTCAGCTTGATTTGGGTTATGAGAAACGTCAAGTCGTATCAGGCATTGCACAGCACTATAAACCTGAAGATTTAGTAGGCAAAAAAGTGATATGCGTAACAAATTTGAAACCTGTTAAACTTCGTGGCGAGCTCTCTCAAGGAATGATTTTGGCGGGAAGCCAGGATGGAGTGCTTTCAGTTGCTACAATAGATTCATCGATTCCTAATGGTTCAAAGGTGAAATAAACCGATGAAAACATAAAGGTGTTTCATATGAAACATTTTTATGTTTTTTTCTTTATGCTTTTGGAAAAAGTAATTTAATACAGGTTCAGGTTCTGCATTTGGGCATATAGAAGCTTTTGTAATCTTTTTGTTACCTAAATGTGAAACATAAAACTTTCATTTTTTAATAAAATAGTGCTAGAAAGGGAGAAAAATAATGTTATTTGATACACACGTACATGTTAATGCGGAACAATTCAACGAGGATCTCGAGGACGTAATAGACAGAGCTAAGGAAGCAGGAGTCAATAATATGGTAGTCGTTGGTTTTGACCGGCCCACTATTATAAGGGCAATGGAATTAATAGAAGCTTATGATTTCATGTATGCCGCGGTCGGATGGCATCCTGTGGATGCTATAGATATGACAGAAGAGGACTTACAATGGATCGAGGAATTATCCAATCATCCAAAGGTTGTGGCCATTGGTGAGATGGGTCTGGATTATCATTGGGATAAATCACCGAAAGATGTTCAAATGGAGGTGTTCAGGAAGCAAATCCGACTGGCAAAAAAGGTGGGGCTGCCCATTATCATCCATAATCGGGAAGCGACCGCGGATATCGTGAACATACTCAAGGAAGAAGAGGCATCAAGGGTTGGAGGCATCATGCATTGCTTTAGCGGAAGTGCTGAAACGGCTTTGGAATGCATCAATATGAACTTTTATATTTCATTGGGTGGCCCTGTGACCTTCAAGAATGCAAAAAAACCAAAGGAAGTGGCAGCATCCGTACCTTTAGACCGTTTATTGATAGAGACCGATTGTCCATACTTGGCTCCCCATCCTTATAGAGGGAAGCGTAATGAACCTTCGTATGTGAAACTTGTTGCTGAACAAATTGCAGAAATCAAACAACTCACATTAGAGGAAGTTTCCCAGGCAACAACGGAAAATGCCAAGAAATTATTCGGCATTAACTGACATTTTTTTTTACAATATCTCCCGGGGTTCACTAGCTAAAATTGAATTTTTTCTAAGGTTTCTACAAATTTCACTCCAACCATAGGCTTATTATGTCGAGAAGTCGCCCTTTCCTTTTTAAGGTGAAATATGCATAATAGGTAGTAATTTCCTAAATGAGAAGTGAATGGGTTGACAGCTTGATAACTATGTCTATATAATCACCGGGAGGAAGGAGGAGTTTTTCATCCTATTAAAAAATATGAAAAACCTTATTCCCAGACCTTTTGGGAAGAAGAGAATGGCAATTGCCATTTTCAGTGCTATTCTTGTTTCTACAGCATTGGGAATACTGATATATCAAGGAACAAAGGATACAGTTACAATCATGCTAGACGGAAAAAAAGAGGTAGTGCGTACACACGCGGCTACTGTAAATGATATGTTGGAAGATTTAGAGATTACCGTTAAAGCCGCAGACTACGTCCATCCATCTAGAACCACCAAGGTAGATGATGATTTAGAGGTGGTTTGGAAGCCTGCACAAAAAATCGTCATGGTACAGGATGGTAAGACGAAGAATGTTTGGTCCACCGCCGATACGGTAGACGAACTTTTAAAAGACCAAAATCTTAGTGTGAAGGAACAGGATAAGATCACCCCTTCGAAAAATACGAAGCTGAAAGCGAATATGGAAGTTGCCATAGACAAAGCCTTTTCACTGAAATTAGTGGTAGGTGGAGACGAAAAGCAGGTATGGTCAACTTCGGCTACTGTCGCTGACTTTTTAAAGCAACAAGGAGTAAAACTCAATGATTTGGATCGTGTTGAGCCAGATTTAACCGAAAAAGTTGAAGCTGAGAATACGGTAAACGTAGTTCGAATTGAAAAAGTCACCGATGTAGTGGAAGAACCAGTTGACTTTGCTGTCATAACTAAAAAAGATGACTCTTTATCAAAAGGGAAAGAGAAAATTGTCACAGAAGGAAAAGACGGACTCATTTCCAAAGAATATGAAGTTATTAAAGAAAATGGCAAAGAGGTTAAAAGAGAATTACTTTCAGAAAAAGTGGTTAATAAAAAGCAGGATAAAGTTGTAACGGTCGGAACTCGAACGACGGTTGCCCAAGCATCACGCGGAGTAACTAACGTTAGTTCTTCAAGTGGAAAAGAAATATATGTATCATCAACAGCTTATACTGCCAGTTGTAAGGGCTGTTCCGGTGTCACGTCCACAGGCGTGGATCTAAAGAGCAATCCGGGTGCGAAAATCATCGCTGTCGATCCAAACGTAATTCCTATGGGCTCGAAAGTATATGTGGATGGCTATGGCTATGCAGTAGCTGCTGACAAAGGCGGAGCCATAAAGGGAAATAGGATTGACGTCTTCTTTTCCTCGAAGAATGATGCTTATCGCTGGGGTGTAAAGAGGGTAAAGATTCGTGTATTGGACTAATAAGGTTTCTCTCGCAGGAGATGAATTCGTCTCCTGTTTTTTGCGTTTTATTTTCCATTTGTTGAAAAACCCTATGTAAAACTGTTTTAATAAGATAGACGTTTCATTATTCCATAAGATTTCAATATGTGCGTGTGAACTTCATAAATGATCTTGACTGGATTCTCTATCCAAAAAAATTTACGTGGGACCGGTTACGTTTATCCAAGAGCTAATCAAAGCGCTTGCGCTTTTCTGTATGGAGGAAACCATGAAAAAGATTAAAGAAATTATTGTTGTAGAAGGAAAAGACGATACGGTAGCGATAAAAAGGGCTGTTAATGCTGATACAATAGAAACCAACGGTTCCGCGGTGAATGAGTCTTGTATTGAGCAGGTGAGGCTTGCACAAAGGACACGTGGAGCCATCATTTTCACAGACCCTGATTTTCCTGGTCAAAAAATCAGGAATATAATTTCAGAACAAGTAAAAGGCTGTAAACACGCCTTTTTAACGAAGAAGGAAGCCCTTCCTAAGTCAGGTAGAGGAATTGGTGTGGAACATGCTTCTCCTGAGGCAATTCGTAATGCTTTAAAGGAAGCCCAATTAATGGATGAAGAGGCTTCAGAAGAGATTTCACAACAAGATTTAATAGATGCCGGTTTAATCGGGGGATCCGGTGCCAAGGAACGAAGGGAAAAACTTGGCTCTATTTTAAAAATCGGGTTTACCAATGGTAAACAGTTATATAAGAGACTAAAAATGTTCCAAATATCAACTGAGGCTTTTGAGAAAGCGATGGTACAGATAATTCAGGAGGAAAAAAATGAATAAGGATATTGCAACCCCTGTCAGAACGAAAGAAATATTAAAGAAATATGGATTCTCCTTTAAAAAGAGCTTAGGCCAGAACTTTTTAATTGATACGAATATCTTGAAACGTATTGTCGAACATGCCAATTTGACAGAGGAAAGCGGCGCCATTGAAATTGGGCCGGGAATCGGGGCATTGACGGAACAACTAGCGAAAAGCAGCAAAAAGGTTGCGGCCTTTGAAATCGATCAGCGTCTGCTGCCCATCTTATCGGATACACTGTCTCCCTATAACAATGTAAACATCATTCACGGAGATGTTCTTAAAGCTGATGTCAAGAAAGTCATCGACGAGGAATTTTCTGGATTTTCGGACCTGATGGTCGTTGCGAATCTTCCATATTATGTCACGACGCCCATCATTTTAAAGCTATTGTCCGAAGACCTGCCCATTAGGGGCATCGTGTGCATGCTGCAAAAGGAAGTGGCCGATCGAATTGCAGCAAAACCTGGGACAAAGGAATACGGTTCTTTATCCATTGCCATTCAATATTATACTGAAGCCGAAACAGTGATGATAGTACCCAAAACGGTATTCATGCCTCAGCCTAATGTTGATTCTGCTGTAATCCGCCTTACAAAGCGCGTGAAGCCGATCGTCGAGGTCCTGGATGAGGATTTCTTATTCACGGTGACCCGGGCGAGCTTTGCCCAACGCCGGAAAACGATTTTAAATAACTTAACAAGTCAGCTGCCAGATGGTAAATCGAAAAAAGAACAAATACTGGCCGCTCTCGAAGCTGCGGAAGTGGATCCTTCCAGACGGGGGGAAACGCTGAGCATCAAAGAATTTGGCCGCTTAAGTGATGCATTATTGCCGAATTTCAAATAAAGGAAATGTGAAAGATTCAAGTCGGAATGGGGTCAATCCCCGCTTCCGGCTTTTTTTATTATGAAATTGGCCAACCTGAAGGAACGTATCCGAAAATGTAATCAATCCCCGCCTTTCACCATTCAAGAAGGGTTCGCATAACTTAAGAATGAAAATAAACTAGGGCGGGCTGAAAATAAGTCTTCTCATGGGGTGAGGCCATGAATATTCAAATAAACGATATTGTTGGTCGGGTTTCTTATAAATGCGACGTGTTGTTCCGGGTAATCGATATCCGTGATATTGACGGAAGGCGTCAAGCTGTTCTTTATGGGGAAGATATCCGATTGATTGCAGATGCACCTTTTCAAGATTTAATGATCATTAATGATAATGAAAGAAATGATCGACAAAGGTCGAATGAGGTACTTCAAGAACAATCTTACCGCTTATTAACGCAAGATCTAGAGCTGCAACAACAAAAAAATGGCTATCAATCAAGTAATGGTTATCGGTACGGCGGTGAATACTTTCAGATACCAGGGCGGGTCCTCCATGTTGATGGGGATGCCTCTTACTTAAGGAAATGCATGGATCTATATCAGAAATTCAGTATTCCGGTCAATGGCATCTATTGCAATGAAAAGGAAATGCCCCATAGAATTGGGGGGCTGTTGGACCATTATCGACCGGACATTCTTGTTGTCACCGGCCATGATGCCTATTCAAAATCAAAAGGGCCGATATCCGATATTAATGCCTACCGTCACTCAAAGGATTTTGTTCAGACGGTTAGAGAAGCGCGAAGGCGAGTTTCTCATTTAGACCAACTGATTATATTTGCCGGGGCTTGTCAGTCACATTTTGAATCGCTGATCCAAGCGGGGGCAAATTTTGCAAGTTCTCCTTCCCGCGTTAATATACATGCTCTTGATCCGGTATATATCGTCGGAAAGGTAAGCTTTACGCCTTTTTCTGATCATATTCATGTATGGGATGTCCTTCGAAATACATTAACTGGAGAAAAGGGGTTGGGGGGAATTGAGACAAAAGGGGTGTTACGGACCGGGTTGCCCTTCAAGCCATTTCAGGAAGAATGAACGAGCTGCATTTTGAAAGAATGCAGCTTGCTTTTGGTGAGTAAGAATTCGGATATCGTTACAGAAAAACCGGTTTTTGGTTAAGTGATGTTAGTAGGTAATGATTTAATTACGAAAATTCGGCTTAATAGATAATGGAATAGTTCGTTTACATAATTTTTCATTTCCCAGGATATAATAAAATTGTTCGCGATTTTGCCGAATTTCAGATAAAAATATATTGACTACATTTTTAAGTGCTGATATAATTTATTATTTTGTTTGCGTATATTTGTAAATTGTGATATACTTAACTTAGTGAGGTGGACCGAAAATGCCAAAAACTCTAGCTGATATTAAAACTGCACTTGATTCAAACCTAGGTAAAAGATTGCTCTTAAAAGCAAACGGTGGAAGAAGAAAGACTGTAGAACGATTCGGAACTTTGGCGGAAACTTATCCGGCTGTTTTTGTAATTGAGCTCGACCAAGATGAAAATGCGTTTGAAAGAGTATCTTACAGCTATGCGGATGTTTTAACGGAAACCGTGGAACTAACATTTTTAAACAAACAACAAGAGATGTAACTTAGACGAGGCAGTGAACAACTTTGTTTGCTGCTTTTTGTTTTGTATAGAATACCTGTGAGCTCCAATAAAGGCTTAAAAAGGATGTAATGAAATAGCGTATGATGCAAACACTAGGCATGTGACGGCATGGAAAGGGGTTGCTTCGCTTGAGCAGGAAAAAAGGGATTATGTCAAATGATCTTAAAGAGGAATTGGCTAAAGAACTTGGATTTTACGATGTTGTCCAGAAAGAAGGCTGGGGAGGAATCCGGGCCAGGGACGCAGGGAACATGGTAAAGCTTGCTATCGAAAAAGCACAACGTCAATTAGTGAACAAAGAGTAGATCAAACACTTAATTGCATCATGTCGTCATGTTGAAGAAGCCGGACTCTTTATACAATGTATAGCTCCATTCATTTTTGCTTACATTGTAGTTAAGGAGTCTGGTTTTTTTATGTATCGGTGAATGCTATATGGATATGTAGCAAGTCTTTTGGGATGCAGGAAGCAGCTGCTCCCCAATGTGCCTACATGTGTCTATTCTCCTCTAAGGGTGATCTTAGCTTCATTACATTGAAATTACGATGAAAAAACCTTTAGAATATAAACAAATATGATAGAATAGGACAAGAACTTTTAAGAACGTTAAAGTAGGTGGACATATTGAAGCTTATGGAGAAAGCCCCGGCTAAAATTAATTTGGCTTTGGATGTGCTTTTCAAACGGCCTGATGGATATCATGAGGTGGAAATGATCATGACGACAGTCGACCTTGCCGATAGAATTGAACTAAAGGAAATAAAGGGAAATCATATTCAAATTCTATCCCATAATCGATTTGTTCCGGATGATCATCGGAATTTAGCTTATCAAGCTGCATTTATTCTAAAGGAACGTTTTGGAATCAAAAAAGGTGTTTCCATAACTATAGAGAAAAATATACCTGTGGCTGCAGGACTTGCTGGTGGAAGCAGTGATGCCGCTGCTACCTTGAGAGGCTTGAATAGACTGTGGAAACTTGGTCTTTCCATGGATGAACTTGCGGAAATAGGAGCTGAAATTGGCTCTGATGTTTCATTTTGCGTATATGGAGGAACGGCATTGGCCAGGGGGCGCGGGGAAAAAATCACGCATCTTCCCGCACCGCCAAAATGCTGGGTCATCTTGGCCAAACCGACGATCGGCGTATCGACGGCAGATATATACAAAAGGCTCCAGACGTCAAAAATGGAGCATCCGGATGTACCTGGAATGATTTCGGCTATTATGGAAAACAATTATCACGATGTATGTGAAGGGTTGGGTAATGTTCTGGAACAAGTGACATTGCAGTTATACCCAGAGGTTGCGAACATTAAAGATCAAATGAAGACATTTGGAGCGGATTCGGTCTTGATGAGCGGAAGTGGTCCGACCGTTTTTGGTTTGGTGGAACATGATTCGCGCATGCAAAGAATTTATAATGGACTTCGTGGATTTTGTGACCAAGTCTATGCGGTCCGTTTACTGGGTGATCGAAACAATCTTGAATAGAAACGTACATTAGTGGTATAGTTGCTATATAATATTCGGGAATTAACAAAGGGGGTGTCTCAATGAAATTTCGTCGCAGCGAGAGGCTAGTCGATATGACCAATTATTTATTAGAACATCCAGGGGAACTTGTTTCGCTGACTTATTTTGCTGAAAGATATAGTTCGGCAAAATCCTCGATCAGTGAAGATTTGACAATCATCAAAGATACCTTTGAACAACGGGGGATAGGATCTTTAACAACCGTTCCAGGTGCGGCCGGTGGGGTGAAATATATTGTTTCCATCAAGGAAGAAGAAGCCAATGCCTTCATTGACGGATTATGCAATACGATCGCTAGTCCCGAAAGGTTACTTCCTGGCGGTTATCTATATATGACAGACATATTAGGACATCCGCAAACCGTGAATAAGGTTGGAAGGATAATCGCTTCAATGTATGCCAAGAAAAATGTCTCAGTCATCATGACAATGGCAACCAAAGGGATATCATTAGCATACGCCGTGGCAAATTATTTGAATGTTCCAGTTGTCATTGTAAGAAGGAATAATAAAGTAACGGAAGGTTCTACAGTGAGCATCAATTATGTTTCAGGCTCTTCAAAGCGGATTCAGACTATGGTACTCTCTAAGAGAAGCTTGGTTGAAGGTTCGAATGTATTAATTGTAGACGATTTCATGAAGGCTGGGGGTACCATTAACGGTATGGTCAGTCTATTGGATGAATTTAAGGCAACAGTTGCCGGAATAGCAGTGCTGGTTGAATCCGAACATACTGAGGAGTGCCTTGTCGAGGACTATGTTTCATTAATCAAGTTGACGCAGGTGGTCGAAAGAGACAAGAAAATCAATGTAAGCCGTGGGAATTATTTTACGAAAAAGGAATAGGGGGAATCATTTAATGAAAACGATACATACTGATGAAGCACCGGCAGCGATCGGACCATATTCACAAGGCGTGATCGTGGATAAGTTATTTTTCAGTTCAGGACAGATCCCACTTACTGCTTCTGGTGAGATGGTGACTGGGGATGTAAAGGAACAGACACACCAGGTCTTTAAGAATCTCCAAGCTGTATTGAAAGAAGCTGGGGCTTCATTGGAAACTGTCATTAAGGCAACAGTATTCATTAAAAGTATGGATGATTTCGGTTCGATTAATGAAATTTACGGAGAATATTTTTCTGCTCACAAACCTGCTCGTTCTTGTGTAGAGGTTGCTCGCCTTCCTAAAGATGCACTAGTGGAAATAGAAGTGGTAGCGCTCGTTAAATAAACGGGCGTTTTTTTATTTTTTAGGAAATTCGTAATGGGTATCATCCTGTGATATCAGGGGGATTTTTATTGTTTTTGAAAACTAGGCTGAATTTTCTAAAAAAATTACAGATAATAGAAGGAGTTCACGTTTTTTTGTTGAATATGTACTTTAAGTTTTAACAACAACAAAAAGGGATGGTGAGCTTAAATGGAAGTAACTGACGTAAGATTACGCCGTGTGAATACGGATGGTCGTATGAGAGCTATCGCATCAATTACACTGGATAATGAATTTGTGGTTCATGATATTCGTGTGATCGACGGAAACAATGGTTTATTTGTAGCAATGCCAAGTAAACGAACTCCAGATGGAGAATTCCGGGATATCGCTCATCCAATCAATTCCTCAACACGCGGGAAAATTCAAGAAGCTGTCTTGACAGAATATCATCGATTGGGAGAACTTGAAACTGAATTAGAGGAAGCTGGAGCAGGTGCTTCTTAAAATAACCTTACTTTTAAACTTTAAATTTATAATTCGTGCATCTAGAGCCTACTTCATAAGTAGTGCTCTTTTTTATTTATTCATAAACGGATAAGTTTAGAACCTATTCGCTCATCGCACAGACAATTGCTTTAATTATCAAAATTGTAAAATTAAGGTGATATCTTCAAAGTTTAAGTACCCGCCCTTTTTATTTTTTAAACCTTTTTGTTCATCCTGAAATTGAAATTCCCGTAGGCGGGATTTGAGGATATCACTTACTCCATCCATCTTATGAGCTGAAGATGAATTGAAACGGTAATCCGGTTTTGGAATGGAAGTTAACAAAGGGTGCAGTACTTTCATATGGCTTGTACATAGGTCTAGCACGATCATGGCAGTGTTTTGGGACAATGGGGCTTGCTGGTGTTATAGAGGGGAGGGGACATGGTTCCTGTATTATGCCGTTAATGAAAATGACATCGACCATGATTTAAAATAATGCTAAAAGATCCATTAATAACTTTAACAAGGCTGTCGGAAATTGAACTTTTTTTACCTGATTGGTTGACAATTATATGTACTTTTAATTGTTACCTTGAAAAGAATCACTATTTGAGATAATATTTTTAGTGGATAAAAAGGTGAAAATGGAGGCCTGTTATGAGTAATCGCTATGCAATAATATTGGCCGCTGGGCAAGGTACTAGGATGAAATCTAAGCTTTATAAGGTTTTGCACCCTGTTTGCGGGAAACCAATGGTACAACATGTTATCGATCAAGTCAATCAACTTCAAATAGAAGATATTGTTACAGTCATCGGCCATGGAGCTGAAAAAGTACAAGAACAACTTGGTGATTCATGCAAGTATGCCTTACAAGAACAGCAATTAGGTACGGCACATGCTGTAATGCAAGCGGAAAGCGCTTTATCCGTAAAAAGTGGAACAACCCTTGTTATTTGCGGTGATACGCCTCTGATTAAAGCGGAAACGATGAAAGAGCTTATAGCATTGCATGAGCAAAGTCAGGCGAAAGCAACAATCTTAACAGCATATGCAGATAATCCTGCTGGTTATGGAAGGGTCCTTCGCGGTGAAGGCGGTCTTGTAGAAAAAATCGTCGAGCATAAGGATGCCACTGATGAAGAAAGATATGTTAAGGAAATAAATACCGGTACATATTGCTTCGATAACCAAGCATTATTTAGCGCGCTGAAAAAGGTTTCAAATGAAAACGTCCAGGGAGAATATTATTTACCGGATGTTATTGAAATCTTAAAAGAGGAAGGCGAAGTGGTGACGGCCTTCCAATCCAGTGATTTCGAGGAGACATTGGGGGTAAATGATCGAGTTGCTTTATCGCAGGCGGAGCAAATTTTACGGAAACGCATCAATGAAACGCATATGAGGAATGGTGTAACGATCATCGATCCGCTAACTACGTACATTGAAGCGGATGTGCAAATCGGGCAGGATACAGTCATTAGCCCTGGCTCATTCATTAAAGGAAAAAGTATTATCGGTCAGGATTGCTTAATTGGCCCGAATACGGAAATCAGTAATTGTGAAATTGGTGATGGAACGGAAGTCCTCCAATCGGTTGTACATGAAAGCAGTATTGGAAGTTTTGTTAAAATCGGTCCATTCGCGCACGTTAGACCTCAATCAGATATTAAGGATTCCGTTAAGATCGGTAATTTTGTCGAAATTAAAAAGACCGTTTTTGGCGAAGGAAGCAAGGCCTCTCACTTGAGTTATATTGGGGATGCAGAGGTTGGGGAGAATGTTAATATAGGCTGCGGATCAATTACCGTGAATTACGACGGGAAAAATAAACATTTGACGAAGATTGAAGACAATGTCTTCATAGGCTGCAATTCTAATCTGGTTGCACCCGTGACGGTAGGAGAAGGGGCATATGTAGCTGCTGGGTCAACCATTACGCAAGATGTACCGCCGGAAGCCCTATCCGTTGCCCGTGCTCGTCAAGTTAACAAAGAAGATTATGTCAAGAATTTGAAATTTAATAAATAACCGACGGAGGTCATCATGTCAAATCAGTATTTAGATCCTAATTTAAAAGTATTCTCTTTAAATTCAAACTTCGATTTAGCTCAGGAAATTGCTGCTGCAATCGGTGTTGAACTTGGAAAGTGTAGCGTAACAAGTTTCAGTGACGGTGAAGTTCAGATCAATATTGAAGAAAGTATTCGTGGCTGTGACGTTTACGTAATCCAATCAACAAGCCAACCAGTCAATGAAAATTTAATGGAACTTTTAATTATGATCGATGCTCTTAAACGTGCTTCAGCTAAAACGATCAATATTGTCATGCCGTATTACGGTTATGCCCGACAAGATCGTAAAGCGCGTGCGCGTGAACCAATTACAGCTAAACTTGTCGCAAATCTTCTAGAAACGGCTGGTGCCCACCGTGTTATCACATTAGATCTTCACGCACCACAAATTCAAGGTTTCTTCGATATTCTGATCGATCACCTTGTTGCTGTTCCGATTTTAGCTGATTTCTTCAAGGAAAAAGATTTAAGTGATATCGTCATCGTTTCCCCAGATCATGGTGGTGTAACACGTGCCCGTAAAATGGCCGATCGCCTAAAAGCACCGATTGCCATTATCGATAAGCGCCGTCCAAGACCGAACGTGGCTGAAGTCATGAACATCATTGGTAATATTGAAGGGAAGACAGCAATACTGATTGATGACATCATCGATACTGCCGGGACTATTACACTAGCGGCCAATGCCCTTGTAGAGAATGGTGCTAAAGCAGTGTATGCTTGTTGTACACACCCAGTCCTTTCAGGCCCTGCCATCGAAAGGATTCAAAATTCAACGATTAAGGAATTGGTCGTGACTAACTCGATTGCCCTATCTGAAGATAAGAAAATCGATAAAATTACTGGACTTTCTGTAGCACCTTTGATTGCAGAGGCAATTATTCGTGTGCATGAGGAACAATCAGTCAGCACATTATTCGATTGATAAAAAAATTAACCAAACACGGCGGGCCCTAGGGCTCGCCGTATTTTGGGTTGGAATTTTCAAAAAATATTAAATCCATAGTTGACAGATATGAATACTGATAATAAAATAGCTATACAAATTCAATTCATATTCATGGAATGAAAACCTGTACTAAAGCAAGTGCATATTAGTTAACGCCGATCGGACTACCGAAGGCTCCTTTTCACTTACCATTGAACATTAGGCATCTTTTTGCCCTATTGTCCTATTGGTGAAGAAAAGGAGCCTTTTATTTTTAAATAAATAGTTTAAGAAGGTGTGCAGAATATGAAGAAAAAACGAAAGATATGGCTGCTGTCCATCTTCAGCATCTTTATGCTGATAGTAAGTGCATGCGGGCAGGAAAAGAACAGTTCCACAAGTGCTGATGCAAAAGAATCGAATAAGACCATCCGAATCGGTTATCAAAAATTCGGGACATTAAATATTTTAAAATCAAAAGGGGAGCTGGAAACACATTTAAAGGAAGTGGGTTATACAGTCGATTGGACTGAATTCCCTGCAGGACCTCAACTGCTTGAAGCTTTGAATGTCGGCAGCATTGATTTTGGGCACACAGGGGAGGCACCGCCGATATTTGCACAAGCGGCCAATGCTCCGCTTGTCTATATTGCCAATCAGCCGTCTAACCCATCAGGAGAGGCTATAGTTGTACAAAAGGATTCACCCATTAAAAATGTGAAAGATTTAAAAGGTAAGAAGGTTGGCTTGAATAAAGGTTCCAATGTTCATTACCTATTGGTCAAAGCGTTAGAGGAAGCAGGTCTTACTCTTGATGACATTCAGCCCGTCTACTTGCCACCGGCTGATGCGAGGGCTGCTTTTGAAGGGAATCAAATCGATGCCTGGGTAATATGGGATCCATTTTTATCAGCAGCGGAATTGGAACTTGAAACGAAAACGATTCAGGATGGAGAAGGACTGGTGTCGAATCGTGAATTCTTTTTGGCAACTGATTCATTTGCCGGGAACGAAGATGCCTTGAAGATTATCAAAGAAGAACTGATAAAAGTTGATAAATGGATTGAAGAAAACCCAAGGGACGTCGCTGAGTTTTTATCTCCGGAAATTGGATTGAGTGTAGAGGCATTGGAAAAAACATTAAATAGAAAAGAATATGGACTTGAGGAGATTTCCAAAGGGGTTTTGGATGATCAACAAAAGATTGCCGATACGTTTTACAATCTTAAATTAATTCCAAGCAAGATTAATGTTCTGGATGCATCTGCAGATGTTAAAAAAAATTAAGGGGGAAATGAAAATGAAAGTATTTTGGTTTTTACCATCGCATGGGGAAAGTCGCTATTTAGGATCGACAAAGGGAGGAAGGGCAATCACGCTTCCTTATTTAAAACAAATAGCGCAGGCGGTTGATCATTTGGGTTTTGAAGGGGCTTTGCTTCCGACGGGACGGTCTTGTGAGGATGCATGGGTAGTGGGCTCTTCATTGATTTCCGCAACGGAAAGAATGAAATTTCTAGTTGCGGTCCGACCAGGTTTAATGTCGCCAACCTTGGCTGCCAGGATGGCTTCGAGCTTCGACCGGCTGTCGAATGGACGTCTCTTGATCAATGTGGTAACTGGAGGGGACCCGGTCGAACTGGCAGGTGATGGCGTATTTCTGAATCATAAGGAACGGTATGGGCAAACAGATGAATTTCTTGATATCTGGAGAAAGGAGATGTCCGGGGACAAAGTGGACTTTGAAGGGGAGCACCTAAAGATTGAAGGCGGGGATATTCTGTTGCCACCTGTACAAAAACCGTACCCACCGCTCTATTTCGGAGGTTCATCCGACCCGGCCATCGATATATCAGGAAAGCATATTGATGTGTACTTAACTTGGGGTGAGCCCCCGGTGCAAGTGGCTGAAAAAATTGAAAAGGTACGTAAAAGGGCAGCGGAATATGGACGTGAGGTCAGGTTTGGCATACGGATGCATGTCATTGTAAGGGAAACGGAAGAAGAAGCTTGGCAGGCAGCGGATGAACTCATAAAATATGTGGATGATGAAATGATTGAAAATTCACAAAAGATCTTTGAAAGGTTTGATTCAGTGGGCCAAAAGCGTATGTCGCAACTCCATAACGGAAACAGGGATTCGCTTGAAATCAGCCCTAACCTATGGGCAGGTGTAGGCCTAGTCCGTGGAGGCGCTGGTACGGCACTAGTAGGGAGTGCAGAAAATGTTGCTGCCAGAATGAAGGAATATGAAGAAATCGGAATAGAATCCTTTGTTTTATCTGGATACCCTCATCTTGAAGAAGCGTACAGAGTTGCGGAATTATTATTCCCTTTACTCCCTGTTGAACAGTTGGAAAGTCCCGTTTCTAAAGCTACGAGCCCATTTGGGGAAATACTGGCCAATGACCACTACCCTACAAAAGGAAGTGAAAATGAAGATGCAGAAAAAATTAAGCAAAAAGTTCAATAGGTTTCACCTCATATCTTGGCTTGTGCCCATTCTCCTTTTGATAACTTGGCAGCTGCTGTCTTTGTGGGGGATTTTGTCGGATCGGATATTGCCTGCCCCGACTGAAGTGTTTCAAGCAGGTGTCGCTTTATTGGGGACAGGTGAACTTATAGATTATATTGGCATCAGTGCCCAGCGTGCCTTCATCGGCTTTTTAATAGGCGGGATCATTGGTTTTGTACTAGGTTTATTAAATGGATTATCATCCATTGCTGAAACCTTATTCGATACCTCGCTTCAGATGTTGCGTAACATTCCGCATTTAGCTTTAATACCGCTGGTGATTCTATGGTTTGGTATAGAAGAAGAAGCGAAAATCTTCCTTGTCGCTTTAGGGGTTCTTTTTCCTATCTACCTAAATACATTTCATGGAGTGAAATCGGTGGATAAGGGATTGATCGAAGCAGCGAGGGTTTATGGGTTAAGCGGTTTTTCTTTATTCTGGAATGTTATTCTCCCTGCCGCCTTTCCATCCATTTTGGTGGGTATCCGCTTCTCTCTTGGAATCATGTGGGTCACATTAATTGTCGCAGAAACAATATCTGCTAATTCCGGAATAGGATATATGGCTATGAATGCCCGGGAATTCATGAGGATGGATATTGTTGTTCTTAGTATTCTCTTATATGCCTTATTGGGAAAAATATCGGACGTTGCGGCCAAAATGATCGAAAAAAGATGCTTGAAGTGGCACCCATCATACCAATGAGGAGGTCATTAATATGAAAAATGGAAATTCGTTGGAGTTGCAGGGTGTAAGAAAGGATTTTGGGGAGTTTGAAGTATTAAAAGGGATGGACCTCACATTTAAAAAAGGAGAATTCGTAGCCATTGTCGGTAAGAGTGGATGTGGAAAGAGCACATTGCTTCGTCTTGTGGCAGGCCTGGAAAAACCGACGGGCGGGCAGATACTGGTGAATGGAAAGCCATTGAAAGGATTAAATAAATCTTCACGTACGATGTTTCAGGACGGAAGGCTTTTTCCTTGGAAAAAAGTCCTTGAAAATATTGGAATAGGCTTGAAAGGGGATTGGAAGCCAAATGCTATGGAATTACTGGAGCAAGTGGGCCTAGCAGACCGGGCAAGTGATTGGCCGTCCGTTTTATCCGGCGGGCAAAAACAAAGGGTTGCATTAGCAAGGGCATTGGTGAACCAACCTGACATTCTCCTCTTGGATGAGCCGTTAGGGGCATTGGATGCTTTGACGAGAATTGGCATGCAAAGGCTGATTGAAGAATTATGGAGGAAAAGGGACTTTACTGCCTTGCTTGTTACACATGATGTTGAAGAGGCCGTAATGCTAGCCGACCGTGTCATATTAATCGAAGAGGGCAAAGTCGTCATGAATAAGGAAATCAATCTGCCGAGACCACGGAAAAAGGATAGTATTCAATACTCATCACTAGCAGCACAAATCCTTGACAGAGTGATGCAAGTTGAGGGGGAAATGGAAAAAAAGGCAATTCATGCTTGAATGAGAGAAAAAAATTTTTGCGGGAAATACCTATGTTTACCATATGTTTATCCCCTTCTTGCTTCCTTCGGATTTTACCTTTCATGTTTAATGATTCGCCATTTAGGGAAATGTTAAATATAGAGAAACTTGTAATTCATATTCAGGAAGGCGGAGGATGTATGAGTAATATATTAGCTGCAAAAGAACGTACGGATTCAAAACACTCTAATTTAAGGAATTTGAGGGAAAGCGGCGAAATCCCTGCGATAGTATATGGCAATAAAAATGACAGTACGGCCATTTCAGTCAATAGTATCGAGCTTCAAAAGACGATCAAGGAAATAGGCCGTAATGGAATCATTTCTTTGGAAATGGAAGGTTCGAGTTATAAGGTCATGCTCTCTGACTATCAAAAGGATCCAATAAAGAACTCCATTTATCATGCAGACTTTTTAATTGTAGATATGTCCGCTCAATTACAAGCGCAAGTTCGCATTAACCTTGTCGGTGTTTGTAAAGGCGTGAAAGACGGTGGGGTCCTTCAGCAGTCACTTCATGAAGTCATGGTTACGGCTAAACCTAATGACATTCCAGACTCCATCGATGTGGACGTTACTGAACTTCAGGTAGGGGATACAATCTACATATCCGATATCCAAACGAAAAAGCAAGTTACAATCGACAATGATGGAGAAGAAGTTGTTGCATCCGTTTTGGCTCCTCGTCAGGAAGAGGAAATAAGTACAGGTGAACAGCAAGATGGCGGTATCCCTAAAAATGAAGAAGGCAGGGAAACCAAGGCATCACCAGAGTCATGATGCCGGGATTAAACAAGTGAATCGTGATATAATAGGCGTAGCTCTTAACGAGTTACGTCTTTTCAATCTCTGGATGCAGCCTTTTAAACCGGACCATTTTTTTCGTAATGGATTCCTTAAATTAGGATTTTTCCTAATTAGTTCTCCTGTCGCTTGCAGGCCAGCTTGAAATTAGGGTACTATTTTTTCTAAGGTCAATGATCTTGGGAAAACTTCGTCCCAGCGTAACTCCCTAAATAACCGTAATGACGGAGTGTGAATCATGAAAATTATTGTAGGGTTAGGGAACCCAGGTAAACAGTATGAAAAAACCCGGCATAACGTCGGATTTGAAGTAATAGATGAGCTATCCAAAAGATGGTCGATTCCGCTTGATCAAGCAAAACATAAGGGAATATATGGTGCAGGGATGGTAAAGGGAGAAAAAGTTTTATTGCTTAAACCATTAACCTACATGAATTTGTCAGGCGAATCCATTTCGGCTGTCATGCATTTCTTTAAGGTGGATATCGCGGATGTGGTCATTATCTATGATGACCTTGATTTGCCTCCAGGGAAGCTCCGCCTTCGTCAAAAGGGTAGTGCAGGCGGTCATAATGGGATAAAATCATCAATTGCCCATTTGGGTACGCAAGAATTCAATCGAATCAGAATAGGCATTGGCCGCCCGATTGGCCGCATTCCGGTATCTGATTATGTATTGGGGCGTTTTTCGCCTGAAGAATGGGATCATGTCGGGGCAACGATCGAAAAAAGCGCAGCTTCTTGTGAAGCCTGGATGGAAAAGCCATTTATACAGGTCATGAACGAATATAACCAATAAGCAGAGAGTAGATATAAGTAAAGAATAATATCTTCCTGTTTCGCTGAATAAAACTCCTCCATTTTTGTACATACTAACACTATTACTAAAATAGGGGGTTACCAAATGGCTCTCCATTATCGATGCCGACATTGCGGAACTAAGCTGGGCTCAATCGAGGCACACTCACTGAGTACGGAGCAGTTAGGTTTTAATCAACTTACCGATGAAGAGCGACAAGAGATGATCGTTTATGATTCTGAAGGGGATATGCATGTAAGGGCGATATGTGAAGATTGCCATGAAACGCTGCAAAGAAACCCTGATTTATACGAAAACGATTATATTATTCATTAGCGGGAGAGGGCTTTGGACAAAATCCAAAGCATTTTTCCGTTTGTCTGGAATACCAGGGCACATAAAATTGCCGTTAATAAAGAGGACGCTTGGTGAAATGGCCAAGTTCAAATAAAAGGATTACAAATGTTTTTCGCACGTTAAAGAGAGGGGGGAAAGAAAATGAATGGATTGCAGAACTTGTTCTCCAAACAAGATGATGTTCATTCGTTAATAGCCGGCATCGATGAAGGACTTAAGGAGCAGATCGTCTCTGGTCTCACAGGTTCCTCGAGATCTCTATTGCTGGCTTCCGTATATGAAAAGACGAATAGGCCTATTTTATTGGTTACCCATAATTTATTGCAAGCACAAAAATTCCATGAGGACTTATCCAGTTTCATTCCCGAGGAAGAATTATATATATATCCAGCCAATGAATTGATTGCGGCTGATTTGAGTGTTGCCAGCCCGGAATTAAGGGCCCAACGTGTAGAGGCATTGAACTTTTGGGCGGAGGGAAAGAAAGGGATCGTCATTGCGCCAATTCCCGGGGTGCGTCGCGTGCTTCCTCCGAAAGATATTTGGAAGAGACATCAGCTTATCTTTACTTTAGGGGAAGACATCGAGCTTGAACCAACGCTTAGTAAATTCATTGCCATGGGTTATAACCGGTCTGAAATGGTTGCTTCTCCAGGTGAATTCAGTATCAGGGGCGGTATAATCGATATTTATCCGATCACCGAACCCAATCCAATACGAATTGAATTATTCGATACCGAAATAGATTCAATAAGGACCTTTTCAAGCGAAGATCAGCGATCCATCGAGAAACTCAAGAAAGTGACGATTGGTCCCGTCAGTGAGGCTTTGCTAGAGACGGAGCATATCGAAAGAATCATAACAAGGCTCGAGAGCGGATTAAGTAAAAGCTTGAAGAAACTTAAAGACGAGAAAACCAAGGAACAGCTGGTTCAAACGATCAGTTATGAACTTGAACAGCTGAAAATGGGGAATATACCCGACAAAATCTTTAAATACTTAAGTTTAGCGTATGAAGATCCAGCTAGTTTAATAGATTATTTACCGGTAAATGGTTTGGTTTTCTTGGATGAAATCAGTAGAATTCAGGAAATCAATGATTCTTTGGAAAAAGAAGAGGCTGGGTGGTACACGGATCTTTTAAGTCAGGGACAAATAATCCATGACATCAAATTGGCTCATCCGATGCAGGAATTAATCATGAAATCCAGCAGGCCGTTTGTATACCTTTCATTGTTTTTACGGCATGTACCGCATACGAATCCTCAGAATATCCTGAATTTTGCCAGTAAACAAATGCAAAATTTCCATGGACAGATGAATGTGTTCAAAGCTGAGCTGGAACGTTGGAAAAAAGGGAAATATACAGTCGTAATACTTGGACAGGATGAAGAACGGGTAAAAAAGCTGCATTCGGTTTTAGCCGATTATGATATAGAGGCCGCAGAACTGTTTAATGCGGACAGCATTCTTCCAGGTAAAGTACAGATTTTACGCGGCAGTCTAAATAGCGGCTTTGAATTACCTATGCAAAAGTTCAGTATCATTACGGAAACGGAATTGTTTAATAAGAAGTCAAAGAAATCAATACGGAGACAGAAACTATCGAATGCGGAGCGAATCAAGAGTTATTCCGAACTGAAGATCGGTGACTATGTCGTTCATGTTAACCATGGTATCGGTAAATACTTGGGAATTGAAACCCTTACGATAAATGGGGTCCATAAAGATTACCTGAATATTCGTTATCAGGCGGATGACAAATTGTATGTTCCTGTCGACCAAATTGATCTTGTCCAAAAATATGTCGGTTCTGAAGGAAAAGAACCGAAGCTTTATAAGCTAGGCGGAACGGAATGGAAACGTGTCAAAAGTAAGGTTCAATCATCCGTTGAGAACATTGCCGATGATTTAATTAAATTATACGCAGAAAGGGAAGCCGCAAAGGGCTATGCCTTTTCACCTGATGGTGATATGCAGAGAGAATTCGAAACATCATTCGCTTATAACGAAACGGAAGATCAATTACGTTCCATAGTCGAAATCAAAAAGGATATGGAACGTGAACGGCCGATGGATCGTTTATTATGCGGCGATGTTGGATATGGGAAGACAGAGGTGGCGATCCGAGCCGCTTTTAAAGCCATAATGGATGGCAAACAGGTTGCATTTCTTGTTCCGACCACAATCCTCGCCCAGCAGCATTATGAAACATTAAGGGAGCGTTTTCAGGATTATCCCATTTCGATCGGTCATATGAGCCGTTTCCGGACTAAAAAACAGCAAACGGAGACGATTAAAGGATTGAAGGCCGGCACGGTTGATATTGTCGTTGGAACGCATAGGATTTTATCCAAAGATATCGTGTACCGCGATTTGGGATTGCTTATCATTGATGAAGAACAGCGTTTTGGCGTTACACATAAGGAAAAGATCAAAAGGTTAAAAACGAATGTGGATGTACTGACTTTGACTGCGACGCCGATTCCGAGGACCCTTCATATGTCCATGTTGGGCGTGAGGGATTTATCCGTAATCGAAACACCGCCTGAGAACCGGTTCCCGATCCAAACTTATGTCATGGAGTATAATGGCTCATTGGTAACGGAAGCCATAGAACGGGAATTGGCAAGGGGGGGTCAGGTTTATTTCCTTTACAATCGGGTAGAGGATATAGCAAGAAAAGCAGAAGAAATTTCCATGCTGGTGCCCGATGCCCGTGTCACCTATGCTCATGGGCAAATGACAGAGCAAGAACTGGAAGCCGTCATGTTCAGCTTTTTAGAAGGCGAATATGATGTTTTGGTAAGTACAACCATTATAGAGACGGGTGTCGATATCCCGAATGTCAATACGCTCATAGTAAATGAAGCGGATAGAATGGGACTTTCACAGCTCTATCAGCTGCGTGGACGTGTAGGGCGATCCAACCGGGTGGCATATGCATTCTTCACTTATAGGAAAGATAAAGTGTTGACGGAAGTGGCAGAAAAACGTCTTCAATCCATTAAGGAATTTACAGAATTGGGCTCAGGGTTCAAAATCGCGATGCGTGATTTATCCATCAGGGGAGCTGGAAACATTCTAGGGGCTCAACAACATGGCTTCATCGATTCAGTTGGTTTTGATCTGTATTCACAAATGTTGAAAGAAGCTGTTGATGCGAAACGTAATGACCAACCAGCCGAAGAAAAGAACACCCTGGAAATTGACGTTGAAGTGGATGCTTATATCCCTGATGCCTACATAATGGACGGACATCAGAAAATAGAAATGTATAAAAGGTTCAGAGGGATTGCGTCGCTTGAAGAAGTGGAAGAATTACAGGATGAAATGATCGATCGTTTCGGAGAATACCCAGAAGAAGTTTCCTATTTATTCATGATTGCTGAAATGAAGGTATATGCTGAAAAGGCCGGAATTGAAAGCATTAAACAATTAAAGCAGGAAATCAGCATTCTCCTTAGGGAAAAGGTCAGCAGCGATGTGGATGGACAAAAGGTATTCGAGCTGGGATCGAAGTATGGCCGAATGGTGGGCTTCGGCATGGACGGCAATCGAATGAAACTGGTCCTGCACATAAAAGGTGTAGAACAAAGCAAATGGCTTAATATCTTATTTGAGATGGCCAAGGGTTTACAGTATGTAAAAAAAGAGACGCAAGCCACTAAAAACTAAAATTGAATGATAGTCCTCTTGAAGAATTTTTTTTAGGTACCATGGTAAAAAAATGCAACAAGAAGAAAAATTTTTTCAAAGTGCATAGAACTTACCATTAGAAAAATACTAAGTACAATAGCTGGTGATGATTTTGCTACAAAATGAGGATTTATCAAATCAATTAGATGAAAGTGAGGCAACATTAGATGAAAGCAACTGGTATCGTTCGCCGAATTGATGATTTAGGAAGAGTCGTCATCCCGAAAGAAATTCGCAGGACCCTCCGTATTCGTGAAGGAGATCCACTGGAAATATTTGTGGATAGGGATGGAGAAGTCATCCTAAAGAAATACTCTCCTATCAGTGAATTAGGCGATTTTGCAAGGGAATATGCAGAAGCACTTTATGATAGCCTTGGAAACCCAGTTATGATTTGTGACAGGGATACTTACATTGCAGTGGCAGGCGGCTCCAAAAAAGAATACTTAAATAAAAGCGTTAGTGACCTGGTGGAAAAAATCATGGAAGAAAGAAATCCTGTCCTGGAATCTCCAAACGGACAAATTTCATTCGTTGATTCCAATGATGAAGATGTCCAATCTTATACGGCAGCTCCGATCATTGCGAGTGGCGACCCGATTGGTGCCGTCTTGATTTTCTCTAAAGATAGCACCATTGGTGAAGTGGAACAGAAATCGGTTGAAACAGCAGCAAGTTTCCTAGCTAGACAAATGGAACAGTAACCTTGGACATGCCATTATAATTTTTAAGGTGGAAGGGCAGCAATCGCGCTGTCCTTTTTGCTCTTTCTAAAAGGTTAACCCGATGGGGGCAGACATAAAGAGACGGAGATTATTCTTCAAGGTGAATATGGAAACTAATTAACAGTATGCGCTGGAATTAAAAAATAACCATTCGAATTATGCTATAATAACTACCACATATGAGTGAAAAGGGGAAAAAGAATGGCTGAAAAGCCTTATAAAACATCAAATGAACTTTTCCGGGGAGCGCTGATTTTGAGCGCAGCGGCGATTATCGTAAAAGTATTGAGCGCGGCCTATCGCATACCATATCAGAACATTGCGGGTGACATCGGGTTTTATATCTATCAACAGGTTTATCCCTTCTACGGTGTTGCTTTTACATTATCAACACTCGGCTTTCCGGTAGTCATATCCAAACTTATTGCAGAACGGGACTCCTCCAAAAATAACTTTGCGGTCAAGGACATTTTAGTAACTTCATTCGTCGTCTTAAGTTCGATAGGAGTCATGATGTTTGCTGCACTATTCCTTGGAGCTGATTGGATTGCAGGGTGGATGAAGGATCCGCATTTAGCCGGTCTGCTGAGAATCGTTGCCTACTCCTATTTATTAATGCCGATTTCATCTGTGTTAAGAGGCTATTTTCAAGGAATAAACGACATGCTGCCTACGGCAAGTTCGCAGGTCGCTGAACAATGCATCCGTGTGTTGACGATTCTGGTTCTTTCCACAATATTCGTTTCTCAGGGCTATTCTCACTATGTGGTCGGCAAGGGGGCGGTCCTCGGCTCGATCACCGGCGGCATAACTGGCCTGGTACTGCTTATTGCTTTCGTTATTTTAAGAGAAGAATGGAAGCTTTTTTTACGAATGAGAATCAAACCTGTAAATTTCATCAAAATCTCCAAAGCCCTGATTTTCCAAGGGCTGGCCTTTTGCATAACTGGCTTGATCCTTATCTTGTTTCAGTTTGTCGATTCATTGCACCTGTATTCCTTACTGAGGGAAACGGGAATGGGGGAAAGGGAAGCAAAAGAATGGAAAGGGGTATATGATCGAGGACAGCCGTTGCTTCAGCTAGGTACAGTCGTGGCTAATTCTTTTGCATTGGCGCTTGTACCTGTAATATCCGGATTCGTTCAGAGGAAAAGTGAGCATGAATTATTGAATAAGATCAAATTGGCGCTTCGTGTAAGTGCGACGATAGGACTTGCTGCTGCGATTGGGCTGGTGGTGACGATGAAGCCTGTCAACCATATGCTGTTCACGGATAACAAAGGGACGATTACTTTAGCGATTTTCTCTTTATCAATCTTATTCACATCCCTCATAATGGCAGAAGCGGCAGTGATTCAAAGTTTAGGCCATTCGTTCGTGCCGGTGATCATCACGATTGTGGGGGTTGGCAGCAAGTGGGCTTTGAACCTTGTTCTAGTGCCCCATTACAAGATCGCGGGAGCAGCCTCGGCAACAGTACTTGCGTTTATAATCATGTCTGTATTATTTTATGTGGTATTGAGAGTACATATCAAAAAGCCATTAATTGAAAAGAAGCACGTGTTAATAATCTTGAAGAGTACGGTTTACATGGGAACGGCGGTTGTTTTATTCAATAGTCTATTCGAATTGATGTTATCGGGCGAGAGCCGCTTGTTAGCTACGATCCAAGCTTTGACCGGTGTTGGGATCGGTGCAGCCGTTTTTGTGATGACGGCCATTCGTGCAGGTTTATTTAGTGAAAAAGAACTTTTACTTATACCTGCAGGTTCGAAGCTTAAACGATTTATAATAAAGAATAGGAGTATGCGAAATCATGAATGAGATTACGATAATAGGCCTTGGTGCAGGGGATTTAAATCAGCTTCCCCTAGGGATTTATAAAAAATTGATACAAACGGAACAATGTTTCGTCAGAACGATTGATCACCCGGTAATCGGGGATTTGAAAAGGGAAGGGATAAATTTCACGGCGTTTGACGGGATATATGAAAAGCACGACCAATTTGAAGCTGTATATGAAGAAATTGCCAGAACGTTATTACAAGAGGCTTCAAACCGTTCCGTTCTATACGCAGTTCCGGGGCATCCCATGGTTGCGGAAAAAACGGTGCAGCTTTTGCTTGAAAAGGGTCCGGCTCTTGGAATAGCCATTAATTTGGAAGGCGGGCAAAGTTTCCTTGATCCCTTGTTTCAGGCTGTTAGAATCGATCCGATTGAAGGGTTTCAGCTATTGGATGGAACAGCCCTTTCACCAGATGATTTGCACATTGCCCAGCATATGATAATCGGACAGGTGTATGACGGATTCAGTGCATCCAATGTGAAGCTGACCTTAATGGAAAAGCTACCGGATGACTACGAGGTATATATTGTTACAGCGGCTGGAAGCAGTCAGGAAAAAGTGACAAAATGCGCCCTCTTCGAACTCGACCGTCAGATGGAGTTAAGTAACTTGACGAGTGTTTATGTCCCGCCTGTTAGCGAAGAAGCTTTACGATATAGGGAGTTCTCTAAGCTGCGGCAGGTCATTGCAGAACTTAGAGGCCCTGAAGGATGTCCTTGGGATAAGAAACAAACTCATGAAAGCTTGAAGAAATATCTAATAGAAGAGGCATATGAGCTGATTGATTCCATCGATGAAGAGGATGACGAGGGCATGATTGGTGAACTTGGGGATGTCCTGCTTCAGGTGATGCTTCATTCACAAATCGGTGAAGATGAGGGCATGTTCACGATAGATGATGTGATTGAAGGCATTACGGCAAAAATGATTCGACGCCACCCTCATGTATTCGGAGATGTTAAAGTGAGCGGTGAGGAAGATGTATTAGTGAACTGGCAGAAAATCAAAGAAGATGAAAAAGGGAGCGAAACAAAAGCTCCGAAATCCATACTGGATGGTATTGAGAAATCGCTGCCAAACTTACTACGGGCCGAAGAGTATCAAAAAAGGGCTGCCAAGGTTGGATTTGATTGGGATGAGGTTTCCGAAGCCTGGAAAAAGGTCAGGGAAGAAGTACAGGAATTGGAAGAGGAAATATTAAGCCCGAACAGGGATGTCGAAAGAATAAAATCAGAGCTGGGCGACCTCTTTTTTGCGCTTGTCAACATTTCACGTTATTATGACATACAAGCGGAAGAAGCCGTCTACAAAGCAAACCGAAAATTCCACCAGCGTTTTACATATATAGAAGAGTGCATTCGAAGGGCAGACAAAAAATTTGAGGATTATACATTGGAAGAACTGGATTCATATTGGGATGAAGCAAAAACTAAAGGACTTTAATTAAGGGAGAGATTTGAATGTCGATGAGATTGGATAAATTCCTAAAAGTTTCAAGGTTGATCAAGCGCCGCACACTTGCGAAGGAGGTTGCGGATAAAGGGAGAATCACGATTAACGGACAACAGGCCAAAGCAAGTTCGAATGTGAAAGATGGCGATGAGTTGACTGTAAGGTTCGGTCAAAAGCTTGTTACAGTACGTGTCGATAAAATTCAAGAAACGACGAAAAAAGAAGCCGCTGCAGATATGTATACCATCGTAAAGGAAGAAAAGCTAGCAGAGGAGTAAGGACAGGCTTGGTTCTAATTCCACTCTTACGGACATACACTTGTACAAAATCAGTGGTACTGTGAGGGATGAAAAAATGAGCCAATATATTGATCCGAATGCTGGTTACACAAAAGGAACGACCCAAGAGCATGATGTAACGATGAAAGGCCGCCGTTTGCTTGATATTACCGGTGTCAAACAAGTTGAAAGTTTCGATAATGAAGAATTTCTGCTCGAAACGTCAATGGGTTTCTTATCTATCCGGGGCCAAAACTTGCAAATGAAGAATTTAGACGTTGATAAAGGCATCGTTTCGATTAAGGGAAAGATTTTCGACCTTGTTTATTTAGATGAGCAATCAGGGGAGAAAGCTAAAGGCTTCTTTGGCAAGTTGTTCAAATGACCTTAACGATCCAATTTTATACGTTGCTTGCGATGATAGGCATGGGCAGTGGCTTTGGAGCTGCCCTGGATACGTATAGCCGGTTCCTGAATCGTTCAGAAAGGAAAAGGTGGGTTGTATTCATCCATGACTTCCTTTTCTGGATCATTCAGGGTCTCCTTATCTTTTATGTTTTGTTTTTAGTGAATGAGGGGGAGTTTCGCCTCTATTTATTTTTGGCCTTATTATGCGGTTTTTCAGCTTATCAAGCACTTTTCAAAGGTTTCTATCAACGTTCATTAGAGTTTTTGATAATACTTGTGATAAAGTTGGCGAGATTTATAACGAATTCGGTTCACATGCTGATATTTCTACCGATAAAATGGGTATTAGTATCTGTATTGGCCATCATCATCGGGATAAGTAAGTTCGTTTTGGCATTATTAAAATGGGCGGGAAAAATACTTCTCTTTATTTTGACTATATTCTGGAGACCAGTAAAATGGATTCTGACTTATATATGGAATTTATTGCCGGTTTTTGTTACGAAAAACGTCGGGAAGTTTTATAATAAAGGAAAAGGGATTTTATTGAAAATAAAGAATTCTATATTTAGAACGCTAAATGGATGGAGAAATAAAAAGAAATGAGGAGCGATAAAAAATGAGTAGCCTGCGTAAAAAGAAAGTGGCAAAAATGGAAAATCCCTACGTCGCTCAACAAGAGAAAAAAGTACAAACCGTAGAAAAAAAGAAGCGTGGTCTAATGCGTAGATTAACCCTTTACTCAGTTTTCGCCGCTGTCTTTTTGATTTTTGCCGTTTCCACCCTCATAACGCAAAATGTTGCACTGGATGAGAAAGTTAAACAAAAGGAAGAAATGAAGGGGAAGTTAGCTGAATTGAAAAAAGACGAGACCCTTCTTAAAGAAGAAATCGTAAAGCTTAATGATGACGATTATATAGCGAAAATAGCCAGACGGGATTATTTCTTATCTGAAAAAGGTGAAATCATTTTTACCCTTCCAAAAGGGAAGGAAGATAGTGACTAATATTGACACTGTTTTTTTACTTTCGTTATAATATAATGTGAAGAGATTTTTTTAACATTTCTAAGGAGGAACATTTTTTTTATGTCAATCGAAGTAGGCAGCAAGTTACAAGGTAAAGTAACAGGCATAACTAATTTTGGTGCATTTGTAGAGCTACCTCAAGGTTCAACCGGTCTTGTCCATATCAGTGAAGTGGCTGATAATTATGTCAAGGATATCAATGATCATTTAAAAGTGGGCGATACAGTTGAGGTGAAAGTCATCAACGTTAAAGATGGCAAGATTGGCTTGTCCATAAAAAAAGCGATAGACCGTCCTGAAGGTGAGCAAAAACCTGCATACACACCACGTCCGCGCCAAGGAAGAGGGAATGACAGCCGTTCCAAAGACTTCCGCTCGAAAGGTAATAGTTTCCAACCTAAAGAAAACTTTGAGCAAAAAATGGCTAAATTCTTAAAAGATAGCGAAGACCGCTTAACGACCCTTAAACGTAGCACCGAAACGAAACGGGGAGGTCGAGGAGGAAGACGCGGATAAAACTGCTGCTGAAAATAATAGTTTAGCAACTTTTCCTGTGAAATTATTCATAGTGTAGATAAAGGCAAGCTTGCTGGCTTGTCTTCTTTTAATTATCAACGACATAAAAAAACGCCTCTGCACACTTACCGATATAAGTGTGCAGAGGCGTTTTTGATATATGATGACCCGTACGGGATTCGAACCCGTGTTACCGCCGTGAAAGGGCGGTGTCTTAACCGCTTGACCAACGGGCCGTGATTTTCATGAAAAAAGATAGCGGCAGAGGGGATCGAACCCCCGACCTCACGGGTATGAACCGTACGCTCTAGCCAGCTGAGCTACGCCGCCATAATGGTAAGTGCTACTGAAGCACAAGTTATATCTTACAGTCGTGAGGAAAAAATGTCAACAAAAAAAATAAAGTTTGTCGGTTTCCATTTCCTGACTATTTATTCGTGTTATTTTCCGCAAAAATAACCTAAAAACTTTGCTTTTCTTCAAAAAAAAAAGAACGCCCGTTTCCGTATTGAAAAAAAAGGGACAAAAACCTGTATACAAATGATTGTTCAAGAAGAATTTCGTCGAACGTTTTTGTTATCCGCTTATAAAATTCTGACAAAAAAATAGACAAGCCCTCTATATAATAAAAACCACTAATACGAATGGGGTGTTGAAATGGAAAAAGTAGAAAGACCTATGATGGAACCTCTTGGAGATGTTCAATTAAAAGAAGCGAAGGCAGGGGCCATCAATTGGATCCAACAACTGCAAATGAAGTCGGAAGACATATTCATAAAAAAAGGTATCTCTTTAGCAATTATCGGTTTTTTATTAGGACGGGCTTTGATTCTTTCGCAGCTTGCACCATTTGGACTTCCGTTTTTCGCAGCTGTTTTTCTCATGAGACGTGATAGGGCTCCACTGGCTTTATTCGGATTGATTGCAGGTGGGCTGACCGTTCACTATTCGAATAGTTTAGTCATCTTTGCATCGGCGTTCCTGCTCCTGTTATTTCATAAAATCAAGAAGCCCGCCGTGGAGGGACAATTCAAGACCATGTCGATGTACGTCTTTGCTTCACTATTCCTGGTCAACCTGGCGGAGCAATATCTGGTATTTCGAACGATTCAGCTGTATGACTTAATGATGATAGGGGTAGAGGCGGGACTCGCAATGATTTTAACCTTAATCTTCATACAATCCATCCCGATGCTGACCGTTCGGACAAAGTCCCAATCATTAAAGACGGAGGAAATCGTCAGCATCATCATCCTGCTGGCTTCGGTGATGACCGGAACCATCGGCTGGATGATCTACGATTTATCACTCGACCATATATTCTCGCGATACCTGGTTCTCCTCTTCGGGCTGGCAGGAGGGGCCGCCATAGGCTCCACTGTAGGTGTAGTTACTGGATTGATATTCAGCTTGGCAAGTATTGCAAGTCTTTATCAAATGAGCCTTCTCGCATTTTCAGGGCTCCTGGGAGGCTTATTGAAGGAGGGAAGGAAGATAGGGGTTGCTAGCGGCCTCTTGATTGCTACATTACTGATAGGTTTATATGGTGAGGGCACCAATAATATTATGGTGACCCTTTATGAATCACTTATAGCTGTGGCCCTATTTATATTGACGCCGTCATCCATAATCAACAAAATAGCGAAACATATACCGGGAACAGTCGAGAATTCTGATGAGCAGCAGCAGTATGCCCGAAAAGTGAGGGATGTCACCGCTCAAAGGGTGGAGCAATTCTCACATGTATTTGAGGCGCTCTCAAATAGCTTTTCCCAAGTGGATGAAAGGGGGAGATTGGAGGAAGATGAGAAAGAATTCGACTACTTCTTAAGTAATGTGACGGAAAAGACGTGCCAGCTTTGTTTTAAGAAGGAACAATGCTGGTCCAAGAACTTTAATACAACCTATGACGGCATGCAGGAAATTATGCTTCAATTAAGTGAAAATAATGGTCAGCTCCCCCAAAAAACTTCGAAAGAATGGGGGAAATATTGTAGCCGCGGGCCTCAGGTCATTGGGGCGATAGCACAGGAACTTACTTATTTTGAAGCTAACCAAAAATTAAAAAGGCAGGTGAAGGAAAGTCGGAAACTGGTGGCGGATCAACTGAGGGGCGTTTCGGCAGTAATGGATGATTTTGCGAAAGAAATTCAAAGGGAAAGGAAGAATCATCATGTACATGAAGAATCTATTTTGGAAGCCATCCAGGATTTTGGCCTGCACATAGGCCATGTTGAAATATACAGTCTAGAACAAGGAAATGTTGATATAGAGATGAGTGTCCCATACTGCCAGGGCAGAGGGGAATGTGAAAAGTTGATTGCACCCATGCTTTCTGACATTTTAGGAGAAACGATAGTCGTTCATTCAGAAGAGTGTGCAACATATCCAAACGGGCAATGTGAGGTGATATTTAGGTCAGCAAAAAAATTCACGGTCGAAACGGGTGTGGCTCATGCTGCCAAGGGGGGAGGGCTTGTATCAGGAGACAGTTATACGACCATGGAAATTGGCTGCGGCAAATTCGCGATAGCCATCAGTGATGGAATGGGAAATGGGGAAAGGGCCCATTTTGAAAGTACAGAGACATTGAAGCTGCTACAAAAATTTTTACAATCGGGAATAGAAGAAAAAATAGCCATTAAATCCGTAAACTCCGTATTATCTCTACGCACTACCGATGAAATATTTTCGACTCTTGATTTGGCAATGATTGATCTTCAGGACGCAAGGGCTAAGTTTTTAAAAATCTGTTCGATACCGAGTTTCATTAAAAGGGGGGATAGGATAATAAAAATCGAATCAAGTAACCTCCCTATGGGAATCATCCAGGATTTCGATGTTGATGTTGTATCAGAAGAGCTGAAGGCAGGGGACATATTAATCATGATGAGCGATGGAGTGTTCGATGGCCCCTCACATGTCGAAAATATCGAGTTCTGGCTTAAACGAAAAATCAAGGAAATGGAAACAGACGACCCGCAGGAAATCTCTGATTTAATATTGGAAGAAGTCATCCGAACTAAAGGGATCATAGATGATGACATGACAGTGGTTACATCGAAAATAAAGCATAACACACCGAAATGGGCGTCCATTCCCGTTTCTCCAAAACGTAAAAAGGCACAGTAGGGGCCGTTTATATAAATAAAATGAATAAAACAAAAAGAGGTGGAGAAATGGAAGACGGATAAAAGGTAAGGGTTGCACTCTTTTCAATCCCTTCCCTCCATAATGTGACTTGATGAGATGTCTTTGGCGTATAATTTCCCCCTTTTTAGTCAATTATGGTAACAAATTGATAGGAAGGGAGAGCAAAACATGAAAGCAGGAACATTAAGACAGATTTTGCTTATAACCGACGGATGTTCTAATCATGGTGAGGAACCTTCTGCCATGGCTGAATTGGCAAGGGAGCAAGGCATAACCATCAATGTCATAGGTGTCATGGAAAATGATGTGATAGATGAAAAGGGTCTTAAGGAAATTGAGAAGATTGCTGGTTCCGGAGGTGGCGTAAGTCAAATAGTCTATGCTCAGCAGTTGTCCCAAACCGTCCAAATGGTGACCCAAAAGGCAATGACTCAAACTATACAGGGAGTTATCAATCGTGAACTTCAACAAATACTTGGAGATTCAAAAACGATGGAGGATCTTCCGCCTGATAAACGAGGAGAAGTGATGGAGGTGGTCGATGAGCTTGGGGAAACAAGCAAGCTCGAAGTATTGATTCTTGTTGATACAAGTGCAAGCATGAAACATAAACTGCCTACAGTAAAAGATTCCTTATTAGATCTTTCCCTTAGTATGAATGCAAGAATGGGTGATAGCCGTTTTTCCGTATTCGTATTTCCTGGGAAAAGAAATGATGTTGAAAAGTTGCTGGATTGGACCCCGAACCTTGAAGCCTTGACGGCAACTTTTCCTAAGCTTAGCACAGGGGGACTCACTCCGACTGGTCCGGCCATTCGTGAAGCTTTGACATATTTCAATAAAAAACGTTCGTTGAGGGGATTGTTATCGCATGATGATGAACAATACTTTGAGGAATCAATGTAAACTCCTGCCTGGCAGTGTAGTCACTGGAAAATGGAATAAAAATCAGTACAAAATCATTAAGGAATTGGGGTGTGGTGCGAACGGGATCGTCTATTTGGTTGAAAGCGGAAATCGTCATTATGCTTTAAAGCTCAGTGATAATGGGACGTCCATTATTTCGGAGATGAATATCCTAAAATCCTTTTCAAAGGTCCAGGGGTCTACCCTTGGACCTTCCTTTTTGGAAGCGGATGATTTCATGAAAACAGGAAAGCAGCTCCCTTTTTATGTCATGGAATATATCCACGGACACGATTTTTTGCGTTTCATCGATAAAAAAGGTTCATCATGGATTGGAGTCTTGATGCTTCAGCTTTTAACAAGCTTGTCTGCCTTGCATGCCAATGGATGGGTATTCGGGGATTTAAAACCTGAGAATTTAATCGTGACTTCACCAGCCTATAAGGTACGGTGCGTGGATGTTGGCGGAACCACCTTAATCGGGCGATCTGTTAAAGAATTCACTGAGTTTTTTGACAGGGGTTACTGGGGACTTGGATCAAGAAAGGCTGATCCGCAATATGACTTGTTCGCTGTGGCGATGATTATAATCAATTCAGCCTACCCTGGACGTTTCCATAAGAAAGGGGAGGGGTATAGACAGCTTAACGACCTGATTAAGCAGAAAAAGGAATTGCACCCATATAGAAAGATGCTGGATAAAGCACTCCGCGGGCAGTATGATTCAGCCCTCCAAATGCGGGAGGATTTGGTCATGGTTCTAAGTAAGCAAAATCATTCGAAGAAAAAGGGCCCGACTCAGGCAGCGGCAGGTCAGCCGCATACAATACAACCTGCAACAAGACAAGCAAGAAGGTCCCAAAACCATTCAAAAAAGAAAAGTGGCGGTTTTTTTGAAACTTTTTTGCTGGTTGCCATCATATCGATGCTCTATGTTCTATACATATATGAACAGTTGTTATGATATAGTTATTATGTGAATGCCATGGAATAGTTGAAACCATTTCATGATTGAATCGTATAAAACTAATGCCTGTTCATAAAGAAGGAAGATTGTATGTTAAAGGAAAAAGTTCTGAGTACCATTTATAGAAATGAATTGATTAAGGAACACTCGAAGTTGCTAATAGGCGTTTCCGGAGGACCGGACTCATTGGTGCTTCTCCATATCCTTAAGGAAATTCAACCTCTTTTTCATTACGAGATGATCGTTGCAAGTGTTGACCATATGTTTCGAGGTGAAGAATCCTATGAGGATTACAAATATGTCGAGCATATATGTAAACGGTGGGGCATTACATTCGAAGGAAAAAGGATCGATGTTCCTGCCCGGATGGAGCAGACGGGGGAAAGTTCACAAGTAACGTCAAGAAAGTCACGTTTTGCTTTCTATGAGGAAATGATGGATAAACATCAAGCCTCCACGCTTGTCCTCGGGCATCATGGAGATGATCAAATAGAAACGATGCTCATGCGTTTAACAAGAGGGGCGACAGGTAAGGCGAGAGCTGGTATTCCTATAAAAAGACGGTTCCATACCGGGAATCTGGTCAGGCCTTTTCTTGAAATTACGAAAAGCCAAATAATCGAATATGCGGGCCTTCATAATATTGAACCAAGGTTTGATCCGAGCAATGAAACGGGTGCCTATGCAAGAAATCGTTTTAGACATGAAGTCCTTCCATTTTTAAAGAAAGAAAATAGGAAGGTTCATGAGCATTTTCAACGATTCAGTGAAGAGCTTTATGAAGATGAAGAGTTTTTTTTGAACATGGTTTCAAGCAAAATGTCCGAGGTTTGGATCCAACAGGATAAAGATCAAGCGGTTATTCAGATTGATAAGGTTCTAGCGATGCCTAAACCTTTACAAAGAAGGGCGATTCAACTAATATTAAACTATCTTTATTTGGAGAGACCTTCATCGCTTTCGGCATTACATATTGACCAACTTTTAGTTTTGTTTTTAAATCCTCAACCATCTGCAGAATTGCATCTTCCGGAGGGCCTTATTGCGGAAAAATCATATCAAGCTTGCACTTTTAGATTTTTTCGGCAAAAAAGCCTTAAATATTCCCTTAAATTACAAATTCCCGGTGAGACTATTCTTCCGAATGGATATAAGATTAAAGCGCACTATATAAAAGAAGAAATTCCGGTACTTAGAGGAAATCATTCTTTTATTCTTCCCGAATCAGCTGTTCAGTTTCCTCTTACAGTCCGAACCAGGAATGAAGGCGAACGGATGGCCGTCAAGGGATTGGGTGGAACTAAAAAGTTAAAGGATATTTTTATTAATGAAAAGATCCCGATGCTAGAAAGAAATGTGTGGCCGGTCATCATCGATCAAACGGGAACGGCCATTTGGCTACCTGGTTTAAAGAAATCGAATATTGAGCCGGATATAATTTCTGATGAAAAATCTTTAATCTACTTAGAATATAAAAAAGCTTAATTCTTCTTGGGGGGCAATAAATTACAATGACCATGCAAAACGACATTGAAAAGGTTTTAATATCAGAGGAAGAACTTCAAAAAAAAATCAGGGAATTGGGTGCGCAGCTTGAAGCTGATTACCAAGGTAAGTTCCCATTGGCCATCGGAGTGCTGAAAGGCGCCATGCCATTTATGTCAGATCTACTGAAGCGTGTGGATACACATCTTGAAATGGACTTTATGGATGTTTCAAGCTATGGTAACTCCACTGTATCTTCCGGTGAAGTGAAAATCATCAAAGATCTTGATACATCAGTTGAAGGCCGGGATATTTTAATCATCGAAGATATTATCGACAGCGGTTTGACTCTTAGCTATCTTGCGGAACTTTTCCGTTATCGAAAAGCAAAATCAATTAAAATCGTTACATTATTGGATAAACCAACAGGCAGGAAAGCGGATATAACTCCGGATTATGCCGGGTTCATCGTTCCGGATGCATTTGTTGTCGGATATGGTCTTGATTTTGCGGAAAAGTATCGTAATCTCCCGTATATTGGCATATTGAAGCCTGAAATTTACTCGAATTAATCGTACTTGTTTGAAAGAGAAGACCAGATAAAAACAGCGGTGTTAAATTATTGTAATTCATTAATTTTGTATGATAGTATTTACTATAGTTTGTTTACCCGTGGGAGGAGGTAAGGGATGAATCGGATCTTCCGTAATACCATATTTTATTTACTGATCTTTTTGGTCATCATTGGGATTGTAAGCATTTTTAATAATAACAATGAACCAACGGAGAAAATGACCCAAGATGAATTCTATAAGCATTTGGAGAATGGGGATGTAACTGCACTGACGATGCAGCCCGAAAGCAGTGTATTTGAAATCACAGGAAAGCTCAAAGGTTATGAGGAAAATAAATTCTTTGTGACGTACGTGCCTTTCAGTGAATATTCTCAAAGCAGAATCAATGATGCCGTAACCAAGTTGGGTAAGGACATCATCACTGTTGAACCTCCAGAAAAAACAAGTGGCTGGGTGACATTTTTCACTTCCATCATTCCATTTGTAATCATTTTTATTCTCTTCTTCTTTTTACTTAACCAAGCTCAGGGCGGCGGCGGCGGCCGTGTCATGAACTTCGGGAAAAGTAAGGCGAAATTGTATAATGATGATAAGAAAAAAGTACGCTTCAACGATGTTGCCGGGGCGGACGAAGAAAAGCAGGAACTTGTCGAGGTTGTTGAATTCTTGAAAGATCCTCGAAAATTTGCCGAGCTTGGAGCCCGTATTCCTAAAGGGGTACTTTTAGTTGGGCCTCCTGGTACAGGTAAAACTTTACTTGCACGAGCAGTGGCTGGTGAAGCCGGAACTCCTTTCTTCTCAATCAGTGGTTCTGATTTTGTTGAAATGTTTGTGGGTGTCGGTGCATCCCGTGTTCGTGATTTGTTTGAAAATGCTAAGAAGAATGCACCATGTATCATCTTTATCGATGAAATTGATGCAGTCGGACGTCAACGTGGCGCAGGTCTTGGCGGCGGTCACGATGAACGCGAACAGACATTGAACCAACTTCTGGTGGAAATGGATGGTTTCGGAGGTAATGAAGGAATCATAATCATAGCTGCGACTAACCGTGCTGATGTATTGGATCCGGCATTACTGCGTCCAGGACGTTTTGACCGTCAAATAACGGTAGGGCGCCCTGATGTTAAGGGCCGTGAAGAAGTTCTGAAAGTGCATGCACGCAATAAACCATTAGCAGAAACAGTCGATTTGAAAGCGATAGCTCAGCGTACTCCAGGATTTTCTGGTGCGGATCTTGAAAACTTATTGAATGAAGCTGCGCTTGTAGCTGCCCGTCAAGATAAGAAGAAGATCGACATGTCCGATTTGGATGAAGCTTCGGATCGCGTTATCGCTGGACCTGCCAAGAAAACCCGTGTCATTTCCAAAAAGGAAAGAAATATCGTAGCGTGGCATGAAGCAGGCCATACCATTATTGGATTGGTTCTGGATGATGCCGAAGTCGTTCATAAGGTTACGATTGTCCCTCGTGGTCAAGCTGGCGGTTATGCAGTTATGCTGCCGAAAGAGGATCGTTTCTTCATGACGGAACCTGAGCTTAAAGATAAAATCGTAGGGCTATTGGGTGGCCGTGTAGCCGAAGAAGTCACATTCGGAGAAGTGAGTACCGGTGCTCATAACGATTTCCAACGTGCAACGGGCATAGCTAGGAGCATGGTTATGGAATATGGCATGAGTAAACTCGGACCACTTCAATTCGGTAATTCACAAGGTCAGGTCTTCCTAGGCCGGGATTTCAACAATGATCAAAACTATTCAGATGCAATAGCATATGAAATTGATCTTGAAATCCAACGTATCATCAAGGAAGCTTACGAAAGATGTAAGACGATTCTTACTGAAAATCGTGAAAAACTTGATTTGGTTGCAAAAACCTTGCTTGATGTGGAAACGCTTGATGCTGAACAGATCAAAGGTTTATTCCATAATGGTAAATTGCCAGAACGGGATTATACAGCCCTTAATGGGAATTTAACCACTGATGAGAATGTCAAGGTGAACATCAATACGAAGAAGGAAGAAAAAGAGGCCCTATTAGATCCATTGGATAAGAGAGGACCTGAGGACCTTGAAATAACGGAGGAAGGATTGAATACTCCTCCAATCAAAGAAGGTGCGCCTCAAGATCAGCCGCTTTCCTTCCCGAACGAAGATGACAATAAAAAGTCTTAAGTTGACTGAATTCAAAAGGGTATTTCCGCCTCGGAAATACCCTTTTCTTCACTCTTGAATTAATTACGATGAAGTTTCTGGGTTACCTTTCGAAAAGTGCGACTAATAGCGTGGTAAATAACAGTGTGGTATGATGTTGGAGAATAATTTACCGGAGTGATGAAACGATGATTTTTGTATTGGATGTTGGGAATACGAATACTGTACTAGGCGTATACGATGAAGATATTTTAAAATATCATTGGCGAATTGAGACTAGCCGTCACAAGACAGAAGATGAATATGGAATGGTCATAAAGTCTTTGCTGCAACATGAAGATCTTTCGTTTGATCAATTTGATGGAATCATCATTTCTTCGGTAGTTCCGCCAATTATGTTTGCGCTTGAACGAATGTGCAAAAAATACTTTGGTATTAAACCGCTTATAGTTGGACCTGGAATAAAAACTGGATTGAATATTAAATACGAAAATCCGCGTGAGGTGGGTGCGGACCGAATCGTTAATGCTGTTGCAGGCATTCAGGAATATGGAAGCCCTCTCATTATCGTGGACTTTGGCACGGCAACTACATATTGCTATATAAATGAGGATAAACAATACATGGGCGGAGCCATTGCCCCGGGTATAAATATTTCTACTGAAGCACTTTATTCAAAGGCGGCCAAACTTCCAAGAATAGAAATCAGCCGGCCAGAAGGGATTATTGGGAAAAATACGGTGTCCGCCATGCAGGCTGGTATTTTGTATGGGTATGTTGGACAGGTAGAAGGAATCGTTAATCGAATTAAGGAGCAAAGTAATCTAGAACCAACGGTAATAGCAACTGGTGGATTGGCTACCTTAATTGCCAATGAGTCTACTGTGATTGACGTAGTGGAGCCATTTTTGACCTTGAAGGGGCTGCAGTTGATTTATAAACGTAATCGCGAGCAAGTGAAGAGGTAACACAAAGCATGAAAGGAGCAAAAATAAATGAAAGATTATCTAATAAAGGCGTTAGGTTATGAGGGACAGGTTCGGGCATATGCTGTTTCAACAACAGACACGGTAGGAGAAGCCCAGCGGCGCCATTATACATGGCCTACTGCTTCAGCTGCCCTTGGACGGGCGATGACGGCAGGTGTCATGATGGGCGGAATGTTAAAAGGTGAAGAAAAGCTGACGATTAAAATCGAGGGCGGAGGACCGATCGGTTCCATCCTGGTCGACAGCAATGCAAAGGGAGAAGTCCGCGGATATGTCACTCACCCGCAAACCCATTTTGATTTGAATGAGCAAGGAAAGCTTGATGTGAGGAAAGCGGTGGGTACCGATGGATTGTTGACTGTTGTCAAAGATATCGGTCTTCGTGATTACTTTTCAGGTCAGGTACCGCTTGTATCGGGAGAATTAGGTGAAGATTTCACATATTACTTCGTTACTTCCGAACAGGTGCCTTCATCTGTGGGGGTTGGGGTCCTGGTGAATCCGGATAATTCAATCCTTGCAGCGGGTGGATTCATCATCCAGTTGATGCCGGGTACCTCGGAAGATACGATTTCGAAAATCGAGAATCGACTAAGCACGATAACTCCTGTTTCTAAGATGATTCAAAGCGGGATGACTCCTGAAGAAATCCTAACCGAAATTTTAGGTGAGGGCAATGTGAATATATTAGAAAAAATGGATGTCCAATTCTCCTGTCAATGTTCTAGGGAAAGAATTGCAAATGCATTGATTAGCCTAGGGCAAGCTGAGATTAGGGATATCATTGATACAGAGGGACAAGCGGAGGCACATTGTCATTTTTGTAATCAGACCTACCAATTTTCGAAGGAAGATCTCGAGGAACTAGAAGCAGAAACCAAAAATTAATATACGGGGGATAAGGGTTTGCCAAAACAAAAGCTTCGGGCGATTATTGCTGCCCTTGCCTTGTTGAACCTATTGACTATCATTATCTTTGTCATAAAACCACTAATCATTTCAAAATCCGTCATCGGGGAAGAAACGGCCGCAAAGGTTGGATCTAAGGATATTTCCCGGGACGCATGGATTAATGAGCTCGAAAAAAGATATGGGGAAGATGTACTTGAGGAAATGGTCGATAAAGAGGTCGTGAAACAGGCAGCTGAAAAATATAAAGTGAAAATTTCGGATGAAGAGCTTGATCGGGAACTTAAAATGATGAAAACGATGTATGGGACTGCCGGTCAGAACCTTAATAAAAGTAACGATCAACTGAGGCAGGAAATTCAATCGAGTCTCCTCCTCGAGAAGCTCCTCACCAAGGACGTTTCGGTCTCCGAAACGGCAATGCGGAATCATTATGATAAAAATAAGGATATCTACAGAATCCCTACTGCTTTCCATATTTCCCATATTACCTCGTCTACAAAAAAGCAAGCGGACCAAATCGTACGTGAACTGGAGAAAGGCGTCCCCTTTGATGTCTTAGCGATGGAAAAGTCCCTTGATGAATTCACTGCCAACCAAGGAGGCGACATGGGTTATATATCCCAGGATAACGAGAAAGTCTCCAAGGAATACATTACTGCTGCCGAGAATTTGAAGGTAAAAAAGTGGAGTGATCCGATTCAAACGGAAGAAGGGTGGGCCATTATCTATCTGCATGAAAGAATAAAGGGCAAGCAGTATGAATATGATGAGGTTAAAGACAAGATTCAACGCCAAATAGCTCTTGAACAGATTCAGGCACCGGTCTCAGGGAAAATTTTCTGGGACGAATTTGATGTAGAGTGGTTTTATGGATCGAAAGAACAAAAGTAGGTCGATGGTTGTGTGAGAAAATTTAGAATATAGTATATAATCATTGACAATGAACTATAAAAACTGGTAACTTTAAATTTATAAAACCAATAAACATACTCGGTATTAAGATGATAAGGAGTGGAGAAAATGGCACGTATAGCTAATTCTGTAATCGATTTAATTGGACAAACACCTATTGTGAAGTTAAACAAGCTTCAAAATGAAAACAGTGCAGATATCTATCTGAAACTTGAGTATTTTAACCCAGGCAGTAGTGTAAAAGACCGTATCGCCCTTGCGATGATCGAAGCGGCAGAAAAAAATGGTACCCTTAAGCCAGGTGATACGATCATTGAACCTACAAGCGGAAACACTGGAATAGGACTTGCGATGGTAGCTGCGGCAAAGGGCTATAAATCAATTCTGGTTATGCCGGAGACGATGAGTTTGGAACGCCGTAACTTGCTTCGTGCTTATGGTGCAGAATTAGTTCTTACTCCTGGACCTGAAGGAATGAAGGGTGCAATTTCAAAGGCGACTGAGCTGTCTAAAGAAAAAGGTTACTTCATTCCACAGCAATTCGAGAATGTAGCCAACCCTGAAGTTCATCGGAACACTACAGGACCTGAAATCGTTGAAGCCTTTGGTGATGAAGGTCTGGATGCATTCGTTGCCGGAATCGGTACTGGCGGAACGATAACAGGTGCTGGTGAAGTCCTGCGTGAAAAATACCCTGACATTAAGATTTACGCTGTTGAGCCTGCGGACTCTCCGGTATTATCGGGTGGGGCTCCAGGGCCTCATAAAATCCAAGGAATCGGTGCAGGCTTCGTCCCAAGTATTTTGAATACTGATCTCTATGACGAAATCATTCAAGTCAATACAGAGGAATCGTTTGATTATGCCCGCCGTGCGGCTAAAGAGGAAGGAATCCTTGGTGGAATTTCTTCTGGTGGCGCAATTGCAGCTGCCATTAAAGTGGCTGACAAGCTGGGGAAAGGCAAAAAGGTACTAGCTATCATACCAAGTAATGGTGAACGCTACTTAAGTACGCCATTATATAACTTTGAGTAAGACAAGACACTAAAAATTAGAAGCGAAGTTCCTTCCTTAGGGGCTTTGCTTTTCTTTTTGTAGTAAAGTCTGCAGAAGCTTCCCAAATCTTCATGGAACTTGCACTATGCCTATGTAAATGGGTAAACTCGTATATATAGATTTCTTTAGGCGAAGGAGAACGTTGGATGTCATTAGCTGGAGCGTCAAAAATAAAATGCGGTTCATTTGATTTGGATTACAGTAATAGAACCTTAATTATGGGTATTTTGAATGTTACGCCGGACTCCTTTTCGGATGGCGGGAAATATAATCGGATAGATGCCGCTTTGAAGCATGCCGAACGAATGGTCAACGACGGAGCTGATTTATTGGATGTAGGCGGGGAGTCCACCCGTCCTAACTATGAGAGGATATCGGATGAAGAGGAAATAGAGAGAGTCGCCCCGATTATTGAAGCCATATCCCGTAATATTGAGGTACCAATATCGGTCGATACGTATAAATCAAGAGTAGCCGAAGCGGCTGTAAAAGCAGGTGCCCATATATTAAATGACATTTGGGGAGGTAAGGCCGATTCCTTGATGTCAAAGGTTGCTGCGGAATATAAGGTGCCTATTATCTTGATGCATAACAGGGATAATATGAGTTATGGACATTTTGTGCGAGATGTACTTCAGGATTTATTCGAAAGCATCATGTTGGTTAAGGATGCGGGAGTCAAGGATGAAAACATCATTCTCGATCCGGGAATCGGCTTTGCGAAAGATTTAAATTTAAATTTGGAAATGATGAGGAATCTTGATAAGCTGGTATCTTTAGGTTATCCTGTACTGCTAGCAACATCAAGGAAGTCCATGATTGGACATGTTCTGGACCTGCCGCCTGATGAGCGGATGGAAGGAACAGCCGCCACGATCTGCCATGGCATTCAACAAGGCTGTCAAATGGTTCGTGTACATGATGTGAAGGAAATGGCACGGACTGCAAAGATGATGGATGCTCTATTAGGAAAAGGTGAAAGGTGAATGAAATGGATAAGATATATGTGAATAAAATGGAGTTTTACGGTTATCATGGAGTTTTTCCGGAAGAAACGAAGCTTGGTCAGCGGTTTAAGGTGGATTTAATTGTCCAGACTGATTTAACCAAGGCTGGGAAGAGTGACAACCTTGAAGACTCAATCAACTATGGTGAGTTATATGAAGTGTGTAAAAGTGTTGTCGAGGGAGAACCTTTTAAGTTAGTGGAGGCTGTTGCTGAAAAAATTGCCTCTGAACTACTTATTAAATATTCTTCCATCGAGACATGCACCGTGAAGGTTTATAAACCAGATCCTCCAATAGCAGGTCATTATGACTCGGTTGCTATAGAGATTGTTAGGGGACGCTGATTGTGGTAAATATTGCTTACCTTTCAATAGGTTCGAACTTAGGGGATCGCCTTGAAACATTCCAAAGGGCTTTCCAGTTATTGTCTGAAAATCCGCATATCAAGTTGGTGGCCTGCTCTTCTTTATATGAAACAGACCCGATAGGATATGAAGATCAGGACTGTTTTTTAAATGCTGTCCTAAAAGTGAAAACCGATTTAGAACCGGAAAAATTACTTCACGCATGTATGAAAATTGAACAAGAATTAGGGAGAAAAAGGGAAATCAGGTGGGGTCCCCGTACTTTAGACCTTGACATTTTGTTATATAATCATGAAAATATTGAGACAGAGATTCTTTCAGTCCCGCACCCTCGTATGCACGAGAGGGCTTTTGTTATCGTGCCTTTAATGGAAGTGGACCCTGATATATCACTTCCGCAAATGTATGCACCTTTGAGCGACCTGCTTGAACAGATTTCGGATAAAGAAGGAGTTCGATTATGGAAGGTGAAAAATGGGGAAGGCGTATTCGCGCTTTTCGAAAGTTAAAGGGTTATACCCAGGAAGGATTTGCGAAAGAAATAGGCGTTTCTGTTTCCTTGTTGGGAGAAGTCGAACGAGGGAACCGCAACCCTTCAGAAGCATTTTTACTGGAAGTGGCGGAAATTCTTCATGTTTCCATTGAGGAGCTTCAGCCACCAGAGGATAAATGAAAGAATGTTATAGGAGGCACACCGTGTTAAAAATAGGCAATATAGAAATGAAGAATCCGGTAGTGCTAGCACCGATGGCGGGAGTCTGTAATTCGGCATTCCGCTTGACCGTCAAGGAATTTGGTGCTGGCCTTGTTTGTGCGGAGATGGTCAGTGACAAGGGAATCGTTTTACAAAATGCTAGAACGATGAATATGCTTTATATAGATGAAAGAGAAAAGCCGTTAAGTCTGCAAATCTTTGGCGGTGAAAAGAAATCTTTGGTCGAAGCAGCACAATTTGTAGATAAAAATACAAATGCTGACATCATTGATATCAACATGGGCTGCCCTGTCCCTAAAATCACTAAATGTGATGCGGGTGCAAAGTGGCTTCTCGATCCAAACAAAATTTATGAGATGGTTTCAGCGGTGGTTGATGCTGTTGAAAAGCCGGTAACGGTGAAAATGCGCATAGGCTGGGATGATGAGCACGTTTTTGCGATTCAAAATGCCCAGGCTGTTGAACGCGGAGGTGGCAAAGCTGTTTCCATGCATGGCAGAACACGAGTTCAAATGTATGAAGGAAAAGCTAACTGGGACATCATCCGTGAGGTAAAGAAATCAATTAATATTCCACTTATCGGTAACGGCGATGTGGAAACTCCACAGGATGCGGAAAGAATGCTGAAGGAAACGGGTGTTGATGGAGTCATGATCGGCCGTGCAGCTCTAGGTAACCCGTGGATGATTTACAGGACTGTGAAATATCTGGAAACTGGTCAACTGATGGATGAACCTTCTGTTCGTGAAAAGATGGAAGTTTGCGTGCTTCATATGGATCGTCTAATCGCGTTGAAAAATGAAAATGTCGCTGTTCGTGAAATGCGCAAGCATGCTTCTTGGTATTTAAAAGGTGTTAAAGGGAATGCTAAGGCACGTAAAGGGATTAATGTTTGTGAAACAAGGGAAGATGTTGTTAGCCTTCTATATGGACTCGTTGATGAAATTGAAGCTAAGCAACAAAATATCCAAATGGTCTGATGTTTGACATTACCTTCCTATTTTCCTATAATACGCTTATCTTAAACTGCCAGTAATCCTGGCAGTTTTTATATGTACATAAACGATGTTTTAAGATAAAAAGCTGTTGAATTCCTTTACTTTATGTAAGAATAAATATGTATGCAAAAGAATTTCTGATTAATTATATAATTGCATTTATTAATAAAGATGGAGATGATTTTCGTGAGTCATGAAGAATTGAATGACCAACTGCAGGTAAGGCGCGATAAAATGCAGGCCATGATGGATAATGGACAAGACCCTTTCGGGAGCAGATTCGAGCGCACACATAACACTGAGGAGATAGTCAGTGCTTATGGTGAATTAGAAAAAGAAGATCTTGAAGAAAAAGAAATTGAAGTTACGATCGCTGGCCGTGTCATGACGAAGCGTGGAAAAGGGAAAGCGGGATTTGCCCATATCCAGGATATTAGTGGCCAAATCCAAATCTACGTCCGTTTAGATAACATAGGAGAAGATTCTTACCAAATTTTCAACCAAACGGATCTTGGCGATATCGTAGGGGTAACTGGCGTTATTTTCAAAACGAAAGTCGGGGAACTTTCCATAAAAGCTAAAGAATATGTGTTCCTTGCTAAAGCGCTTCGTCCGTTGCCTGATAAATTTCATGGCCTAAAGGATGTTGAAGAGCGTTACCGGAAGCGTTATGTCGATTTAATTACAAATGAGGAAAGTAAAAACACATTGATCATGCGCAGTCGTATTGTACAAGCCATGAGACGGTATTTGGATGATCACGGATACCTTGAAGTGGAAACGCCTCTACTGCACTCTGTTGCTGGTGGAGCTGCAGCACGACCTTTCCTTACTCACCATAATGCCTTGGATATGCCTTTGAATTTAAGGATTGCCATCGAACTTCATCTAAAACGCTTAATCGTCGGCGGATTGGAGAAAGTTTATGAAATTGGCCGGGTTTTCAGAAATGAAGGCGTATCTACAAGACACAATCCTGAATTCACATTGATTGAATTATATGAGGCATATGCAGATTACCAAGATATCATGAGTTTAACGGAAAACCTGATTGCCCATATCGCTCAAGAAGTTCTGGGGACAACTACCATCCAGTATGGGGAGTATGAGATAGAGTTAAAGCCGGAATGGAAACGACTTCACATGGTTGATGCTGTAAAAGAATATACTGGTGTGGACTTCTGGACTCAAATGAGTAAAGAAGAAGCCCAGCAGCTTGCTAAAGAAAATGGGATTGAAGTTAAGGAATCCATGGAGTTCGGCCATATCGTAAATGAATTCTTTGAACAGAAGGTAGAAGATAAGTTGATTCAACCTACATTCATCTATGGCCATCCAGTGGAAATCTCACCTTTGGCAAAGAAAAATCCGGAAGATTCCCGATTCACAGATCGTTTTGAGTTATTCATAGTAGGTAGGGAGCATGCAAATGCCTTCACGGAGCTAAATGATCCTATTGATCAACGTCAACGCTTTGAAGCTCAATTAAAAGAGCGAGAGCAAGGTAATGATGAAGCCCATGAAATGGATGAAGATTTCTTGGAGGCGTTAGAATATGGAATGCCGCCAACTGGCGGACTTGGAATTGGTGTTGACCGTTTGGTTATGCTATTGACCAATTCTCCGTCTATACGTGACGTCCTGTTATTCCCGTTGATGAGACATCGCTAATATAAGCAAAATGAATAATGATTTCAGGCCGAATTCGGATGGCTGGGATCATTGGGCGTAGCTCATGATCCTGGTATGTCCCATTCGGTTTTTGTTTTTTTATTATAATTTCATGTCTTTCAATAGAATGGATTCGAGGGCTCGAAAGAAAAATAAGATTATCTCAAAAAAACTTTTAAAAAAGTATTGCACAGTTAACGTAATGGTGTTATATTTATATCTGTCGTTACGAACGAGTTGCAAACAGATTACAAACTTTTAAAAAGTTTTAAAAAAAGTTGTTGACTCACGGTAATGAAAATGTTATTATAAATAAGCTGTTTAGAAAGATATTGCTCTTTGAAAACTGAACAAAACAAAGCGCCAACGTTAAATTTTAAGTGAGCACACACTATCAAAAAAGCAAATGAGCAAGTCAAACATTTCTTCGGAGAGTTTGATCCTGGCTCAGGACGAACGCTGGCGGCGTGCCTAATACATGCAAGTCGAGCGAATCGACGGGAGCTTGCTCCCTGAGATTAGC